>JAFSYV010000262.1 GCA_017443585.1 Lentisphaeria bacterium | reverse complement strand
GTTTTCTCATAAGGCAAATTATCGGGACCTCGGAAAATGACGGAGGGGTTCTTCTCTTTCCTGATTTTCCCGGCCTTGATCAGCGCTTCCTTTTCCGCCCGTATGCGTTCGAGAAGGACGCTTGCCGGTTCATCATTGGGATCCTGCGGGACGAGTTTCCCCTGAACCGCCATCTGGAGAATGGCGTTTTTCAGCTGCTGCGCGGTCATCGTTTGTCACCGGAGAGTTCATCCGGGCTGATGCCGAGGATCCTGGAGATATCGGCCAGGATCCGGTCGATGGCCGCATTCAGGCTCGCCCGCTTTTCCTGATATTGCCGGATCAGTTCCCCGGGCGGGAGAATTTCCTCCTCTTCGTGCGGGTATTTGCAGAGGTCGATGTCGTAATTCCGCGCCTGCAGTTCGGCCACGGTGTATTTTTTCGCCTTGTCGAAGCCCTCTTCGACGATCTCACGCCGGTCTCGCCACCACTCCACCACCGGGGCGAAGTGCTCCAGTTTCATCGGTTTGGTCTTGGAAAAATGTTTATAGCCTTCCGGCATGTCGAGCCGGTAAAACCACGTTTCGGAGGTCGGCCCGGTGCGGTCGAAGAAAAGAATGTTGGTCGTAATGGAGGTGTAAGGCGAAAAAACACTGTGCGGCATACGGATGACCGTGTGCAGATCGAATTCGGAAAGCAGCTTCCGCTTGATCGCGACTTTGGTCGGCTCCGTATTGAAAAGGAAACCGTCGGGCAAAATCACTGCGCACCGGCCGCCCTCTTTCAGCCGGTACATGATGACCGACATGAAAAGATCGGCGGTCTCGCTGCTGGCAAGTTCGGTGGGAAAATGGTTTTTCACTTCGGCCTTTTCATTGCCGCCGTAAGGAGGATTCATGAGGATCACGTCGAAGCAGTCTTCCTCCCGGTAGTCGAGGACGTCGTGGGTCAGGGAGTTGTCGTGATAGATCGCCGGGGTGTCTATCCCGTGCAGAAGCATGTTGGTGATGCAGAGCATGTAAGGGAACTGCTTCTTCTCGATCCCGAAAATGGATTCATCGTACAGCTGCCGCTTGGTCGTGTCGGTCGCCTTCGGCTCCAGAGCTTTCAGCCAGCTGGTCAGGAATCCGCCCGTCCCGCAGGCAAAGTCCGCGACTTTTTCCCCGATCTGCGGGTCGATCATCTGCGCCATGAAATCCGTGACCGCGCGAGGGGTGTAAAATTCGCCAGCGGAGCCGGCGCTCTGCAGCTCGCGGAGGATAGATTCGTAAATCTCGCCGAAGGCGTGACTTTCCTCATAATCGGTCAGATCCAATTCGTCGATGATGTTGATCACCTGACGGAGCAAAACCCCGTCCTTCATGTAGTTGTTCGCGTCCTCGAAGGTCGTCTTGACGATGGATTTCCGGATGGGGGTCGCGGCATTGACCGGCAGTCCCTTCAAGGTCTTGAACAAGGTGTTGTTGACGAAATCCAGCAGAGTGTCCCCGGTCATCGCCTTGCCGCTGCGGTCGTCGCGCGCCCAGTTGCGCCAGCGGCAGGCCGTCGGAATGACGGATTCATAGTGCTCGTCATCCATCTCCCAATCCAGCTCTTTCGAATCGTAGACCTTCAGAAACAGCATCCACGCGATCTGCTCGATCCGCTGAGCATCCCCGTTGATCCCGGAGTCGTTCCGCATGATGTCGCGAATCCGTTTGACGAAATTGGAAATATTGCTCATGGGTTACCCCGCAACTCCGTAAAGTTCTCTTTCAAGTTCCCGGAAGGCGTCGAGATATGCTTCCCTGCCGCCGAACAGTTGGGCGATACGGGCCTTGCTCCCGATCTTGTTGAAGGGATCGAGCTCCAGAACCTGTATCGGCTTCATGTCGTAGATGCCGACATCGGCATAGTGTTCCAGCAGGGCCTCCAGTACCGCCCGGGCCGCGCCGCTGTATTTGCTGAGGAAATCGCGCTTTCTGACATTGTCGGCGCGCTCGCGCCGGGTCAGCGGCTTCTGGTCGAAAGCGACATGGCAGATGAAGTCGAAGTCGTCGACGTTTTCCATGCCCTTTTCCTTCTTCATCTCATCCAGGTCGATGCCGCGCTCCAGCAGCAGGTCACGTATCTTCTCCTTTTTCTCCTCCTGAGTCCACCGGCTGATGAAATTGGCCAGCGAAGCGTATTCTCCGACGATGTTGGAACGGGTGTAGTCGATGATGTCTTCCTGCCGGAGCAGCTTGCCGGCGGTGTCGTAAACGGAAACAGTTTTGTTGATGATCCTTACACGGCAGCCATTGGCATCAACGATGGGCTTTTCCGGTTTCGGCGGCGGGTCGTCCGGACCGGGAGGATCGACCAATTTCGACGGCGGGTCGTCCGGCTGCGGCTTCGGCTCCGGCGGCCAGTCCGGATCCTGTTCGATCGGGCCGTCCCATTCGGGATCGGCAAAAAGACGGGTGACGTTCCGGAAGTCCATCACCACGAAGTGGGTTTTATGATCCTTTTCCCGGATACGGGTCCCGCGTCCGATGATCTGCTTGAATTTGGTCATAGAGCCGATGGTCTGATCCAACACGATGAGCTTGGTCATCTTGCAGTCGGAGCCGGTCGAAAGAAGTTCCGAGGTCGTGGCGATCACCGGGTATTTCGCCCCTACGGAAATGAAGGGCTTCAATTTCTTTTTCCCGTAAACATCACTGCCGGTGATCCGGACCACATAGTCGGCATTAGCCTGACACATATCGGCATTGCACCGGACCAGCGCCTGCCGCATCCGCTCCGCATGGTCCTCGTTGGCGCAGAATACGATCGTTTTCGCCATCCGGTCGGTGCTTTTCAGATAAGCGGTGACCTCCCTGGCGACTTCGTCGATGCGGTCCTGAATGATGATGTTGTAATCGTAGTCGCTGTTGTTGTAGATCCGGTCTTCGATCAGGACGCCGTTGATATCCCGCTGCCCCTGGACCGGCCGCCAGCCGTCGCCGATGTTGGTCTTGACGTTGATGACGCGAAACGGGGCGAGAAAGCCGTCTTCGATCCCCGCACGCAAACTGTAGGAGTAGAGCGGGTCGCCGAAGTAGTCGATGTTCGAGATATATTTGTTTTCCTTCGGGGTCGCGGTCATCCCGATCTGGGTCGCCCCGGTGAAATACTCCAAAATCGTGCGCCATTGACTGTCTTCGGCGGCGGAGCCGCGGTGGCACTCGTCCACGATCACGAGATCGAAAAACTCAGGCTTGAAAAGCGTCTCATAATGTTTGACGCCGTTGTCTCCGATCAGTTGCTGGTAGAGCGCAAAATACACTTCGTAGCTCGTGACCGTGGCGGGCGTGTCCTTGCTGACATCGACCTTGTGAATGGTCTTTTCCAGCGGCGAGAAATCCTGCTCGATGGACTGGTCCACGAGGTTGTTGCGGTCCGCCAGATAAAGAATCTTCCGCTTCATGCCGCTTTTCAGCAGACGATAGACGATTTGAAACGCGGTGTACGTCTTGCCGGTCCCCGTCGCCATCACCAGCAGGATCCGCTGCTGTTTGCGGGCAATGGCATCCAAAGTCCGGTTGATCGCGACCTGCTGGTAGTACCGCGGGGGGTAGGTCTCCTGACTGGAGTAGTACGGCTGGGCGATGATACGCTCCTCTTCCGGGGTCAGCCCCGCTCCGGCATTGGCTTCACGCTGATACCGGGCAATCAATTCTTCTCTCGACGGAAAGGCGTCGAGGCCGAACTCCCGCTCCTGCCCGGTCAGAAAATCGTATTCGCAGAAGGCATCGCCGTTGGAACTGTAAGCGAAGGGAACATCAAGCATCTGCGCATATTCCTTTGCCTGCTGGATGCCGTAGGAAACCGGATGATTGTTGTCTTTGGCTTCAACGACGGCGATCGGGTTATTGGCACACAGATACAGGACGTAGTCCGCCTTTTTGGGCGCTTCCCGAAAGGCGACATTGCCCTTGAGATTTATCTTGCCGTCGGTCAGCTGCACTTTCGTTTCCATCGTGATGCAGTCGAGGCCCCATTTTTGCTGAATGGCAGGCGTAATAAACTGAAGTTTGATGTCTTCTTCAGTCATTTCTTTTTTGCTCAGCCAATGCGTCACGCATCACCTCTCCAGTTCTCATAATCGGCATTATCGGAAGTTTGCAGTAATATACACCTTCGGCAAAACAAATTCAAATCAAAAGCCGCTTTTCACCGCAAAAATGGGGCGCGGAAGCGGTGTTCGGGGGACTCCCGGCGAAAATTCCTTATTTCCGCGGTTTTTCTGTTGCATTTGTCCTTTCATGACGGTATATTATACCGCGCCGGGGTTTTTCGCGCTCCCGGCATGGTCATCATCTCAACAGTGGAGCTCGACAAATGAACACTCTTTCGACCTCGGTCGGCGGCAGTGCCGCGGATCTCTCCGGCATCTGGGATTTTACTTTTCTCAAAACTCCTCTCGACGCGCTCAAGGTTTCCAAGCTCCGCTTCGACTCCTGCGCCGCCGTTCCCGGTTGCTTCGATTTCCTGCCCCAGTGCCGCATGCTGCGCGGCACCGGCGTCTACCGGCGGCAGGTGACTTGCGGCGGCGAAATGATCCTCACCAGCGAGGGCCTCGGGCTCCGGGGAGCCTTCTTCTGGGACGGCAAGAAGATCGGCAGCACCGAATTCCCCTTCACGCTCGAGAAGTTCCGCTTCGACGCCGGAGCTCCCGGCCCCCACGAACTCATCATCGCCGTCAACAACGAATTCGACGACTCCCCCGGATCCCTCTTCCGGCGCAACTACGACTTCTACGCCCACGGCGGCATCTACCGCCCCGTTTCCATCGCCCCCGTGCAGCCCATCGAACTGGAAACGCTGCAGGTCATCCCCCTCGACGCGAAGAAAGGCGAAGTGGAAGTCACGGTCGTCCTGACCGGCAAGACCGCGAAACTCGGCTCCGCCGCGCTGCGCTGGGATGATGGCGTGTTCACCGACACCCTGAAGCTCAAAAACGGCCGGGGCAAGGGCGTGTTCCGCGTCCCGGATCCCAAGGTCTGGAGCCCCGAGACCCCCGATCTTCACACGGTCACCGTCAAGGTGAAGGAACAGGAGTTTTCCGCCACCTTCGGGATCAGGGTCATCACCATCTCGAAAGGGAAACTCCTCCTCAACGGCAAGGCGCTCAAGATCGCCGGGACCAACCGCCACGACGCCCATCCGGATTTCGGCTACGCCGTCCCCGATGAGATCCGCCTGCGGGATCTGCTCACGCTCAAACACCAGGGCTTCAACTGCATCCGCGGCTGCCACTACCCCCAAAGCGGCGCTTTTCTCGACATGTGCGACCGCCTCGGAATGATGGTGTGGGAGGAATCCCTGGGCTGGGGCAACCGGGCCGAAGTGGGCGATCCCCTCTTCCGCGAACGGCAGATCCGCCAGACGGCCATGATGGCCCGCAAGAGCATCAACCATCCCTGCGTCATCATGTGGGGCTGCCTCAACGAGTGCGCCAGCGAAACGCCCGAGGGCCGGGAGCTGGTGAAAATGCTGATCGAGACGCTCCACAAGGCCGATCCCAGCCGGCCCGTGACCTTCGGCAGCAACCGCTCGACCAGGGACATCTGCATGGATCTGGTGGACATCATCTCCTTCAACACCTATCCCTGCTGGTACGGCGGGAGCGAGGATCAGTACTTCGACAAGGAGGGGCTGTACAAGAGTCTGCAGGTCCTGGTCGACTTCGCTTCGACGCCCGAGTACAAAAACAAGCCCCTCTTCATCAGCGAGATCGGCGCCGAGGCGATCCCCGGCAACCACTCCGGGATGCGCTGGAGCGAAGAGTATCAGGCAAGTCTCCTGAGCGAAGCCATGCGTTACGTGCTCGAATCCAAACGCTGCACGGGGATCTTCCTGTGGCAGTTCTGCGACATCCGGACCTACATTTCCTGCAACTGCCAGTCCCGTCCGGGCGGATTCAACCGCAAGGGCATGGTGGAAGGCAACCGGAACCCGAAACCTTCGTTCCGGGAAGTGGGCAAGGTCATCGCGGAGTTCTTCGCGAAAAAAGCCGCGAAGTGAACCGGACCGCCGGCGGAACGGCGCCGTTTTGCCGCTCCGCCTCTTGTAAAAGCCCCCTTTCGGTGCTATATTAAGAGAAGCACTTGAGTGTGTGACGCTTTTTCGTCACGAAAACAAATTTGGGAGAATCCTGAAAAATGGCTGCAAAGAAATTCCGCGTGCAGATCGCCTTTGACGAGTGCAAAGGCTGCGGCAGATGCCTCAAGGCCTGCCCCAAGAAACTGCTCGCACAGGGAAGCGCCCTGAACAAGCAGGGCTATCTGGCCGTCGAAGCCGCCGAGCCCGGCAACTGCATCGGCTGCGGATCGTGCTTCTATCAGTGCCCCGAACCGGGGGCCATCACCATCCTTGAAATCACGGAGCAATAATCATGGCCTACACCAATTCTCTGATGCTCAAGGGGAACGAAGCCGTGGTCCACGGGGCGCTCATTGCCGGCTGCGACTGCTACTTCGGTTATCCCATCACCCCGGCCAGCGAAGTTGCCCACTCCGCGGCCAAACTTTTCCCGCTGCTCCGCCGCACTTTCCTGCAGGCGGAATCCGAGATCGGCGCCATCAACATGGTCATGGGCGCCGCCGCCGCGGGCAAGCGCACCATGACCGCCAGCTCCGGGCTGGGGATCAGCCTCAAGCAGGAGGGCGTGAGCTACATCGCCGCCCTTGAGCTCCCCGTGCTCATTGTCGACATCACCCGGGGCGGCCCCGGTCTGGGCAACATCGGTCCCGAACAGGCCGACTACTTCCAGCTGACCAAGGGCGGCGGCCACGGCAGTTATCACTGCCTCGTGCTGACTCCCAACTCCGTGCAGGAAATGTGCGACATGGCCCGGACCGCCTTCGATTTGGCCGAGAAATACCGGATCCCGGCCTACATCATGGCCGACGGCGTCATCGGGCAGATGATGGAGTCCGTCCGGCTGCCCGAGCCAGAGGAACGGCCCTACGAGCCCGACTGGAGAATGGGAAGGATCGTCGACGGCAAGGCCAACATCCTCACCTCCATCTATCTGGAACACGACGACCTGGAAGAGGTCAACCGCAAGCTCCAGAAAAAATATCAGGAGATCACCGCGAAGGAGCAGCGCTCCGAGGAGCTTTACACCGACGACGCCGAACTGGTCATCGTGGCCTACGGCATCTGTTCGCGGGTGGCTGCCGGAGCCATCGAACAGCTCCGCAAGGAGGGCGTCAAAGTCGGTATGCTCCGGCCGCAGATGGTGTGGCCCTTCCCCTCCGACGCGCTGATGAGGATCGCGACCAACGGCAAGTGCAAGGGCTTTTTGAGCGTGGAACTTTCCGCCGGGCAGATGATCGAAGACATCCGGCTCGCCGTCGAGTGTAAAAAGCCCGTCCGCCTCTACAACCGCATGGGCGGCAACGTGCCCAGCTGCGACGAAGTGGTCGCGGCGGCCAAAAAGGTTCTGAAGGAGATTTGAGCAAATGAGCGAAAAGATAAAATTCGGCCGGTCCCCGGTGTTCTTCGATCCTTTCGAACGCCGTCCGGGTCCCATCAAGAAAAACATGCATTACTGCCCCGGCTGCGGCCACGGCATCCTCCACAAACTGGTGGCCGAAGCCATCGACCACTACGGGATCCAGGGCAAGACCATGTTCATGGTCCCCGTGGGCTGCGCCGTCTTCGCCTACTACTACTTCAACGTGGGCGCGATCTCGGTGCCTCACGGCCGGGCGCCCGCGGTGGGCACCGGCGTGTGCCGGGCCAAACCCGACTCCTACGTCATCTCCTATCAGGGCGACGGGGATCTCGCCGCCATCGGCTTCAACGAATTCCTGCAGGCGGCCAACCGGGGCGAGAAGATGAGCATCTTTTTCGTCAACAACTCCAACTACGGCATGACCGGCGGCCAGATGGCTCCCACCACTTTGCCGGGACAGAAGACCACCACCACGCCTTTCGGCCGGAACGTCCTCACCGACGGTTATCCCGTTCATGTCTGCGAGATGATCAATACCCTGACGGCCCCCGTCTACATCGAGCGGGTGGCCCTCAGCACCACTGCGCGGATCATGGCCGCCCGCAAGGCCGTCTTCAAGGCCATCGAAAACCTGCGCGACCGCAAGGGATTCTCCTTCGTGGAAGTGGTTTCCCCCTGCCCGGTGAATCTGAAGATGAACGCCGAGCAGATCAACGACTTCATCGAGAACCAGATGCTCAAGGAGTTCCCCCTGGGCTGTCTCCGGGATCGGTCGGCGGAAGTTCCCGCCGGGACCGTTCCGGAACCTCCGGCCCACGACGTGGAAACGGTCAAGAAGGTGCTCTTCCCCCAGGCCATGGAGGAACAGGGTTCGGTGAGGAAAAACACCTCCGCGATCTTCGACCGGGAGCTGCGCATCAAGATGGCGGGCTTCGGCGGACAGGGGATCCTGAGTCTGGGGATCACCCTGGCCAACATGGCCCGGCTCCGGAACTTCAACGTGAGCTGGATGCCCTCCTACGGTCCCGAACAGCGGGGCGGCGCCGCCAGCTGCGCGGTCATCGTCAGCCGGAACCGGATCCCTTCGCCCATGATCAGCCGGGACTGCGATCTTTTCATCGCCACCACCCAGGCCGCCTATGACAAGTACATCGGCGAACTGCGGCCCGACGGGATCCTCATCTACGACCACACCGCCGTGACCCCGGCCGATCTGCCGGAGTCCGTCATCAAGGTCGGCGTGGACGCCGTGGACGTGGCCTCCCGCGAAGTGGGCAGCGCCAAGTACGTGAACTCGGTGCTCATCGGTGTGCTGTCGGTGATTCTGGAACAGCGCGGGCTGCTCGACGCCGCCGATCAGGCGGACTTCGAACAGGCCTTCAACGCCGCCGTCCGCGAAAAATTCGGCAAGAAACCCGGAGCCGTTGAACTGAACGCCAAGGCTTTCGCCGCCGGAAGAAAGGTCCTCGGTCAAAAATGAGACACCTGCTCGCCCTGCTTCTCCTCGTCTGCCTTTCCGTCGATGTCTGCGCCGAAGCGGTGCTGACCATCAAGGGCAAGGGCCGCAAGATCACGCTTCGCGCCAGCAAGCGCGGCGGGGCCGTGATCGACAAGCAGGGCAGCACCACGGTGGTCACTCTGCGTCCCAAGCGGGACTTCGAGACGGTCAAACTGACCTTCAAGGTGCTGGCGGACGACGAATTCTCCTTCTCGCTCGCGGGCAGTTACAGCAGGAACAAGAAGCTCAAGAACAGGCAGTTCTTCGAGTGGGTGGACTGCAATCTTTTCCGCGTCGGCGACAAGGAGCTGATCGGGCCCAAGGCCGAAAAGGAAGAGGACAAGAAGATCTCCGTGGCCAAGTCGCAGTCCGTCAAAGGGTCCGTTCAGGCCAAGCGGGGCGACAATCTGGTGATCGAGCTTTCGCTGCGCCTCACCCCGCGGGAAGAGGCCCGGAAACTCACCGACACGGCGGGGCTTTCGGCAGAAGAGAAAGAGCGTCTGAAACGCCGCGAGGAACGGGAAAAGGAACGGCTGGCCGAGCGGGAAAAGCAGGCCAAGGCCCTCAAGGACCTCGAAGACGAGGCCGCCCGTGAGCGGGCTTCCGGCAAGCGCACTTTCGGCTACGTGCCGAAGAAGACCGACGGCAAGGACCAGTCCGCCGAAGAGGAAAATACCGCCAGGGGCAAGAACAAGAAGAGGGGCAAAGCCGCCAAGTCTCAGGCGACTGAAGAGAAGAGCAAGCCCGCCAAGGGTGAAGCCAAAGCCAAAGGCAAGGCCAAAGGCGAAAGCAAGGGCGGCGAGACTTCCGACGAAGCCGGCGGCAATTCCGGCAGCGGCGCGGAAGAGAACGGAGCCGACGGCGAATGAAGACACTGGGGGCGTATCGGGGTTTTTCGACGCCCCCTTTCAATTTAGGGCACAACAAAATCCACAGGTAAAAAAATGGCGATTTTTCTTCCTTTCCGAGGCATTCTGCCTCCCCCGGAGCGGGCCGCCCAGGTGGCCGCGGTCCCCTATGACGTGGTGAACACGGCCGAGGCCGCGGCGCTGGCCAGGGGCAACCCCTTTTCCTTCCTCCATGTTTCCCGGCCCGAGATCGATCTGGAGCCCGGGATCGACCTGCACGACGACCGGGTCTACGCTCAGGCGAAAAAGGCCTACGACCGACTCTGCGCCGAAGTCCCGCTGAAGCAGGACGAGAAACCCCATCTCTACGTCTACCGCCTGGTGATGAACGGCCGCAGTCAGACGGGGGTCATCGGAGCGGCTTCCGCCGCCGAGTACAACTCCGGCGTCATCAAGAAGCACGAGAAGACCCGCGCCGACAAGGAAGACGACCGGACGCGGCACGTCATGACGCTGCGTTCCCACACGGGCCCGGCCTTTTTCACCTATCAGGACTCCGATGAGATCGATGCCCTGATCGAGGAAGAAACCGCGAAGGAGCCTCTCTTCGACTTCACCGCCGTGGACGGGATCCGGCACACCTTGTGGCGGCTCGACGAAAACACCAGCCGGGAACTTTCGGTCCGGTTCCAGAAAGAGGTGAGCTGCTTCTACATCGCCGACGGCCACCACCGGAGCGCCGCCGCCGCCCGGACCGCCGCCGAATGCGCTCCCCACAATCCCCACCACACGGGGACCGAGGATTACAACTTCTTTCTCGCCGTGGCCTTCCCGGCCCGGCAGCTGGCCATCCTGCCCTACAACCGGGTGGTGCGTCGTCTGAACAATCTGTCGCCTGCGAGTTTCCTCACCATGCTGGGCGAAAAGTTCATCGTCACCCCGGCGGAAAGCGGCAAGGTGGAAAAACCCGGACGTTTCAATTTCTACGTCGCGGGCGAATGGTTCCAGGCGATCCCCACCTTCAACTTGAACATGCTGGGGGTCATCGACAAGCTGGATGTGAGCATCCTGCAGAACCACGTCCTGAGCCCCCTGCTGGGCATCGACAATCCCCGTACTTCGCCGGACATCGACTTTATCGGCGGGATCCGGGGAACGGCCGAGCTGGAGCGGCTGGTGGATTCGGGCGAATATGCCGTGGCTTTTTCCATGTATCCCACCACCGTGAACCAGCTCATGGCCATCGCGGACGCGGGCGAGATCATGCCGCCCAAGTCCACCTGGTTCGAGCCCAAGCTCCGGGACGGCCTCGTCTGTCACAATTTCTAACTCTTCCCAACAAAAAGGGCGGTCCGCAGCGGGCCGCTCTTTTTTTCCCAACAAACGAATCCAGAAAAAGACAGGTCTCTCGCCCTTGAAAACCACGCGGAGCGGTTGTATATTAGTTTCCGGAGCCTGCCTTTCCGCAAATCCGCGGGAAAAATGGCAAAACCGGATAAACGGGCGGCGGCCCCCATATGTCTGCATTCAACTGGTTTTCACGATAACGGCAATAGCTCTGGTCGTCACGGTCTGCTGCCGGAGCGCTTGGAACTGCGAACAGCAAGTCGCTGGGGCCAATCACCCGGAGATCTGTTACGTATTTCCCAACGGGTTCCATCCAATAATGCCCGATGCCCGCCCTGTATTGCCGCCAACCGCTGCGGGGCTGAGTCAAACGCTCTCCCTAAAACGCTCCTGTCTTCAGTGCTGTCCCCCCCTCGTGGGCGCTTTTGCGCAAAGCTCCGGGGGGCAGTCCGGTCAGACGGCGAATTACCCGTGAGAGGTAGTGGACCGAGGAAAATCCGCACATCCCGGGAAGTTCTGTCAGGGGGATTTCCGTCTCTCGGATCAATCGGAATGCCTCCTGACAGCGGCGGGTGTGGAGATATTCAGCCACCGTGACTCCGAACTCTTCCTTGAACACCCGTGCCACCGACACCCTGTGGCGGGAAAGCTGGTCTGCGATGCTTTCCACGTTCAATTTCGGATCGCAGAAGCCGGTGTCGATGAGGGCACGGGCCTCGGCAGCCATCGAGGTAGGCGAGGAACGTGGCTTGCCGCCCTTGGCGATACGGGTGAGAATATAAAAGGCGTTACTGAGGATGTCCGGCATTTTCCCCGGATCACGGGCGTCGGCGGCGATGCGGGAAAAGTATTCCTCCGGGCAGGTTCCGGCATAGGTGAGACCGGGAGAAAGACGCAGCCCGCTGAGGAGTGCTCCCGCCAACGGACCGTCGATGGTAAGCCAGCAGTAGCGGAAACGTTCATTTCCGGCGCCGTGGATATGAAGCGAACCGGGCGGATAATACCAGACCCATTCCGGTTGAAGCGTGAAGTTTTTTCCCTCCGCGTCCCGGAATTTTCCGCAGCCTTCGATACACCAGAATATCTCCCCGAAACTTGCGCGCTTGATCCGGGAACACGCCCCGGGACGCAGATCGAAGCACCCCACCGACCTGACGAAAAACTCCAGATTCCCCGAATAAAGAGTAAAACTCTCGTACATTTTCGGCTCCTGTTGTATTATTGCAATAAAATGCTTCAAAAATACAATTGAATCATGTTTCTCTCTGATGTATAATATATCACGTTACGAAAATTTTGCAAATTTTTTCCTAATCGGTTTTATTTTTTCAGGAGGAAACATGCAGTTCTTATTGGATGAAAACAAATTAAAAGAGCATATCCTGACCGCTGTCGGCTGGTTGACCGGTCCGGGATGCTGTCATGAAAACACTCCGGTTGGGGAGCTGGGGAAGGCGATGAATTACCGAGAGTGGCGCGGAGCCATCCGCGGAGAATACTATGCTGCGGAAAAAACCTGGAACTGCTGCTGTCCCTACTGGCATACCGGACAGGCGGTGAAAGCTCTGGTCATGGCTGCCGATGCTTTGGATAAGAAAGAATTGCTTTCCAATGCTGAGTTTTCTGCCGGATTCCTGCTTGCTAACCAACGCGAGGATGGACTTTTTCCGGCAAGAGAGGTCAATGGGGATGAAATCAACACCTCGGCGTCGCTTGAAACGCTTGACGGACTTTTCATGCTTGCTGATGCCACTGGCAATATGCGTTACCGCACAGCGGCACTTGCCGCGCTTGATTGGGTTGCCGAAAATGCATGGATGCCGGACAAGGGACTCTTCAGGGATATTTACAACTCTGAGCGTGAAGATTTTGTATTTGGTGTCTTATCCTCACAGAACCGTCCTCTGCTTGATGATGCGGTGTTTCTCACCGGATACAAACTCACCGGCAAAACCTTATACCGGCAAATAGCTCTGGATACGGCTGAAAGCCTGGTCAAACTGGAAGAGCCGCCGGGCAACTGGGTGAATTTCATACCGTGTAAAAAATCAACCGGCTGCATTCACCCGCGTCACGCTTTCTGGTGGGGACTGCCGATGCTTGAGGTTTACAAAGAGACCGGGGATGAACGTTTCAGAGAACTCTTTTACCGTTCCGCGGCATGGTATGAGAAGGCTCTGCGCAAAGATGGCGGACTGTTCCGGGGTACATACTGTGATTTCAATACCGACAGTTTCGGCCATGCCACCAGCGGTTCCGCGTGTGCCGCAAGATGTTTCATGGCTGCCGGATGTGACAGCGAGGATGAAAGATGGTTCCGTCTGGCGGAAAGCGCACTGCGGTTCTGCTGTTCTATGCAGCTTATCAAAACCGCGGACCCCAATTTGAGCGGAGTGATCCTTGAAAAAGTTCTGCCGCCGGACGGCACGGATCGTCTGCCTTATTATGTGCGTGATCTCGGAACGATCTTTTTTATTCAGGCAGCATCTCAGTATTTGAAACTTTGCAAAAACAATCAGGAGGGTGAAAAATGAAAAACTTTGAGCTGAAACTTGATTTGAATGGTCCGCGTAACAAGGATGATTGCGACACGCTTTCCGCCTCCCGTTTCACTTTGATAGAATTGCTGGTCGTAATTGCCATCATCGCCATTCTGGCGGCGATGCTGCTGCCTGCACTGCAGCAGGCGCGGGAAAAGGCCCGTGTGATCACCTGTCAGAACAAACTCAAGCAGTTCGGTCACGCTTATACGCTTTATGCAGAAGCCTTCGCCAACTATAAAATAAAATCGCGCAAAGTAAATTTCGCTGTCGATCCCAATAAAAACAATGCAGTCGGTTATTTCTATGCCCAGCTCGGCGGTTGTGAGGGCAAGCCTTCCACCTTTGCACCGAATGCCTTTACCAGTAATGACAATGGAGAACGTAAGAATGGTTACTGGGTATGTCCTTCTGCAGAGTACTCCGGCATAGGCAATTTTCCCCGCAGCACTTACGGTCTTAATTATTATCACGGCAGTGACCTTCACCTGAAATATGACAAAGCCATGCGGAGAAGAAGTGTCCCCAATGCGCTTGATACGGTCAAAAATTTTGCGGCGTGTTCGATTATGTATTGCGGCGTGAGCTACCACATGAATGCCAAGGTAAAGGTGAAAAACAAAGCCGAGGCCGGATGGGGCGAAAATGAACTGCGGGTCCAGCACCGTAGTGGCAAGACCATTCCCATCCTTTATCTTGATACCCATGTGGCCAATACCGATTATGCGCTGGTCGCTGCGGGTTTCAATACCGACGAAAACAAACCCTTCAACCGCCGTTTCTGGGGGTTGCAGGGAAATCAGTGAAAACATAAGGATAAACGCGTCATGACAAAAAGACTTCTCCTAATTGTCCTGCTGTTTTGTGTTGTATCAGTTTCAGCCGGGACCGTATTTTTCGATGCCAACGGTGACGGTGTCCGCAACAGTAACGAACCGGGAATTTCCGGCGTTGCAGTGACCGACGGCAGAAGTATCGTGAAAACCGCTGCGGACGGCACTTTTTCTCTTGTTCCGGCTGCGGATGCCAGACACATTTATATAACTGTCCCCGAGGGATACCGGGCGAACGGCAGATTTTACCGTACGTTGAATGAAAAAGCCGATTTCCCGTTGGTGAAATGGCAGAGGCCGGCGCGTTTTGTTCAGATCTCCGACGGCGAGATCGCCGTTGAACGGCGCTGGATGACGGTCATCGAAGGTGAACTCAGGAAAAATCCTGCGGATTTTCTGATCTATACCGGCGATATAGCCGCCAATACTCCGGAAGGACTACAGTTCGCCGCAAAACGTTTCACGTTCAAAAAAATGGGCGTTCCGGTGTATTTCACTATCGGCAATCATGATTTCACCAAAGGTAAATCCGGTGATGATGCTTATATGACCAACTGCGGCCCACTGTGGTATTCCTTTGATTCCAACGGCATCCATTTCGTTGTCGTCCCGATGATTTGGGATGGAACTGGGCAGCGCAGCGATAAAACCGTCACCTACAGTATTGCGGATTTTTCCCGCTGGGTCAAAAAAGATCTTGATTTACTTCCCGCCGGTAAGAAAATCGTGTTTTTCGGACATGCTCCGGTATTCGATCAGAAAGAAGCCGTCGGCATCATTCAACCGCGGAAGTATGACATCATCGCATTTATCCACGGTCATAATCACATGTGCGGAACTTATGAGCTTGCCGGTATCCGCCATTACTGCGTTTCTTCGGTAAAATACGGCATGCCGTTTGCCGCCTGCGGTATTTATGAATTTGACCGTGACGGAAAAATCCGCCGTCTGCATGCATTGGTCGATGCTTCTTTCTCTGCCCCGGCAAAGGATAAAAGACTGGTCTGGAAAAACAAAAGCGAGGGGGGCAGTTTTATTTCAGCTGATCCGCTTGCGGATGAAAATAGAGTTTATGCCGGGATCAGCGACGTGCTGAACGGCAAATATCACGGTATTGCCGCCTTTGACCGTAAAAACGGTAAAAAGCTGTGGCATTTCAAAACCGCCAATTCCGTTATCGGCTCGATGCAGCTGAAAAACGGTACGCTTTTTGCGGCTGATGCGGACGGAAACGTTTACGCTCTGGAAAGTGAGCGGGGCACCTTGAAGTGGCGGAACCGTTTTTCTCCGCAGAACGGCGTGTTTTACGGACAGGGTGTCGTCGTTTTTGAAAACAAAGTGATCGCAGGTTTCGGAGATCATTTGAAGGCCTTTGATGCAAATTCCGGCAAGATCCTCTGGAACACAAAGAACAAGCAGGGCAAAAAGGCGCGCTGCGGCTCCGGTGCGTTGAACGTTCTGGCCGGGAAATGCGTCATCGGAGCCGACGCCGGCAGGCGTTGCGCCGTCGATGCCGCAAGCGGAAAACTGCTGTGGCAGGCAGGAAAATTCAACTTTTCCGCTCCGGTTTACAGCAATGGCAGACTTTTTGCCGTTAACGGAACTCAATTATGTGAACTGGATATGAAGACCGGTAGAGTAAAACGTGCATATCCTGGGTTTTCTCCCGGTTTGGGCGGCAGGTTTACCCCGCTTGTTGTCGGCGATGTGCTTTACTCCGGCAGTTCAGACTCCGGGGTTTGCGCCGTTGATCTTAAAAACGGAAAACTCAAGTGGAAATTTATGCCTGCTCCCGGCCGGGCGGCGGTGGGAAAGAACCGCTTGCGGTCTGTTTTCGGCAGTCTTGACTGCTCCGGCAGAGTGCTTTTCTGCGGAGCAATGGACGGAAATGTTTATGCCATTGACACTGTTTCCGGGAAAAAGGTCTGGAGTTGGGACAGCGGCAGTCCGGTAAGCGGAATAAAACTGGATAAAGGCACCTTGTTCGTCACCGTCTATACCGGAGAACTTTACTGTTTTGATGTCTCCGATATCGCAGGTAACCAGTCACGGGAAATCGTGAGAAATACGGTGCCGGGCACTTTGGATTTGAGTGCTCCGCTCCTCATCGTTCCCGGCAATGCCGCTGAAACCACCCGGTTGGCGGCGGATGAATTCAAAGAACACTGGAACCTTATCACCGGCAAAACGTTTCAGGTGTTTTCCGAAGATGAATTGCCGAAGGGAAATTTCAGTGCCCGTGTTTATTTCGGCCCCTGCCGGAGAACGGCGGAACTCGGGATCTCCGCTGACGGAATGAAAAATTTTGAATATCAGATAAATGGACGCGGAAATGAATTGTTTTTCATCGGAAATGACTCTGCTGAATCTCTGGCGAAAAACCGCAAAAACGGCGGTCTGGCCATTTCTGCCGGTACGCTTTTTGCCGTTTATGATTTTCTCGACCGTGAAATGGGTGTCCGCTATATCTGGCCGGGAAAATCAGGGATCTCCTTCAGGCGCAATGCCGCCCCGCGGATAAAAGTGCCGCTTGAGAGAAAAGGCGGTCATTGGAGCAATACTTCCCGGTTCACCGCCAGCGGAGCTCATCCCTCTGTCTATTACAAAAACTGGAAGAACGCGAAAAAATTTGATGAAGCACAGCAACGCTGGCTGTGGCGGCAGAGATTTTGTTTTCCCACCCGGCAGTTTGCTGCCGAACACAGTTTCCTCAAGTATTGGCAACGTTTCGGTAAAAGCAATCCGGAGTTTTTCAATTTGCTTCCGGACGGAAAAAGACGACCGCTCGACGGTGACCGTGACGGCAGGAATGTGACGATGTGCGTGTCAAACAAAAATCTGATCAAACAGATCGCCGAAGATTATAAAGCCATATACAACGACAAAAAATTACGCCCCTTCAACCGCGGCCGGATGAGTGTCGGGGAGAATGATTCTCCCGGTATGTGCTGCTGTGCCGGATGCCGTGCCTGGGATGCTCCGGAGGAAAAGGCAAAATTTGATGCGCATCCGTATTGGAACGGTTCAAGTATTCCGGTCATGAAGCGGCGTTTCCCCGCCCTCGGGGCCGTTGACGGCGGGGGAGGCACTGTCGACTCCCCGTCGCTGGCAAACCGATACTGCAGATTTTATCTTGAAGTTCAGAAGGAATTGCGTAAAATCAATCCGGATGTCATGGTGTTCGGCTTTGCCTACGCCAATTACGCCTCAAGACTCTATGATGTGAAATTGAATGATAAGATCTTCATCAGCATTGTGAATGTGGGTTATTTCCCCTTCACAAATGAAAAGATGGAAGCGTTCTGCCGAAACTGGGACGACTGGAAGAATACCGGAGCAAGTCTGCTGCTGCGCCCCAATTCTACCCACAGCGGACACAATATGCCGCTTTTTTACGGACGTAAACTGGGAAATGTTTTTCTGCATGCCAAAAATAACGGAGCACAGGCGGTCTCCTACGACTGTCTGATCGGACAGTGGGGAGCCCAAAGTGCCAACTACTATTGCATCGGCAGACTCAATGCGCGTCCGGATCTTACTGTGGATCAGGTGCTCGAGGAGTATTACGGCGCATTCGGTCCGGCGCGGGAAGATATTAAAAAGTTTGTGGAATTCCTTGAACGCACTTCCGATGCCGTGACGGTCGAAATGTTTCTGGCTCATGCAAAAAAGTTCACTCCCGACCGTATCCCTGGTCACAAAAACTGGCTGCAGGCGGCGGATCTGGTTTTCTCCCCCGGATTTTTCGCCGAAGGTGAAAAACTTTTGAAGCGTGCCGCAGTTTCTGCTGCCAATGATCCGGATGCTTCTGAAAAAGTCCGCTTTCTGCAGGTGGGGTTTGAACACGCCAAACGCACTTTTGAGGTCCTGAGAATATCACGTAGCGGCGATAAAAAGGCATTGCGTCAGGCGGTGGCAAAACTGCTGAACTACCGCAAATCGATAGATCACCTGCTCACCGCGGACATGGCTTATCTACAGATGAGAGAAGATTATACTTCGTGGCACAGCTTAAAATGATATTTTATCAAAAATGTAAGGAGTCATTATAAACAATCTAAAAAATCAAATCACAACAAAAGAGCCGCCGGAAAAAAGGGGCTCGCCAATATAGCACACCTCTCTAAAAAATCAAATTACAACGGTCCGGCAATACCGCTCGCAATAGTTTGCAGTCCGCGGCAACTCGAGAGCGCAGCGACAGGTGCCGCGTAGAGTCGAGGCCGACGTTCGGCCCGCGAAGCGGGGGAGGCCCCTCAAACGGGGCCGACGGGCATTTTTTGGGGTCACACCTTGAGCTGGGAGATCTCCTCCATGGCCTCCATGAAGGCTACTCCGGGGAGGGGGCCGAAGTCGTCCTTTTCCTCGCAGAGGTCGTTGGTCCGGAAGAACATGTCCTCCGCCCCTTCGATCATGGTCACTTTGCGGAAGATCCCGTCCGTATTGAAGGCGTAGACTCCCTCGTCCGGCCAGTTCTGGACCAGGTCGTCCTTGCTGACGAGATCCATCACCGCCTGCCCTTCGCTTTCGAAGTAGAGCTGGACGCGCTCCATCACACCGTCTTTTATATCCGCTGCCGTGATGATGACCGCTCCGGCCTTGAAGATCTCCCGGGCCCGTTCGACTGTCTTGTTCGTCTTTTTGCTCATTTCAAAAACCACTCCGGTTCCCTGGTCAGATAGAATTCGTTGACGCTGCACTTCATCACCGTCGAAAAGGTGAGATCCTGTTCACCCTTCTTGAGGAAGATGTACCAGGCGCTCAGATGGTCGTTCCGGACGGCGGCGAAGCCGGGGTCACGGGTGATGAACCGGGCCTTTTTCGGCGACTTCGCCGGGCCGACGGTGACGGTGCACGGCGCAAACCCGGTGAATTTCCCCTTGGCGAGGAGAAAATAGCTGCCGTCCTGCGGCACTTTTACTTTGCTTTTGAATACGCCCTTTCCGTTCCACTTGGCCGGAATCACCACCGCGTGGCGCAGGCTTTCCGCCTTCCGCGCGGGGTCTTCCCGGAAGTCCGCGTACACCGTCACCGCACGGGAAAAGCCGTCCGAAAAACGGACCAGCGCCAGCCCGTTGCAGATGCGGGGCATGAAGATCTTTTTCGGATCGAGCTTCACCGTGAAACGGATTTTTTCCTTGCCCGAAAGAGTGCCCGACGCAGGCGTCACCGTGAAGAAATCATCGTTGCGCAAGACCTTGAAGCTCCCCTTGAAACCGCTTTGCGTGCCTTCGAGGGTGAAAGTGAGAGATTTTCCCGGTTCCCTGCAGTCGAAATTGAGCACCGCGGGGGAGGCCTTCACCGGGAAGGGCCGCCGGGGAATTTCCAAGCCATCCGGCTGGAAAGCCCCCAGGTGGGTCGTTTTCAGGCCGGGAACGGCCGCCGCCCGGTTTCGGGCCGGAGAGTCCGATTTGAGCCGGAGATCCCCCGCCGCCGGATCCACGAAGCCCGGTTCGGCGAAGAGGGCGTTCTTTTCCTGTCCCCAGTCGCCCAGGAACTTTTTCGACACCGCGATCACTTCTTTGGAAGCCCCGTAAAAGAGGTCGTTGTCGGCCTGACAATTCCATCTTTTCCACTCCGAAGGAAAGGTGCTCCCCGAACTGTTCACGATGTTGTTCCGCGTCCACGCCTTGAGGGGCGGATTGTAAACGGGCGGCTTGGAGTGGAACCCGCCGAAGCTGCACTTCACTCCGGGAGACCAGACGGTGTTGTTGATGAAAAAAACCGCTCCGGCGCCCTGATTGCCCATGCCGTTCTTGAATGGGATCCCGAACCGGTTGTTCTCGTCGCCGAGGCGGTAAATGACGTTCCGGAACTGATACGAGGGCCCCAGACGGCAGCAACCGGTGGAAACCCCGCAATAGGAGCCCTGGAAGAGGTTGTAATAGACGCGGATGTTCATTTCGCCCCCTTCGATCTCGATGCTGTCGTCGTTGGAAAAGGCGAAATGATTGCCGTAAACGTCGGCATCCCGGCCGAAGCCGCCGTCGATGGCGCCGTTGCCGGAAGTTTCGATGGCGTCGTTCCACCGTTTCGCATCGGAACCTATGAGATCGTTGTACCGGATCACCGTGCCGCCTCTGCTCCGGTCGATGAAGATCGCTTCAGGTCCGGTAGGGTGCGAGTAGAACCAGCTGTTGGAAGTGGAATGGGGATCGTGGATATAACACCGCTCGATCAGGTGCCGTTTGCCGCCGCCGATGAAGATGCCGCCGTCCCAGCCGGTTATCTTGCCCCGGTGGGTCCAGCGGCCCCTCTGCTTCATGTCCCTGATGCCGTCAGTGCGGCCGAAACCGCTCAGGTCGCAGTTCGAAACGACCACATCTTCACAGTCGATCAGCCTGATGCAGTGACGGGAAGCGTTGGCTTTGATGGTCAGGCCGTCGAAGATCACGAAGCGGACCTTTTCGGCATCGATGGCGGTCACGCCGCCCTTTTTCGCCACGAGGACGAAGCCGGGAGCGCTCGTATAACGCACGTAAGCTCCGGGTTTTCCCGATTTGATCTCTTTCAAGTAACCGTTGAAATTGTTCTTGTCGAGGACGATGGTTTCAGCCACCTTGAACTTGGAGGAACGGGTGGTGAAATTTCCTCTTATTTCCGCCTTCGCCGCGCCTTTGACTTTGCCCAGAAACTCATAGGGAGTGTTTTCTTCGAGGAGCATGAGGGAGCCGCGCCAGGCGTTTTCACGCTCCATGTTGACCGGATCCAGGGCTTTCGTCCACTCTTTCGCTCCTTTTTTTCGGTAGAAGACCTCCAGCGTGCACTGTTTGCCCCGTTCCGCCGGTGTGCGGTTGACGTAGTAGGAACAATTCTCGAAGGTCGGCACGAGAAGCAGCCGGCCGGAACTGATATGGACTTCCGTCTTTCTGCCCGCATAGGCGTCGCGGCAGATATTGACCAGCTTCCCTTCGTCCGCGGCAAGGACGGAGGCGAAGCACAGCAGCAGCGAAGAAAACAAACGCATGATCCGTCTCCTTGTGTTTTTACCCTGAGATCAATTTTTGAAGCTCTTGATTTTTATCTTTTCGAGCATGCGGGCCAGCTGGTCGGGGCAGGAGGTGCTTTTGCCGCCGCAGGGAATGCCCGACAGCAGGGCTATGGCCTCATCCACCGTTTTTCCCTTGACGAGTTTCGACACCGCGGCGAGGGAACCGGGACAGCCGCCCTGAAAGGTCACCTCTTCGACGGTCGAACCGTCGTCGCTCAATCCCACCGTTATGGAGGAACTGCAGACCTCGCCCGAAGTCTCGTAACGGTATACTTTCATCAACACCTGCTCCTTTCGTTCTTCTTCCCGCTCAGGGAAGGGTTATCCGTTCGAATCCGTCGAAACCCCCGAAAGAGGGTATTTCCGCAAAGGTGAAAAAGCGCTGATCGGCTTCTTTCACCACCTCGAGAAAAAGTTCGGCGTTGTTCCGGTCCAGGTCTCCCAGCACGTCATCGGCCAGGACGGCCAAAGGGGCGGAACTTTCGCGCCGGACGATGCCGAATTCGGCCAATTTCAGCAGCAGTGCGATGAGCCCCTTCTGCCCGGTGGAACCGAAGTTCCGCATGATCTTGCCGTCGTAGCGGAATTCGAATTCATCCAACTGAGGACCGGAAAGGGTGCATCCCCGCTGCTTTTCCCTCGGAAAATTCTTCTTGAGGAGCTGAAGGTTCTCCTCCACATCCATGGAACAACCGCAGACGAAGCGGATCTCGAAAGAAACTCCCGAGGGACCGAGAAGCTCCCGCACCTGCTCGCTCAGAAGCTTTGCGTATTTGAGCCGTTTGGCGCAGATCTCCGGGGTCCTGGAGGCCAGTTCGTTCTCGAAAAGGACCGCCGTTTCGGGGCGGGACCCCTTGAGCGCCCGGTTCCGCTGAGCCAGCGCCCGCATGTAATCCGACAGGGCCCGGAGGTAGAGGGGATCCACACTCGAGATCAGCATGTCGAAAAAACGCCGCCTGCGGCCCGAAGAACCGGAAACGATCTCCCGGTCCTCGGGAACGAAAGCCACCGTGCGGAATTCCCGGATGAAATCGCTGGAACGGCCGGGCTTCTCTCCGCCGATCCACAGCTCGCGCCGGCCGGAAAGCTCTTCGCTCACCTGCAGGGTGTTCTTGACTCCTCTTTCCGCCAGGCGGCACTTGAGGGTGAAGCCCTTTTCACCGATCCGGACCAGCTCCCTGGTCCCCGCGCCCCGAAAGGAACGCAGGATGCTCAAGTACCCCAGGGCCTCGAGCACCGAAGTCTTGCCCGAACCGTTGGCCCCGGTCAGGACCAGATCGGAGGAAGAAAACCGGAACTCCCGCCGTTGGAAGTTCCGGAAATCGATCAGTTCGAGATACTCTATCACTGCTGGGGCGCAGCCGGAGCTTTCTTGCGGATGGGCATGATCACGTTGACAAAGCCTTCTTCCGCCTCGAAAGCCACGGGATTGAGAGGATCGTTGAGCTTGAATTTGATGGTTTCCGCCCCCGTATTCTTGAGGGGAGCGATGAGAAAATGAGGATTGAAGGAGACTTCGAAGGGCTCGCCCTCGAACTGCACTTCGACGAAATCGCTGCCTTCGCCCAGTTCCGAGCTGACTGCTTCGATATTCACCCGGTTGTCGCCGAACTTCAGCACGACCGAAAAGGTGGCGTCGGGCAGCATCAGCGAGACGGTCTCGACCTTCGACAGCAGCGGCTCCACCGGGAGCACGATGATCTGTTCGAAGGAGGTCGGAACGACGGAACGGTAGTTGGGATAATTTCCCTCGATGAGCTTGGAACTCATGCTGAAACCGGCCGTTTCGAAGCTGCAGAACTTGTCGCCGATGGCGATCTTGAGCGTACCGTCGCCTTCCAGCATCGAACTGACCTTGGCAACCGCCTTGAGGGGCACGATGGCGCTGCCGTTGTCGCCGGTCACGGACTCCGGAGTCTTTTCGTGCATGGCCAGACGCTTGCCGTCGGTGGCCACCAGAGCGAGGGTCCCGTCGACGATGTTGAAGAAGACCCCCGTCAGCGCCTTGCGCGAAGCATCCTGGCTCACGGCGTAGGAAACGGAGTTGATCAGGCTTTTGAATTCGCTTTCCCGGATCCGGACCTCGCGCTGAGGCGTGAACTCGTTTTCCACCGGATAATCCGCTCCGGGGAGCCCCAGCAGCCGGAATTTGCCCGTGCCGCAGATGATGTTGATGTGGTCGCCGTCATCCACGGTGAACTCCACATCGGCGCCGTTCATGCTCGAAGTCAGCGAGGAAAGCTGCTTCGACGGGACGGTCGTGATGCCGGGCTCCTGGACCTCGGCTTCGATGGAGGTGTTCATCCTCATCTCCAGGTCGGACGTGGTCAGGTAAAGCATATTGTCCTCAGCCCTCAGGAGCACGTTGTTCAAAAGCGGCATGATGTTGCGGCTGCCCGTCAGGCCGCCCACTTTCTGCAGCGCTTTGCTGAGTTTTTCACGATTGACTTTGAATTTCATCTTCGGTTCTCCTCTCTCTTGGAAAGCCGGTCCCGGAACTGCGGCGGAAAAACTTCCGCAACACCCGGACGGCTCCCTTCTTTTATTGTTTCATGTTCAAAAAAATCGATCTCGACGGGGAAAAGCTTCGAAACACCCTCTCTCATGCGATCTCCGACCGCATTTCCTCGCCCGGCGCTTCCGTTCTGCTCCGGACGCTTCTTCGGTCCGAACGCGGCTTCTTTACTGCTTCCCATACAGTAATTACATATAGATAAGCAGTAGTAGAGCAGGTCGTTTTCTGTTAACAGTCGGCGAAACGCACTCGAAACGAAAGAGTTATGACGATAAAAGACTGTTCACAACGCTGAAGACAGCCTATCGACGGCTGTCGACGACACCGTCTGTCGTCACCCTTTCGACAACTTATCAACAGCTTTCTTCCACGGATATTCACAGCCGAAAGGCGTTTCCGCTTCCGAAAACAGGGCTTCGACTTCCGGAAAACTTTCGTCAATTCCTTGAAAACCAACGGAAAACGAAAAATCTTCCTCTTGCCGGACCGGCCGCTTCGGGGGCGGAAAGACGAGTTTCGTGCCGCGCTTTCCCCATTCGCAGGGAACCCCGAACGACGAAGTCCCCCCGTGATTCAAATCAGCTTCGGAGCGTCCCCCCTTTCCGGGCTTTCTTCGCCGAAGAGGCGCCGGAAAAGATCGTTTGGACACAACTCCACTTAGAATATAGCTTTCATTTGCGGAAATGCAAATGGATTTCACAAAAAAAAGGACTTTTTTTGCGGCGGGGAATTGCAAAATGCGCAATGTGTGCTATTTTACATCAAAAGCACGGAACGGATGAGGGTGTTCCGCGGAATTTTTCCGCAGGTCCGGCACCGCGTTCCTTCTCACCACCACAAACAGGAGTTGAAAAATGGCTGAGAGCGTTTCGACCAAGATCGAAGGAAAGAAGAGCGAGTACAAGGGGAAAAAGTTGCGGGTGGCCATCATCGGCTGCGGCGGCATCTGCCAGACTCACATGAAGGCCTACAAGGAGATTCCCGAAGTCGAGATCGTCGCCGGCGTGGATATCAAGCAGGACCGGCTCGACCTGATGCATGAGCAGTGGGGCATTCCGAAGAAGGCTCTCTTCAAGGATTGGAAGAAGATGCTGGCCGCGATCAAGCCCGACGCCGTCGACGTCTGCACCCCCAACGGCGTCCACTGCGCGCCCGTGGTCGACGCCTGCAACGCCGGCTGTCATGCCATCGTGGAAAAACCCATGGCCATGAATCCTGCCGAGTGCGAGAAGATGATCGCCGCCGCCAAGAAGAACCACGTCAAGCTTTCGGTCGGGTTCCAGCAGCGCTACCGGAACAACACCCAGGCCCTGATCCAGGCCCGGGACGAAGGCCGTTTCGGCGACATCCTCTTCGTCAAGTGCCAGGCGCTCCGCCGCCGGGGCATCCCGAACTGGGGCGTCTTCGGCCGCAAGGAACTGCAGGGCGGCGGCCCCATGATCGACATCGGCGTCCACATCCTCGAGTGCGCCTGGGAGTTCATGGGCTCTCCGAAACCCATCGCCGCCAGCGGCAACTGCTGGACCTATCTCGGCAACAAGCCCAGCAAGATCCGCAACGCCTGGCCCAACTGGGACTACAAGACCTACACCGTGGAAGACCTGGCCATCGGTCAGATCCGTTTCGAAAACGGAGCCATCCTGCAGATCGAATCCAGTTTCGCGGCCCACATTCCCCAGACCGACATCTTCAACTTCACCGCCATGGGGACCAAGGGCGGCTGCTCTTGGGAAGATACGGCCATCTATACCGACGAGCACGATATGATGGTCAACATGAAGCCCGCCTACATGCCTGCCGACGACTGGCTCGTCATGTTCCAGCGGAAGCTTTCGAACTGGGTCCAGGGCTGCCTGAACAACACGCCCCTGGGCGCTTCCGGCGAGGCCGGTCTGGGCGTCCAGAAGATGCTCGACGGCATCTACCGTTCCGCCGAAGCGGGCAAAGAGGTCACCATCAAGTAAGATCCGATAAGGAAAAAGAAAAAAATGAAAATCGGTGTTATCGTCGAATCCTTCTGCGAGGAACTGCATACCGCGTTGCGTTCCGCGGCGGCCATGGGCATCGAAGGCGTCCAGATCTACGCCTGCCACAGGTCCCATGACTCCCTCATCGACATGAGTTCCGCCAAGCGGAAAGAACTGCTCAAGTTCATCCGGGACCTCGGGATGGAAGTTTCCTCCATCTGCGGTGACCTGGGCGGCCACGGCTTCCAGGACAAAGAAGGCAATCCCAAGCGCATCGAACTGAGCAGGAAAATCATCGACGCCTGCTGCGAATTCGATACCAAAGTCATGACCACCCACGTGGGCGTGGTCCCCACCAAGGACGACTCTCCCGTCTATCAGGAGATGGTCAGGACCGCCCGCGTGGTGGGTGAATACGCCGCCAAGTGCGGAGTCAAGCTGGCCATCGAGACCGGTCCTGAGCCCGCGGTGCGGCTGAGACACTACATCGAAGACATCGGCAGCGACGGCGTCGGCGTCAACTTCGACCCCGCCAATCTGGCCATGGTGGTCCGGGATGACGCGGAAAAGGCCGCCGACGTGCTGGGCAAGTGGATCGTCCACACCCACGCCAAGGACGGGAAGAACTTCCGCCCCTGCAATCCCGCCAACGAGTACGGCACTCTCGAGCTTTCGGACCTGACCCCCGGCTACGACGCCGCGAAACTGGGCCGGGCCTATCTGGAAGTTCCCCTGGGCCAGGGCGATGTGAACTGGGACGGCTATTTCCGTACGCTGAAGAAGATCGGTTACGACGGATTCCTCACCATCGAACGCGAAGTGGGGGAAACGCCCAAGGCCGACATCCAGCTGGCGGTGGATTTTCTGAAAGCCCGTCTCGGGCGGTAAATGCAAAAAAAGAAGATCCCTGTCCCCCTCTGCCGGGGACGGGGATTTTTTTTCCTTCCGTGCATATGAAAGGAGGCATCGGATGAAGGAGTTCCGTCTGGCGGTCGTGGGTCTGGGCCATCGGGGCCGGGCCATGTTCAAGGAGGTATGCCGGCACATCGACGGCGTCAAAGGCGTGGCCGCCTGTGACCTCGATCCGGATCTCTGGTTCAAGCCCATCTACCGGAACAACGCCTTGAGCACTCCTCTTGCCGAGGAGATGCCCGAAGTGACCTTTTTCGAGGATTACGACGAAATGCTGGAAAAGGCCGCGCCGGACATCGTTATGGTGGAAACCCCCGCCACCTGCCACACCGATTTCTGCATCAAGGCCCTGGCCCGGAACATCCACGTCTTTTCCGACATCCCCTCGGTGCGGAATCTGGTGGAGGCTCGGGAGCTGTGGGCCGCCCATCAGGCTTCGGAAGCCAAACTCATGACCGGCGCCACCACCATGGGCTGGGGCTTCGTCCACGCCATGCAGGACCTTTGGCGCAAGGGCTTGCTGGGCAAGCCCTACGCCCTTGAGGCGGAATACATCCACGACTGCCGGGAGCTCTGGGAGGAGACCCCGTGGCGGAAACCCGCGAAACCTTTCGGATCGGTGCCCTGCTCCTACTCCACCCACTCCCTGGGGCCTCTGCTTTCCATCCTGGATGAGGAGTTGACCAGCGTCGTCTGCATTTCCTCGGGCAGCCACATGACGGACCTGCCCTACGCTCACGACTACACCTGCGCGCTGTTCCAGACCCCTTCTCAGGTCACGGTGCGGATGACCAACTCCTACATCAACAACTGCCGTTCGGGGCTCCACTCCTTCCGGGTCTTCGGCACGGCGGGCTGTTTCGAGCACCTTTCCCACCGGGGGGAAAAATACCCCGAGCGGACCACCTTCAGCACCACCGGACTTACCGGAGCGGAAAACATCGTGGAGCTGCCCGTTTCCTTTTCCCCCTTCACGCGGGAGGTCAAGAAACGGTACAAGTTCACCGGGACCTTCGGCCACGGCGGGGCGGACACCTATCTGTGGCTGATCTTCATCGAAGCGCTCCGGAACAACGCGCCGGACATGCCCGTGTCGCTCCGGGACGGACTCCGCATGACCCTGCCCGGCATCTACGCCGTGGAGTCGGTGATCCGCGGCGGAGCGCGCGTCGATATCCACTATCCGTGGGAAAAGGAAGCCTTCCAGCGGGATATCGACACCCTCTCCGCCCGCTGCACGGGCGTCGAAACCGCCCGCTGAAAACGTCCTACTTGACCGCGATGGTGTGCGACCCGGCGACGCCCGAAGCGACGTCGTTGACGCGCAAAGTCCACTTGCCCGCGGGTTCGTCGAAGGCGATTTGGAACTCCCCTGAGGCCTTCCCTTCCGGAGCGCTCAGGTTGCGCTGAACGCGGCACTTCCCCGCCGGGTCCAGAAGTTCGCAGTGGAAGACCCGGCCGGTTCCCGGCAGCGAGACGGAGAAGCCGAGACTTTCACCCCGTGCGAGTTCCTTCGGGGCCTGCAGCGCGAGAGCGCCGGGTTTTTGCGGCAGCACGGCGAAAACCCCCGCCCCGCCGGGATGGAGCTGATAGGTGAACTTGTCTCCGAATCCCAGATAGCGGTGCGCGCGCACATCGTAGATGTGGCCTTTCAGGGGCAGCGTGACGGTGACGGGTTCCCCCGAAGCCGGATCGAGGACGGGAACGCTCCGGTCGAATTTCCAGATGCCGAAGAGGAAGTTCCCGTTGAATTCCAGCCAGACCGTTTCCGCCTGTCTGGGTTTTCCGTCTTTGCCGGTAAGACGGCGGTTGGCAGTGACACCGCTCTTTTTCAGCTCCGTTTCGGCAAGTGTGCGGAGCGCGGTGCAGAACTTGGCGGAGCCGGAAATGTCCTTGGCCGTTTCGCCGCCGATGCCGCCCAGCATCGTCCGCTGGTAGCCGGCGACGAGGAGATTCCAGGTGACGATCTTCCCCTTGCCTACCTTTTCCACCTGATGGAGCTTCGTCTTGGCGTCGGCGGTGCGGAATTCCCCTTCAGGCAGCTGCAAGGTCGCGATCTCGGGGACATTTTTCCCCTTGCGCAAGGTCCCGTGTTCGTTGTACACGCCGTAATTCATGTCGGCGATGACCGTGCCGCCCGCGGCGGCGAAACGGCGGATCGCCGCCAGTTCGGCGTCCGAGAGTGCCACGGCTCCGGGCAGGATCAGCACCTTGTAGGAGTTGTTCAGGGTCTGCGGCAGTTCGGGCGCGTAGAGGAACTTGTAGTCGATCCCCAGATCGCCCAGCAGCGCATGCCAGCCGGAAAGGGAGTTTTCATACTCGTTGATGCCGATGGTCGCGGCGATGGCGAAAAGGCTGCTCTGGGAATAGAGCATGGCCGCGACCGGTTTTTCCTTGGAGCAGAACACCAGCTTGGCGACGCCTTTGCGGGCCTCCTTCAGGAGTTTGGTGTAGTATTCGAGCTGAGGCGTCTTGAGCAGGTCGCCCGTGATGCCCGCACGGGGGGAGAAATTGGCCGAAAGCCGGTTGCCGGAAAGGAGGCCGCGCCAGAAGAAGGAGTTGATGTAGCCTTCGTGGGGCGTGGGGGCCACGTAGCCGCCGTACCACTGGCCGCCCAGGGCGCCGGGATTGGCGAAGTCATGGGCCAGCTTCCGCTGGATCCCGTCATAGAAGGCCAGGTAGTCCAGCTGCTTCATCACCAGCGGCCAGTCGAAGTGGTATCCGGGGTTGGCGGTCCCGGAAAGGCCGATGACGGTGGAGGGGGCCGCCTTTCTCAGCTCCCGGCGCACACCGCCCATGTACTTTTCGGCGAAGAGCCGGGTCATGTAGAGCTTGTGGGCCACGAAGGGACCGAGTTTGCTCTTGTCGGTCACGTCCCTGGCCGTCTTCGGCATCACCTCGTCGAAGGAGCCGAACTTCGTCCCCCAGGCGGCGTTGAGTTTGGCAATGTTCCCGTAGTACTCCTTCATCTTCCCGCGGAAGTCCTTGAGGCAGTGCTCGGAAATGCACACGTTCCTGCCGAGGAACTGTTCATCCCCGATCAGGTGGAACTTGAGATCTTGCTCGGTGAAGCGGCCGTCCTTCGCCTGTTTGGCGAAGTTTTCCCCGGCCTTTTTCCACAATCCGGGGTCGGAAAAACAGGGCTCACGGGGGCTCAGTTCGGAAGTGTGGTCCACCTCGCTCCGGTATTTGTGCCACGAGTTGAATCCGAGGGCCACAGTGCCCGAGCCGTAGACGACGGGCTCCAGATCGAGGTTGCGCAGGACTTTGGCGGGATTGCGGGCGTTGAGGCACCAGACGATGATGTGGTCCGCGCTCATTTCCTTGTAGAGGGGGAATTTGAGGGAGGAAGCCGCGGTCCAGATCACCGAGATCAGTTCCTTCGGGTCGGCGTTGCTGCCGGAGAAGATGAATTCCTCCTCGGCGGTGGCGAGGATCTTCCCCTCTTTTTCCAGCGAAGCCAGCACCCGGTAGAGGACGGTGCGGGGGAATTTCGGCACGAAGTCCAGCTTCACTTTTCCGTCGGTCCCCGCGGCGCGGGCCACGGTCCGGTAGTTGGCGTCTTCGATCCTGACGGTGAGCTTCGCTCCGGGGCACGGGGTCTTCACCGCGGCTTCGACGGGCATGGCCTCCCCGAAGGGGATTTTCTTACCTTTGGGGAAGCTGATATCGAGAGCGATGGGTTTTTCGGGCATGAGCCGGACCCCCGCGGCGTCGAGATATTTCCCGCCGGCGGTCAACTTCAGGTAGGCGGTGAGTTCGTTCCCGAAGCCTCCCGTCGGGGGCAGGGCGATCTTGTTCCCGCCCGCCTTGAGCTCGACCGGGATCTTCCCCCGGGCGATGACCTGGCGGAAAAGGTCTTCATAACGGTATTCCAGCTGGAGTTTCACGTTTTCGGCGGCTTCGATATGGAGCAGACCTTTCTCATATCCCGTCATGACGGCGGGGACCTTCACCCCGGCAAGGCGGCGCAGGGCCTTGGCCATGGTCAGGTATTCGAACTCCCAGTAGGGGAACTCCCGGCCGGGATAGTTGTTGTAGATGTTCCCCAGCCCCGCGGGCGGAACGGAGGGGTTGTTGACCCGGTTGTGGATCCCGGTGTTCATGACGCAGCTGCGGAAATTCCCTCGGTCATGGAACTGCACCACCTTGGCAAAGGCCCATTTGCTCACGTCCCGCGTCCGGGGCATCAGGAAAAGCTCCGGCGGGAGCGGGGCGGGTTTGCCCAGGAATTCCGCCGGGACGTTTTTGCAGTTGAGGAAAAACAAATTGGCGTTCCGGGCCCTTTCGCGGAGGAAGTTCAGGAAGGGGGCTTTCACGTTCTTCTCGAAATCCACTTCGGAGACCCAGATCACATTGCACTTCGGGGCCTCCTTGAGCCTTTCGATGGTGTAGGGCTCCAGCTCGGGCAGCAGCGTGGCGGTATAGACGCCCATGACGCCGCTGCCGTTGATGAAGGAGACCTTGGCGAGCAGGGGGACCATGGTGTATTTCAGCGTCATGCGCTGGAAAAGTTCCACGATGACCCGCCGTTCGAGGGTGGCGTACTCGCCCTTGATGTAGGGCAGGAAGAGGATCTCGGGCAGCGTGAAGGCGGCGGGCGAAAGCCATTTTTCGTGAGGCGTCACCACCGCGTGGGAGTTGCGTTCGATGAGATCCAGCGGCTTGTACCAGGAACTCGTGAGCTGGTCCCGCAGGCGGTCGACGAGCTTCACGCTTTCGGGCGAATAGGGTTCGGGGACGAGCCTGATGTCATCGGCCGAAATGGTTTGTCCCTTGAGGCCGTTCATCACGATGACGAAACGGCCGAAGGCCGCCTTGGGCGGCGCGTAGAAGGAAACCTTGAACTCCTTCCAGTCGTGGCTGCCTTTTGCCGGTTTGTAGAATATGACGCCCGTTTTGGGAATGGGCTTGCCCTGGACGTCGAAGAAGCCGATGGCCCCCTGGCTGACGGCGTTGATCAGATTGTCGTTGCGGATCCGTATGGAGAAGGTGTACTTCCGGTCGGGTTCCGGGATGAAGTATTCATAAAGCTGGGCCCAGCGGGGCTCCTGCGCCGGACGGCGGAGCTGAATGCAGCTTTTTCCCATGGAATAGACCTTCCGGGACCAGTAGTAACGTGGGTGCACCCAGCCTGCGGGGAGCCCCTTGGCGTCGACTTCGGAAAAATCGCCGTTGCTGAAGAGATTGGCCTCCTTCAGTTTCGAAACATCGGATTTTTTCTGCGCGGGACGGTCGAAACAGATTTGGACCTTGTAGTCGGCGAAATTGACGAAATTGCCGTTTTTATCCCGGTAGACCCTCGTTTTCGGGTCCAGCCGGGTCAGCAGAAAGTTGGATTTGAATCCGGGGACGGGGAAGCGCAAAACATTTTTCCCGTCGCGTTTTTCCACCGCGAAGGGCACTTCGCGGGAGTAGTCCGCCCGCCCGTTGGCGACTTCGTAGACGCCGAGTCGGGCAGGATCGGCGTCGGCGGGGAGGACCGCTTCGCGGACCGAGTCGTGGAACTGACGGGGAACGGAGAGCGTGATGGAGCGTTCGGGGATCTTCACGGTGTTGCCGCCGCGCATCTGGAACCGGCCTACGCTTTTGCCCGCGGCGTAAAGCCGGGGCAAAATGGAACGCGTGCCCGCCTTTTCGACCTTGGGAAGAGGTTTTTTCGCGGCGGCCGCCGCCATCGCGGGGACCTTTTCACCCACGGTGACCTTGACGGTGAAGGTGTACGGTTTGCCCGGCGTCAGGGTAAGCTCGCGGGTGATGAATTCCATGGTGGACTCGGGCTTGGAGGGGGAAGACCAGCTGTAGAGGGCGTCGGTTTCCCGGACCGGGAGCTCCATCATCACCCCTTTTTTGCTTTCCGCGCCCCAGACCGCGGTGTAGGGGCGGAAGGGGACGGTGCACCAATCGTCCCCCTTGGCGTCGCCGGGATGGGAGAAGCGGCGGACCCCGCCCTGGTCGAAGAGGTTTTTTGCTCCGCTCTGCTGGTAATCACGGAAAAAGGTCCTGACCCACAGCGCCGCCGGGCGGGGAGTCGAGTCCAGATTTTCCAGCGTGTACTTGACGAAGAAGAAAGGCTGGTTGCGGTGGAGCGTGTAGGTCTTGGTGATCCGCAGCCAGTCGAAGGCCCCCGTGCCCCGTGCGGAAAGCCGGATGACCTTGGTGTTCCAGTTGTCGCTGACGAACTCGGGGGTGAATTCCAGATCGTGGAAAAACTCCTTGAGCACCGCCGGTTTGCCCCCTCTTTCCGTATTGGACATCACCCGTTCCGTGAGGGAAATGCCCCGCCCGTTGAAAAGATGCCCCTGCCAGACCATGCGGGAGATGCCGCCGCCTTTCGTTTCCAGCGTGACTTCGAGGGGTTTGCGGTTGAAGGGGATCTCGACCGCCGTGAGCGTGAGCGCGAAAACGCTCAGCAGGAAAAAGACTTTCCGCATGATGATGTTCCTCCAGCGATTTGATGTTTATCGGAATCCTGTCCGGATCGGCTTCATATGAAAAATCCCCCCGTGGCGATGAGGGCGTACTTGTTGGGGATATAGCCGCTTGGCCGATGTTTCACCTCCAGTTCCCCGATATGAGCGATTTTGCCCGAAAGGAGTTCTTCGATGACGGCGGCGGTTTCTTTGTACCGCTCCTTGAGGCCGCCCAGGCGGATCTGCATGAGCTCCATGCCGAAGGATTTGAAACTCCGGCGCCACTGGGTCCGGAAGGCCTGGAGCAGGCCGTCGATGGCCTCCAGAATTTCCGGGATCTCCCTGCGGGCGAGCTCCGCCAGCGCATTTTCGTTTCTCGCCGCGTAGGCCGTCACCAGTTTCCCCCTGATCTCGAGCTTCCGGATCACCACGTCGGCGATATGCCATGCGTAATCGTAACTTCCCGCTTCCATATCGTCCCGGAAGGGTTTTACGCGCTCCTTTATCTGCCGGTAACGTTCGATGAGCCGGGCGGGGAGGTCTTCTCCGAATGAGGGCAGTTCGTTCCAGACGATCCCCATCAGGGGGTCGTCCCAGAGGATCGCGTTGGCCGGGATTTTTTGGATATCGTTTTGAGAGTTGCGGAAGGAGTAACAGAAGTCGCCGCAGGCGATCTGCAACTCCCAGGAGGTCTTGCAGACCGCCCGGTAGAGGGAACTTATCCGCTTTTCGTCGGCCGTGCCGTTGAAGGAGCGGTCCGCCGCCCAGGCGAGGCCCGCCAAGGCGGAGTCGAAGTCGCAGTAGGCCCCGTCGTCGCCCCACAAGGTGAGGATGAACTCCTTCGCTCCCGCTTCGCGGCAGGCGTCGATGCAGGGCCCCGCCGTGGCGAATGAAAGCTCGTAGTCCGCCCAGAGCCGCAGCCACGTCCAGATGCCGGAGGCGATGAAAAGCTTCTGGCCCGTAAATTGGGTGAAGGGAAAGTTCTGCGCATAGGCGAGCTTGTCGCGGCTGTAGTAGTTCCAGTAGGCCACCTGGACTTCCCGGGGGATCATGCCCGTGTCGAGGTCGGGGGCGTGAAAATCCAGATACTTGAAGAACATGTCGTGCCAGATGATGGGCCGGAAATCGTACTTTTTGCACATATCGCACACGCGTTTGAGGTGGCGGACGTAGATGTCGAAGGGTTTTTCGTAACCGTGGAGGTCGAGAAATTTGCCCCGGCCGAGGGAGTGGGTCTCGTCCATGCCGAGATGGATCCGCCGCGAAGAAAGGGCCGTGCTCCAGAAGGAAAGCATCTTGTCCAGAAGCTGATAAGTGGCCTCTTCGTCGACCAGCAGCACGTCGGCGGTGTCCCGGACCTTGGCGTAGGCGGGCCAGCGCAGAGCGGGCTCTACATGGCCCAGGGTCTGGATCGAAGCGATCATTTCGATCTGCAGTTTCCGGGCGTAACGGTCGATCTCCTGCATCTCTTCGACGGAGTAAGCGCCCCGCATATAGCCCCAATAGGGCTCGCCGGGGAGCTGATAGGCGTCCTTGACGTAGATCATGGCGGTGTTGTACCCCATGAGGGCCAGACGCCGGAGCCAGCGTTTGAAATGTTCGACGGTCAGGACATTCCCCCGGGTGCAGTCGAAAAGGATCCCGAAGGTTTCGAAGATGACCTTTTCATCGCACTCCCGCCCCGCCAGCGCGTAAGCCGCGCCCCGGGCGGCGATGGAGGTCCTGCCGTATTCGACGACGGTCCGCCCTTCTTGTATCGTGACTTTGAGCCGCTCGGGATCGGCGGCGCGCTCGAAGACGAGGGAGGGTTCGCCGTCCGTTTCCGCGATGGGATATTCCTCGGCCAGGGTGCGCAGCAGCTCATGCAGGGAACGGTCCGTCGAACCGCTGTTCCAAGTCAAACGGTGCATGGCTTTACCTTTGCATTTGTGACAAAAACATATTACTTCGCCGTATTCGTTCATATTATATCACGCATTTCGAAAAAATACAAGGCTCCTCCGGGAAAAATGTGCGGCGGAAATGCGGCATTTTTACGGTTCTCCGGCCCGGCGGCGGATTGAAAAAATGCCCCCGGCGTGCTATAGTATGCTCCGGGCGGGAAAGTTTCCCGCGGAGTCAATCGGGATCCATCGTTGCGGAGTTCGTTTCAGTTTATGTCGTTGAAAAATTCAAGAAGCGCCTTTCCTTCGACGCCGGGCACGACGAACAAGGCCCTGCTGCAGAGAGTGCGGGAGGGCGATGAAAAGGCCTGGAACGAATTTTACTGCAAGTATGTGAACATGATCCGCATGGCGGGCCGGCGGCAGGGGCTGAGTCCCGAGGAATGTCAGGACCTGATGACCGAGGTGATGGTGGTCTTCTGGCAGAAGATGGCCGATTTCATCTACACGCCGGAAAGGGGCCGGTTCCGTTCCTATTTGAACCGCATCGCCGATTTCATCTCGCTGAAAATGCACCGGGCCAACCGGAGACACGCGCAGGCTCCCGAGGTCTGCGATTATCCGGAATACGTGGACGCCGAATGTATGAACGAATGGCGCGATTATCTGATCGAAAAAGCCCTCGAAGACCTGCGCGCCAATGTGGACACCGTGACCTATATGGCCTTTCATCTGCTGACCTTCCAGCACCGCACGGTGAAGGAGGTCGCCGCCATCACCGGAAAAAGGCCCAATACGATCTACGGCATGAGGTTCCGCTGCATGGAACGGCTCAAGGCCTTCATCGCCGAGTGCCGGGAACTGGACGAGGCGGAACTGGCCCGGCGGAAGAAGGAGTAGATCCCCGCGCCGGAGCGGGCCCGGTCTGCTCCGGATGTCCGGGCCATTCGCACAGGAAGGCGCGGCCGAACTGGCTGTTGTGGAACTCCCCTTTCCTGAGGGTGAGGAAGTTCCGGTTCACGCTGGGGACGGCGACAGTGATGTCGGCTTTCAGTCCGAACTCGATCTCCCCCCCCGAGACCCAGTACCATTTTTCCCGCTTGGCGTAGCCGCCGAGCATGATGCTCATGTTCTTGAAGGGCTCAAGTTTTTTGACGACGGCGGCCCGGAGTCCGGGCGTTTCGAGGCAGGCGAGGCGGCCGCCCAGCAGCTCGCAGAAACGGTACGCCGCGTTCCACGGCATGCCGGAGTCGATGAGCATGAACCGCCTGTCCCCCACCGAAAAGCGCGTCAGTTCGCCGGGGAGTTTTTTACCCGATTCGAGCTGCTCGTTGCGGCGGGGAAAATCCTTTTCGTCCCATTCGCAGAGAAAGATGGCGGCCCGGAAATCTTTTTCCGGCTTCCAGGCGCGGCGGAACCGGAGCGTCAGGTACTCTTTCCCCTCATCGTCCCGGGAACGCCGCCAATTGCCGAAGGTGATCTCCCGGCCGCTGCTGAGCCAGCGCCACTTGCCGTCGATCTTTCGGCCGCCCACGAAGCACCCCCAGCCGTCCGCCGCCAGGGGGATGGCCTCCCTGACGCGGTCCAGATGTTCCAGATCCTCGAATTCCGCCAGGCGGCCGCCCAGCAGCCGGGAGAGGTCAAGAGATTTCTGAAAGGTGAAACAGCTCAGATTGCCGCCGATGAGCTCGTAGACCTTGCCCCGGGCCTTCGTCTGAGTGGGCCCGCTGAGGAAGAAATGCCTGTCGAAGTAGCTCATATCCCCCGGGCCCACGACCATGCGGAACCCGATGGTGTAGGGGATAAACTGATACTTCAGATATTCGCCCCGCTGGTAACACTCTGCCGGAGTGCTTTTGAAGGAGCCCCCCAGATAGACGACCGAATTCTGCATCTTCGTGGGCTCCAGCGGCAGACAGAGTTCGGCCACATTGCCGTACATGTCGTTCAGCCTCAGTTTGCTGGGGCGTTTCGATCCGGAGGGATGGGTGCGGTTGCCGGAGTTGCTTTTGATGACGGCCCGTTCTTCGAGGGGCGAGGTGTCCGGTCCCAGCCAGGCGTTGCCGGCGGCGTATTCCCATTCCGCCTCGGTGGGGGGCCGGACGATGTATCCCGGGGGCAGAAGACCGTTGTTCTTCATGTTCAGGGTCTGCCGGAAGCAGAAGTAGAGGATGTCGTTCCACGAGGCCCTTTCGAGGGGCGTGTTGGGGAAGGGGGAATACTGAGGGGCGATTTTCAGTACCCAGGTGAAAATCGCGTGGGAGGCCTCGTTTTTGCAGATCCAGAAGTGATAGGGGATCCTGACGATCTTGCCGTTGTGGGACATTTTCACCGCGCCCGGAGGGACGAAGACCAGGGGCCTGTGGTAATCCTGGGGGGCGTCCCAATCCTGGTCGCATCGGGGACCGCCCCAGCCCATGTAGAGTTTTCTCTCGAAGGCGATCAGTTTTCGGGTGTAGGCCTGACGCCGTTCGGCGGGGAGATATTCCCACAGCGGCGTGGAGAGGAATCCCCGGGCGGCGCCGCCGGATCTGAAATCCTCCGCGAAAGAACCTTTCTTTTCCGGGATGACCGGCAGGCGTTTTTCCGCGGCGTTCCCGAGGAGCTTCAGGAGCAGGCGGCAGCTTTCCGCGGCGGCGGGAAGATCGGTATGTTCCCGGGCGGCGTCGAGTTTCCGGCGCAGCCGGGTGTATTCGGGGAGTTTTTCCGGCAGGCAGAGCTGAAGCTGGAAGCCGATGAGCTGCGGCCGTTCCCGGTTGATGTTGAGAAACGCCGCCGTCTCGGCGAGGCAGGCGGCATCCCGCCGTTCGGCGGCGTCGCGGCGGAGCTTCAGCCCGGCGGCGGCGGAAAGTCCGGCGCAGAAGAGCAGGAGGACGATCCCGGCGAAGATCCTGAAGCGTTTCGCCCCGGGGGCCCGCCGGTCCCGGAGTCCGGAGCAGAACCGTTCCCAGAGGCGGGGGGCTTTCAGTTCTTCCGGCAGCGAGGCCAGAAATTCGTCGGCGGAGCGGAAGCGTTTGGCGGGGTCCCGGTTGCACACCCGGGAGAGGGTGGGGAAGAGCTGACGGCACACCTCGAAGGGCATGTCGGGGGGCAGTTCCGGATATTTTCCGGGGCTGCTGCCCGTGACCATGCAGTAGAAGACCTTGCCGATGGCGTAGAGGTCGCTCCGGCTGTCCTGGGGCCGATTCCCGTCGAAAAGTTCCGGCGGGATGAAGCCGGGGGATCCGGCGAAGGTGGCGCTTTCGCCCGTTTCGATGACCAGTCCGGGGTCGCTGAGTTTGGCCCGGCCCTTCACGAAGATGATGTTGTCGGGTTTGATGTCCCGGTGGACCAGACCGGCCTCGTGTATGACCTTGATTCCGGCCAGCAGTTCCCGGGTGATCTTCACCGCCTCGGCGGGGGCGAATTTCCGGCCCTGCCGCATCAGATTGCCCAGGGTGGCCGGGAGGTATTCCCCGTCCCTGCCGCAGTCGTCGGCCGCCTCCATGGTGTAGTAAAATCCCTCGGGCAGGTCGCCCACGTGGAAGACCTGGAGCAGATTGGGATGGGTCCCCGAGACCTGCATGTAATTCCGGACGCCCCGGAGTTCCCGCGAAGAGGCCCCGAAGGCGCCGACGATCTTGATGACGATGCGGCCGCCGACGGGATTTTCGGCGAGGTAGGCGACGCCGAAGGATCCTTTCCCGCACCGGGAAAGGATCCTGCAGCCGGAAAACTCATCTCCGCTTTTGAGATACACCGACAAGATCCGCCTCGAAATCTGATGGATTCGTATAATATAACACCGGAAGTTCAAAAAGCAAACGGTGAAAAGGAAGCATCGTTTCGATTCAGACCGATTTCGTCGCGACCAGAGATTTGAAGAGCTCGAGTTCCTTCTGATCCACTTCGGTTTCGTAAAGTTCCGCCAGCATCTGCCGGCCGTCGGCGGGGGAGAGCAGGTCGTTGCCTTCGTAATACTCGATGCAGAGCAGCGCGTAGAGGAGTTTCGGAAAGACGAAGTTTCCGTCCAGCATCATGGCGGTCTGCAGATAGCCGGTGATCGCTTTTGCCTCGCGCATGGTGATGGCCGAAAGGGCTCTGCCGCCGATGAGTGTCAGCGTGTAGTAGTAATAGGGCTCTGCGGAACCCGGATCGTTTTCGATGAGGGCGGCAAGTTTCTTTTTGGCGAGGACGAAATTCCCGGCGAGGAGATAACAGAGGGCGATGGCGAGTTCGTTTTTTTCCTGTGGAGCTTTCCCCTCTCCGGCGCTTTTTGCGCCCGCGGATTCGAAAAGGCTCCGCAGCTGCCCCAGATCGCTTTTTTCGACGCCGTTGAACGAGGAGGCCCGGCGGTATTCCACCCGGCAGCCGCAGTAGGGACATTCGCCGGAAAGGGCGTTCCCCACTTCGGCCATGCCTCCGCAGTTCAGACACTGGATCTTACTCATGGATTGCGGCCTTCTTTTCCTCGACCATCTTGCGGATGGCGTGGACGATTTTTTCGTTGTCGCTGCGGCGGGTGTAGGTCGCGCCGCTGGCGGCGATCGCCTCATCGAATCCGAGGGTGAGGCTGATGGAATTGCCGGAAGATGAGGTCAATGTGAAACTTTCCGACTCCTTGTACACCACATGTTTTTTTTCATCAATCTCGTAATTGCTTTGGGTCTGGATGTCGGTAATGTCCTTGAAAAAGAAGGCTTCAGTCTTTTCGAACAGCATTCTTCCCAGGTGGTAGTCCCATATCCCGGTATAGATGAAGAGCTGATCCTCGAAGGTGTATATTTTTGTGACAGCTTCGAGATTGTAGCGGTAGATCATATCATCCTCGCATATCTGCACCTTGAATTCGGCAAGATCGGGAACCCCGTCGAAAGCCGGAGCAAAAAGGGTCGCCGGGGCGGAAACAAGCTGGGATTTATCTTTGCCGAAACGGCGCAGAACACTCAGTTTTTTGAGGTACTCGCAATCCATTCTCTGAACCTCATCACAGATGGACGATAAAAACGCGCTTGGATATTCCATTGGATCGAAGTCGGAAAATAATATTTTGACAAGCAGCCTTTTGGGCAGCAATACAGAAGCCATCTCTTTTTGTCGTAATCGGTCACGCAGCGCTATAACTCCCAAAAAAAACCAAAATACGACCATGATGCAGAAAATTGTTAAAAGGCATCTCGTCAATACCTTCCCTTCCTTCTCTATTTGCCAAGCCACGACACTCAGCACTCCCAACAGTAAAGTCAAACCTGCCAGGAAACAATAACCGGACTTTGTGATAGAGGAGGAGGTAATTGGGGGCAGCGACGTCATACCGGGATCCGGGATGGGCAGATCGTCTACCTCCTCGTTTTTCACGTGACCGGACAAGGGCTCAAAACCCGGCGGCGTGTTGGGCGGCGGGGGCGGCGGGGAGGCTTTCCGGGGAGAATTATTCCCGGAAACTTCGTGCCGATCTTCGATTGTGACGGCCTTTTGGCAGTGCGGACACTCGACCACCCTGCCGCGCCAGCTCTCGAGGGCCTTGATCTTCCGTCCGCAGTTCGGACAGGTAAAAAGGAATTTCGATTCCGTTTTTTCCGACTGTTTTCCGTCCGGGGATGGGGAACCGAAAAAGGATTTGAATTCCGACAATTTCGAAGAGGGGGGCTCTGCGGACGGCCGGGACTCCGCCGCATCGGCTGCGGAACTTTGGGGCTCGGAGGGCGGGGCGATCGTGAAATGCTGTTTGCAGTTCGGACATTCGGCCTCCAGCCCGACCCATTCGTCCTGCATTTTCAATTCGGCGCCGCAGTGCGGACACTTTGCTTCAAATTCTGCCATTTTTTTCTTCTCCTTCGGAGTTTATCTGCATCCGAATTTTCACTTTCAGGTTCCGGAACCGTTTGCCGGTCTATTTGCCTCCGGCCGTCTTGCTGCGGCTTTTTGCGTACCACTTCACCGCCAGGTAGTAATCCCTGGCAACGCCGCGGCCGGTCTCGTAACAAAGTCCCAATTTGAATTCCGCGCCGCTATGTTCCAGCTCCGCGGCCCGGCGGTACCAATCTACCGCTTCACTGTAATATCCTCGGTTATAGAAATACTCTCCTTTATTGTAGTAACAATCTCCCAATCTGGTTCGCGCCTTGGAATGTCCCTGCTCCGCGGCTTTGCGGTACCACTCCGCCGCTTCGCTGAAGTTGTTTCTACTGAAATAGTAATTCCCCACTTTGTATTGAGCTTCGGTATCCCCCTTTTCGGCAGCAAAAACGTTTTCCAGAAAACTCAGGTATTCCCTTGCCTTGGAATGTCCCTGCGCCGCGGCTTTGCGGTACCATTTCACGGCTTCCGTAAGGTCTTTATAAACGCCGCGGCCATTTTCGTAACAGAAACCCATATTGAACTGCGCCGCGGCAAACCCCTGCTCTGCGGCCTTGCGGAACCACTTCACGGCTTCCGCATGGTCTTCGTCAACGCCGCGACCTTCAGCGTAAAGCATCCCCAATTTATTTTGCGCCCTGACATCTCCCTGTTCGGCTTCCGAAAAGGATTCTGCGATGCTCAAACGCGTCTTTGCCCCGGCATGTCCCTGCTCCGCGGCTTTGCGGTACCATTTCACGGCTCCCGCAAAGTCTCGGTCATCCTCGCAGCTTTTCCCCAATCTGTACTGCGTTTCGGCATCCCCCCTTTCGGCGGCAAACATCTGTTCCGCGCCGCGCAAACGCGCCTTTGCCCCGGCATGTCCCTGCTCCGCGGCTTTGCGGTACCACTTCACGGCTTCCGCAGGATCTTTGTAAACGCCGCGACCATTTTCGTAAGAAAGTCCCATATTGAACTGCGCCGCGGCAAACCCCTGCTCCGCGGCTTTGCGGTACCACTTCACGGCTTCCGCAGGATCTATGGCAACGCCACGGCCGTTATTGTAACAATATCCCATATTGAACTGCGCCCCGGCAAACCCCTGCTCCGCGGCTTTGCGGTACCACTTCACGGCTTCCGCAGGATCTGTGGCAACGCCACGGCCATTATTGTAACAATATCCCAAATGTGTCTGCGCCCCGGCATGTCCCTGCTCCGCGGCTTTGCGGAACCACTTCACAGCTTCCGTCTCGTCTTTTGCAAGGCCGTCGCCATTGTAGACGCAAATTCCCAAATTATACTGCGCCCCGGCGTGTCCCAGCTCCGCAGCTTTGCGGAACCACTTTGCAGCTTCTGCGTGGTCCCTGTCAATGCCGTCACCATTGTAGCAGCAAGCTCCCAATTTGAATTGCGCCTTGGCCTCTCCCTGCTCCGCGGCTTTGCGGTACCATTTCACCGCTTCTGCAAGATCTTTGTCAACACCGTCGCCAATCGCGTAACATTTTCCCAATTCGTACTGAGCCCCGGCATGTTCCTGCTCCGCGGCTTTGCGGAACCACTTCACCGCTTCGACGGGGTCCCGGGCAACACCGCGGCCACGGTGGCAGCAAACTCCCAAATCGAACTGCGCGGGGGCAAAATTCTGCTCCGCGGCTTTGCGGAACCACTTCACCGCTTCGACGGGGTCCCGGGCAACACCGCGGCCTTTGGCGTAACACTCGCCCAAAACTGCCCGGGCGGGAGCGATTTCCCTTTCCGCGGCTTTACGGAACCACTTCACCGCTTCCGCAAAATCAACGGCAACTCCGTCGCCTTTGTAGTAGCAATTTCCCAATTCGTATTGAGCCGCGACATATCCCAGCTCTGCGGCCCTGCGGAAACATCTCGCGGCCTCGGTGCGATTCACGGCAACGCCGTTCAGGCCCGAAAGAAAGTCCCGTCCCCGGTCGCAGTACCACCTGGGCGATCCCCGGCCGTCGATGATCCGGCAGACAAGTCGACCGTTTTCGTTTTCGATCCTGACCTCCGTTTCGGCCCGGTTGCCGTCGACAGTCTGCCCGGCGGTGATCCTGAGGACCCCGGGCGAAGGGCTTTTCGCCGAGATGAAGTCCCATGTCAACCAGTCATCATACTTCTTCAGCTGTTCGAAGAATATCGGAGCGTCCTCTTCCAGAAATTCAGGATGCCTCGAGTAGTCGTGATCCATGGTGTAACTGAAAATGATGCGGCCGTCTTTTTTCGTGTACGAGACCTCTACGGGCCGCCTGAAAATGCGTCCGGCCAATTCCAGCACCGCTTCGCCGCGGTAGGTCTTTTCCCTGTCCTTCGCCTTGGCCAGGTCCACCTTTTCGATCAGGGCTCCGGAGTATATGAATTTTTTGTCGTTCATGAGATCCGGCATCCCGCAGGCCTTGATCTCATCGCTTACTCTGCCTGCGGACAAATCGGCGGTCGCCCAGAAGTAGACGGGGGTGCCGACAAGCAGAACGCACGCCGCAATGACGCCGGTGATCTTGAGCACCTTCAAAAGCGTCGTAACGAACCGCAAACGCTTCGCCGCCTCGCGTTCCTTCTCTTCCTTCAGTCTGCCGACTTCACGGACGACTTCGTCGATCCGGGCGGCGAGTCCGCCCCCGGCAAAACACCGTGCACGGGCAAAATCCGGATGGGACTCCAGAGTGCCGTCCAAGGCCAGAGGAAGCAATTTTTCCGGCAGTCCGGCTTCGTCCGCGCTCTTCACTTCCGCCATCAGCCGATACCAGTAGGCATCGCCGTTTTTCGGATCCTGCTCCAGGATCTTGTTACAATACTGCAGAGCAGATTCGAAGACTTCGTTTTCCATGAAAAACTGCGTCTGGAAGATGAGAGACTCCAGGTCGGGAGCCGGTCCCCCGGCCGATGTGTTTTTTGCCTCGTATATGTCAAGCTGCGCCATGATATATATTTCCTCGTGAGTCGGGAAGAGGACTTACTTCAGCATCTTCAGTCTCACGCCCCGCTCCTTGATCTGACGCTGAAGCGTGACGCAGAGGTCCGCGATTTTTCCGGTGTCTTTGGCGTCGACCAGCTGACCGAGACGGATCAGATTTTCCATGATCTCCCCGTCGAACCCGGCAAGAGCGGGTGACTCCGCGGGGTCCGCGTAGCGGAATGCGTCACATACGCCGGCGACCGCCTTGAGGGAAGCCCCCTCCGCCCGGAGCCGGACGGCTTCCGCTTCGGCCCGCATGGATCTCCACGAAAGAGTGCCCGCTTCGACCTGCCGTTCGACACGTTCGATCTCCTCCTGCCCGGAACGCATGGCCAGAAACAGCCAGATCAGCAGCGCCGCCAGAAGAATGTGAACGAAAATGAACCAGCCCACCGGCATCGTCCAGACGTCGCACTGCTGCAGCGCCGCCGCCGCGATGGAAAAGAGAATGCTGAAAATCCCGTAACTTTTCGCGGCCGGAGGAAAGGCCGCATTGGTCAGGTAGGAACGCCTGCTGCTGCCCGCGACATAAACGACCGTCCCGAAGAATTCGACCACCCCCAGCAGGGCGAAGAGGTAGGCGACGAAGGTCAAAGCCCTCCACTTGACCAGCAGAAGCAGAGCCGTCAGTACAAGGGCGGCGACGAATCCGGCGGTAATGGCGCGTATCTGGTGATTGTTCATGGTATTCAGCCTTTCAGTTCAGTTTCGTTCCGCATTCCAGACAGAATTTCGCTCCCGCCGGAACAGCCTTGCCGCAGTTGGGACACTTGAGATCGACGGCCAGCGGCGCACCGCATTCAAGACAGAATTTCCCCTTTGCCACCTTCGCCCCGCACTTCGGACAGACGACGAGGCCCGGTTCTTCGGGCGGCACGACCTTTTCACCGCATCCGGGACAGAATTTCGCGTTCGGCTGAAGCGCGGCGCCGCACTTCGCGCACTTCGCTCCGGCAGGAGCGGCGGCCGCGGCGGGAGCCGTTCCCGCCGGGTTCGGCGTCATGGCCTGCCCCAGCGTGTTGGACATCATGCCGCCCACGGCGTTGCCGAGAGTGCCGCCGACGCCCGCGATCATCCCCATGCCCACGCCCATGTTGGTGAACTGGCCCACCGCCTGATTCCCGGCGACCCGTTCGGCCACGTCGAAGCCGCGTTCATCCTGATAGGTATAGCCTTCGATGGAACGCTTCTGCGCGATGCCCTGAGCCTCGATGACCATTTTCTGCGCTTCCGTCTGCTGGTCGATGACCCCGACCTGCTGACGCAGTTTCGCTTCGGCCACGTCCGCGTACTGCCGGAAATGGATCTCCTTGAAACGGCGGTAATTCTTGTCGTCTTCCGGCTTCAGTATATTGGTAATGAAGAAGCGTTCGAGCGCTACGCCGTACTCCATGAAATCCGCCTGAAGCGGCTCCAGGAGAGTCGCAGCCATAGCTTCGAGATACTGATCGATCTCGAAGATGTTGAGCTTGTTTTCCTTGATTATCGTCACGATGCAGGGCTTGACCTTGATCATGAGAAAAGCCCGGAACTTTTCGACCAGCTGCTGCTGGGTGATCCCTTTTTCCGTGCCGACCACTTTGATCAGGAGCTTGCGGCCGTCCTCGATGCGCAGACACATTTCGCCGCAGGCTCCGATCTGAATGGGAAAGCCGTAAGTCGGTTCCACATACTCCATCTTGGTGCTCGTTCCCCACTTGATGGCCATCTGCTCCGTCTTGTTGATGAAGTAGACTTCGCAATGGAAGGGGGTCATATCCCCCGTGACCCGGTTGAAAAGTCCGGAAACAAGGGGTATGTTCTGAGTTTCCAGCGTGTGCCGCCCCGGCCCGAGAGAATCCAGCGCCTGGCCGTTCATGAAGAAGACGGCTTCCTGCGACTCGTGGACGATGAGCTGGGTCCCCGAATTGAAGTCCTCGCAGGGGTGCTTCCAGATGAAGGTCTGGTTATCCCCCTCGTACTTGATCACTTGTGCGATATTCGGCATGGTATTTCCTTTGTTTCGCTTGCCTTTAAGTTACTCCCTATTTATTAACTTTTTCCATCGGCAGTTTCACTTCTTAGGCGGGGAATCGTTTTTTTGTGAAAAAATTTCGATTTCAGGGAAAATCGGCGCGGCGGCCGCCCGGGGACGCCCCTCCGGAGGCATATTTTCCCTCTTTTTTCTTGCTTTGCCCTTGAAATTTTCGGGATCGGGGTGTATATTAGCTCAAGAATCGACAACAGGGCGTGGTAGCCAAACGGTCAGGCAGCGGTCTGCAAAATCGCATAAACCGGTTCAACTCCGGTCCACGCCTCCATTTTTTTTCCGTCGAACATGTGGAGTTGGTACTATGTATGATATGATCGATCCTCTCCCCGGAGCCTTCCGGCTCAAGATGCCCTCTTTCACCGTCGCCTGGAGCATCGTCGATCTGGTCATGGTCTCTTTGCGCATGCTGGAACTGCCGTTCCTGCTCGCCGCGCTTCTGCTCCTCGACGTGGCCAACGAGCCTGCGAACGTCCGGAACCGCCTCTACCTCATCATCGCGCTGGAATTGGCCTCGGTGGTCCTGATCGGCGTTTCCGGCCTCATCGGGAATATCGCGCTGCTCTGCCGCAGACACTGGTCCCTGTGGTTCTGCCTGACCTCTTCCTTTTTCACGCTCCTCAGCTACGGCATCCTCATCTGGCAGGCGGTGCTGTGCAATTTTACCGGTTCCGCCATGGTCCTCTGCTGGATCATCATCGGCGTCACGTTGTTCATCATGTTCAGGACGGCTCTGCTGGTCATCAACCTGATCTCCCTCTGGAAGGCCGCCAAATTCTTCCGCGAGCGGGACGGTTTCTGAACTGCCCCTCCCCCGCGATTTTCAGGTTTGCTCCCTGCCCGTTTCGGCTGTGCCGACTCCGGGCAGGTTTTTTTGCGGGAGCGGAAATCAACAAGGAGAAAGCAAGGAAAAATGAAGATCCCTGTCGAATACCGGGTCCCCGCCCTTCTTCTGGGGATATACCTTCTGGAAAATCTCGTCGCCGCGGCGGCTCCCCTCGATCGCGTCACCTGGCTTGCCGAAAGCCTTACCGCCTGGATACCGCTGGCGTTCATTCTGGTGTGGTATCTGCGGGGAGGAAGGCTTTCCGCCGCCGCATGGCTGGCGATGGCCCCCTGGTTCCTGCTGCAGACCGTGGGGGCGCATTATTCTTTCGAACACGTGCCCTTCGACTGGATAACCGAAATATTCGGTTTTCAGCGCAACCACTTCGACCGGGTCTGTCACTTCTGTGTCGGGGGTTTTGCCTTTCCGGTCATCGAGATCCTCGAACGCCGCGAACTGATCCGGGGAAGGGGCTTGACGGTATTTTTCGTGGTGATGGGGGTGTTCGGATTCGCCGCGCTCTTCGAGGTAATCGAGATGCTCTACGCGATCTGCGCTTCTCCCGAAGCCGGAGCGGCCTTTCTCGGTTCCCAGGGCGATATCTGGGACGCGCAGAAGGACATGCTCGCCGACGGTCTGGGCGCCATGTGCTTTTCGGCCTTCTACTGCCTGCTGCATCCCGCCGGGGCGAAAAAAGAGTGAGCGGAAGAACGCCTCTTCCGGCGTTCTCCCGCTCCGCCGGTCGTCAGGAATCGATGTCGGTGTCGCCGGCCGAGGCCACCAGGAAGGTGGTCGGCATGTCGGTCAGCTGCCGGTCGATCCGGTCGTAGAACTCCTGGAATTCGCCCGGCCGGGGCGGGATGAAGCCGAGGAAGATGACCGAGGAGTCGGCGGAGTGCTTTCTGAAAGCCGTGGTGAAATCCCGTTCATCGGTCACGACCAGATTCTGCGCGTCGATCCGGGCCTCTTCGGAAAGGGCCTGCAGCTCCTGTTCCGCCTCGGCCCGCTGGTCGGCCGGGGCCATGCGGATGAGCCGGATCGGCGTCTTCGCCCAGCTCCGGTTGCAGACGAGCAGATGGGCCAGGATGAGCATGAGCGAACCGTTTTTCCTCCCGCGCCACCAGATGTCGATGGGCCCCTGGAGCGGCGCGGACTCGATCTCCTCGCCGTTCGACGGATTGATGAGCAGAAGGGAGTTCATCTTGAGCCGCTGGATCGTCAGCAGATTGCTGCAGAAGGCCTCGACCCGTTCCTGATTGACCGGCCACCCGGAAAGGACGATGTTGGGGGCGAGGGGGCCGAAGGAGTGGGACTGTAGCAGGATGTTGAGGGCCCGGTCGAATTCGCCCTCCTCCGTCGTGGCGATGACCTGCGGAAAGAAGTCGATGCCGATCTCCGCGGACATCGTGCGCATTTCCTGGAAGGTCCGGCGGCGCTTTTGAGCCACGCTGCCCTCTTCCGCCGCTACAGCCATGATCCGGGCCACGGTGAGGATCCCCCGTTCGTTGTTGAGCAGTGAACCGTAGCGGATGAGGCTCTGATGCTTCTTGTCGGCTCCCGCCAGAATGAGGATCTGGGGCCGCCAGTTCTTTGCGTCGGCGGGCATGGAATCCAGCCGGAGCAGATACCGCCGGATGCGCTCGAAATAGTAGCCGCGTCTGGCGTCGCCGAAGGTGCTGGCCAGCGCCCGGCGGCGCACGATGAGGAACAGCCCCGCCACGACGACGAAGGCGGCGAGGAAGCACAAGGCATTGATGAAGAGCGCGGCGGCGAAGCAGGCTATGGCGCCGTAGCAGCCGACGGTCCAGTGAAAGAGGTGGAATTTCGGCCGGAAGGAGGGATTGGCCGCGAAATGCTCCACCGCGGCGGCGATGTTGATGATGGCGTAGGTGCAGAGCGTGAACATCGTCACCAGCTCGGCCACGGCGTTCAGGGTGTTGCCCGGACTCTGCGTCCCCCACCAGATGGTGCCGAGCGAGAGGATCAGCGTCAGCGTCATGGCGAGGAGCGGATCGTTGTTCTTGCCCCGGCCTTTCGCAAAGACGTTGAGAGGCGGCAGGATCTTGTCCGCGGCGAAGGCCTGCAGGATCCGCGGGGCTCCGATCAACGTGCCCAAGGCGCTGGAAAGGGTCGCCGCGACCATGCCGGCGAAGATCAGCACCCAGGCGAAGTGGGCGTTCTTGACGAGGACGTCGTAGGCGCTTTTGACGAGGGCGTGCCGTTCCCACGTGGCTCCGAAGAGCACGATCTCGACGGCGTAGATGATGAATCCCGCGGTGATGGCCCAGAGGGTTCCTTTGGAGATGGACTTGCGCGCGTCCTCCAGGTCCCCGGACATGTTGACTCCGGCGAGGAATCCGGTCACGGCCGGGAAGAATACGGCGAACCACGAGGCGAGGATGAGGATGTCGAACCGTTTGCCGGGAAGGACTTTCAAGTTCGTGTGCAGCTGCTCCGCGCTGGGGCCGGAAAAGACGGCGGCCAGGACGATGACGACGATCGACAGCCCGAGGATGGTGAAGATCACGTATTGCGCGCGGATGGCCCAGTCGGTTCCGATCATGGCGATGCCGAAGAGAATGATGAGGGGGATCGTGCTGACCCAGAACTGGTAGGGATCGAGGGCCGGGAACACGGTCACCACGGCTTCGGTGAAACCGATGACGTAGAAGGGCACGGCCAGCGACTGCGAGACGTAATAGGTAAGTCCGATGGAACTGCCGAATTCCGGCCCCAACGAGCGCGAGATGAGGAAGTAGGGCCCCCCGCTGAGCACGGGGGTGTTGGTCGAGATCGAGGAGATCGACAGCCCCGTGGCCACGGCGATGCTTTCCGCGAAGAAGAGGATGCCGAGGGCGCCTATGACGCCCAGTTCGCCCACGATGGTCCCCAGGCGCATGAACATGACCACCCCGAGGATGGTCAGGATCGACGGCAGAAAAACGCCGCTGAAGGTACTGAACTGATATCCTTTTTTCGTCTGTGTCAGTGTCATTCTCGAATCCTCGATTTGTCGTCTTTATGCCTGCGGGGTCTCCCGCAGAAATTCGATCTCCGCCGTTTCGGGGAGTTTGTCCCAGTCGAAAAGGAAGCGGCCTTCCCGGCGCTCGGGGGCACAGGGCTTGCCGTTGACGCGGATCCCGCGCACCTCGGAGCCGCTCCCCGTGACCCGCGGGAAGATCCGTTTGCCGCCCCAGAAGAAGGGGACGCGCTGCACGTAAGAGGTGATGTTTTCGGGCAGATGGGGGGCCAGGGCTATTGCCGAAGCCAGATATTCCGCCTCGAAGAGGCCCCGCAGCAGCCCCGCGAAAGCGCCGAAGCCGTCGATGTAGAATGTGCCGCTCTTTTCCGGGTTGTTCCCGCCCGGAGCCCGGCGGCCGTAGTCGTCCATCACGTCGCGCATGGTTCCCGTGTCGTGGACGGCCAGCATGGCCTTTCCCACGGCCTGCGCCTCTTCGAAGAAGCCGTACCGGAGCAGTCCCAGCAGATAGCGGGCCTGCGAACTGAACCAGGCGGCCCCGTTCCAGTGGCTCCCCGCGCCGCCGTAGGCCGGATCGTTCTTCTGGTAGCTGTAATGGGCGTCGTCATGGACCGGCCAGACCGAAACGGCGAGGGGCGTTGGGGAAAGATTTTTCAGCTTCACGAGGATCCGCCGCGCCCGGCCGGGGGAAAGGATCCCCCACGCCGCGCCGTCGGTGTTGGCGGTCCCTTCGAAGTAGCTGAAGCGCTCCGCACCCAAAACCCCGTGGCGGAGTCCGTCGGCGTCCAGATAGTTGATGAGGTAAGAATCCTCCTCCACGAGGAGCTCGAGGGCCTGCGTCAGGGCGGCGGCTTCATTCCGGTATCGGGCGGCCGGTTCCTCCCGGCCCGTCATGAGTTCGAGTTCGGCGGCAAGCCGCAGCGCCCGGATCGTGTTGACGGCGCACCCCGCGGGAAGCCCCGGATCCGCAACGCCTTCGCGCCGGAAGGTGGCCCCGTAGGCCCGTTCGATGAGCGTCCCGGCGGGCCCGACCCGCAAAAGCCCCGTGCGGGGATCTTTCCGCGACAGGAGCCACTGCAAAGCCTTTTCGATCCCCGGCAGATAGCGGGCGGTCTTTTCCCGGTCCCGCCGGTCGAGGAGCAGGTCGCACAGGGAAATGACGCTTGCCGCGCTGCCCTCGACCCAGAAATCGAACTCCGCCGCCAGCCCGGAACTTTCGTCGTTCTTGTAGCGGGGCTCGGGGAAGCCGTTCCAAAGGGCCAGATATTCAGGGAGAGCCCCTTCCGGAGCCGTGAATCCCTTCATGTCGGTGCGGCGGCCGTCCCCCTGCAGATCGAAAAAGGCTTCGAGGGTGTTTTCGTGATAGTCGAGCAGTTTCCCCGAAAGGAGCGGCGTGGCGCAGCACATGCCGAAGTAGTTCTGGCTCCAGCAGCCCTGCCACTTGCCCCCTTCGACCAGCAGCTCAAGCTTGTCGTCGGCCAGCCGGGAGAGCCCGCCGAAGAAGGCCGCCGCCGTATCATCGAGGAGCGCGGCAAAGGTTTCGCTCCCCGCTCCGGCACATTCGCAAAACTTTTCTTTCATTTCCGCACCTTACCTTCGGCGCCGCGCTCTCCGGCATCCTCCCGGATCCCCATCTTTTCGATGAGGCAATTCAAGCTTTTGTCGTGCTGGGCCTGACTGATGGCCCCGGTGGCGAGAAAGGTCGCCAGCAGCTCCTTCTGGCGGCGGAAGAGTTCACGTTTCTTTTCCGCCGGAGACAAAGCCGCCCATGTTCCGGAAACACCTCGCCTTTCAGGCGGGAGAGCGCTTGCAATCTCTTTCATGATCCACGGTTCCGAGTTCGATTTTCCAGCTGCACGGGTTGAACATTTCTCCGCATAATATACTCCGTTTTCCGCCGAAAGTCAAGAAAAACCGTCACCGGCGGCCGTCCCCTCCTTCCGGGCGGGAAGCGTCGTGAAAGGTCAGGCCGTACCGGGCGAGGTACTTGCTCAGGCGGTCGGAGTCGTTGACGCTCTTCCGCGCCCGCCGGGAAACGGCGAAAAGTTTCTTCCCCGCGTCGGCCAGATTCCGGCTTTCCCGGCACACTTTCAGCACCCCTTGAAGCTGGATCAGCTCGAAGAGATCCATGCCCTCCCGGAGTCCGGGGGGAAGGCCGTCGAGTCCGGGAAAGTCCGGCTGTTTTCGGGGCGCGGCCGTTTTCCGCGCCAGCTCCTCCCGGACCGTTTCGAGGTCGATGCGCCCCCCGGAGGAAAGGGTCGCCATCCGGAGCACCATGGCGTTGAGCTCCCGGAAATTCCCCTCCCACCGCGTGGACGGGGAGAGGGCGTATTCGAGGAACAGAGCCCTCGCCTCCTTGTTGAAGGTGACGTGCTTGCCGCTCGATTTCGCGAAACGGGCCAGCTCGTAGTCCAGATTGGGTTCGATGTCCTCGCGCCGCTCGGCGAGGCCGGGCAGGGCGAAGTGCCACAGGTCGATGCGGGCCAGCAGATCGGCCCGGAATTTTCCTTCTTCCACCGCGCTTTCCAGATCCCGGTTGGTGCCGCAGATCAGCTGGAAGGAGCTGTTTTCTTCCCGGTCGGAGCCCAGGGGCAGAAAGGTTTTTTCCTCCACCGCCCGGAGCAGCATGGCCTGTTCGTCGAGCCCCAGTTCCCCGATCTCGTCCAGAAAGAGGATGCCCCCGTCGGCGGTCTTCAGCAGCCCCGCCCGGTCGGCGGCGGCCCCGGTGAAGGCCCCCTTCTTATGGCCGAAAAGGGTGCTCATGGCCTGATCGCCCCGGAGCGTGGCGCAGTTCACGTCCACGAAGGGCCCCCGGAGCTGGCTGTTCATCTTCTTGAGTTCGTAGATGCGCCGGGCCAGCTGGGATTTGCCCGCGCCCGTGGGCCCCGTGAGGAGGATCGGCTCCGCCGAGCGCACGGCCACGCGTTCGATGGTGTCGATGAGTTTGTTGAACTTTTCATTCCGCGTGGCGATGCCGGATTTCAGGAAGGCGGCGTCCCGGGTCTGCTCCTCGGCGAAGCGCTTGGCCAGCAGATCGTAGCGGGAAAGGTCCAGGTCGATGACCCTGTAACTGCCCCGGGCGCAGTCCCGCCGGGTGGGCTGGGTCTGGATCAGCCGCCCCGGCAGGTGGTGGGATTCGTTCAGCAGAAAGAGGCAGATCTGGGCCACGTGGGTCCCCGTGGTGATGTGGATGTAGTAGTCGTGATCTTCCGCGGCGAAGTTGTACTTGCAACTGAAGTCGTAGAGTTTCGAATAGACCTCCTCGAAGTCCCACGGGTCGGCGAAGGGGACGGGCTCCGGCACCACCTCGGTGTCGGGGGAGCAGGTGTGGATGTCCGCCGCCACGACCTCCTGCAAATTTTCGAACTCCGGCTGATAGATGAGATGGTAGCGGTCGAAGTGCAGTTCCTCCTGCATGGCCAGCGCCACGGAGGGCCGCCACACGCCCCAGCGGCCCTGCCCCCGGCCGTGGGCGTCCAGCGTACTGCCCAGAAGTGAAATGAGGATCTTCATGTTTCTATCTTCTTTTATAGTTCCTATAAAATAATATAGCACAGCTTCCTTTTCAATGCAAGGGGTTTTTGTTTCCGAAGAGCAAAATAAACGGAATTTCCGCCCCGGAAGGAGCCGAAAAAAACTTTTTTTCCGGCGGAAAAGAAAAGTTGGCACGGCTTTTGCAGTATGGTCAGTGTCCGGCCGGGATCGGCCCGGTTCCGGGGAAAAAGCGGCAGCCCCGGAGAAGGAGGAAAGGTCCGGGGCGGGAAAATACGTTACGAGAATACCACCCTGTTGGAGAGCTGGCGTTTTTCCCGCTCCGGGCGGCCCGGGGGAAGCACGTTACGAGTAGACTACACTGTTAGAGGGCTGGCGTGCTTCCTCCGGCCCGGGCGGGGGAAAATGCGTTACGAGCATGCCACATGCTGGAAGCTGGCGCGGCTTCCCGCCCCTCCTTCCGGACGGCGGCACAGAAAAAAAGAAGAACTTTGAGGAAGAAAAATGATCGAAATAGACGGAACTTTCGGCGAAGGCGGGGGACAGATCCTCCGGACTTCCCTTGCCCTTGCGGCCATCACCGGGCAGGGCGTACATATCACCCGCATCCGGGGCGGCCGCAAGAAGCCGGGGCTCATGCGCCAGCATCTGACCTGCGTCAAGGCGGCGGCGGAGATCACGGGGGGCGTCCTCACCGGGGCGGAGCTGAACTCGCAGGAGCTCGCCTTCACTCCGGGCAAGATCCGCTCCGGGGCCTACCGCTTTGCCGTGGGCAGCGCGGGGAGCACCCTGCTCATCGCCCAGACGGTGATCCCCGTCCTGCTTCAAGGCGACGGGGTCTCCCATGTGGTGATCGAGGGCGGGACCCACTGCGAAAAGGCGCCTCTCTGGGAGTTTTTCCGCGATGTCTATCTGGCGGCGCTCCGCAAAATGGGGGCGGAGGTCGCGGCGGAACTGGAGTCCGTGGGCTTCTACCCGGCGGGGGGCGGCCGGATCCTTCTCGACATCGCCCCCGTGAAAACGTGGAGACCTTTCGTCTGCATGGAGCGGGGACGGCTCCTCGAGTCGGCGCTGACCGCCCTGGGCAGCGGCATCGACGAAAAGATCCTCGAGGACGAGATCCGGCTCTGCCGGAAGCAGCTCCCCGGGGTGGAATTCCGGGCGAAATGGCTGAACGCGGACTCCCCCGGCCCCGGAAATGCCCTCTTCGCCCGGCTCGACAGCGAGAACATCACGGAGCTTTTCGGCGTCTGCGGCAGTTTCGGGGTCTCCCGGAGCCAGGTGAGCGAAAGGGTCGCCGGCATGGTGAAGAAGTATCTGGCCGTCAACGCCCCTGTGGGCCGGTATCTGGCGGACCAGCTGCTGCTCCCCATGGCGCTGGGCGCAGGGGGCCGGTTCCTCACGCTCCCCGTGTCTCAGCACACGACCACCAACTGCGAAGTCATCCGGCGCTTTCTCGACGTCGGGATCGGCATCGCAAACAACGAAAACGGAACTTTTACGATAGAGGTGAAAAAATGAAGTGGGAAAAATTCGACGGCGACTGCCGGATCCCGGTGAAGAGCTGGTGCGCCGAGGTGGAGCCCGGCGCGCTGGTCCAGGCGGAAAATCTGGCGAAGCACCCGGCTCTCGCCCATCACGTGGCGCTGATGCCCGACTGCCATCAGGGCTACGGCATGCCCATCGGGGGCGTCATCGCCGTCCGGGGCGCGGTGATCCCCGCCGCGGTGGGGGTGGATATCGGCTGCGGCATGGTCGCCGTGGAAACGGACGTCCCCGCGGAAAGACTTGCGGAAATGACCTTCCGCAGGGCCATTCAGGAAAAGGTCAAGCAACGGATCCCCGTGGGCGAAGGCGTGAGCCACCCGGAGCAGCAGGAGTGGGAAGGCTTCGAGTCCTACCTCGACCACAACGGCCGGACGGCGGACTTCCCCAACGCCCTGGACCGGAAGAACCTCGGGACCCTGGGCGGCGGGAACCACTTCATCGAGATCCAGAAGTCCGACACGGGATCCGTGTGGCTCATGATCCACTCCGGCAGCCGGAATCTGGGCAAGCGCATCGAGGAGTATTACCACCGCAAGGCGGCGAAGCTCAATGAGGCATACCGCGTTCAGCTCCCCGACCCGGATCTGGCCTTTCTCCCCATCGGGGAGCAGGAAGGGCACGACTATTTCAGGGACATGCTCTTCGCGCTCCGGTACGCCGCCGAGAACCGCCGCCGCATGATGGCGGTGCTCAAGGAGACCTTCGCGGAGTTCGTGCCCGAAACGGCCTTTCTGCGCGAGGTGAACATCCACCACAACTACGCCGCCTTCGAGGAGCATTTCGGGGAAAAGCTCTGCATCCACCGCAAGGGGGCCACCAGCGCGAAACTTGACGAGATCGGCATCATCCCCGGCTCCATGGGGACCGCGAGCTACATCGTGCGGGGGCTGGGGAATCCCGACTCCTTCATGAGCTGTTCCCACGGCGCGGGCCGCGTCATGAGCCGCACGGCCGCCTGCCGGGAGCTCACCGTGGCCCAGTGCGACGCCGCCATGGAAGGGATCGTCTGCGAACGCTGGAAACCGTGGCGGAAGTTCGGGAAGAAGGGGAATCACATGGACCTTTCCGAAGCGCCTCAGGCCTACAAGGCCATCGACGAGGTCATCGCCGCCGAGGCGGATTTGGTGGAGCCCCTCGTCCGCCTGACGCCCCTGGCCGTCCTCAAGGGGTGACGGTTTGTTCCCTGACCTTCTTTTGCGGGCCGGGAGCGGCGTCTTGTGTCAACGGTTAGCATCCCCGTTTTCCGGGGGGAGACGGTTCGACTCCGTCGGCCGCTTCCGCCCTTGCAAAATCCCCGCCCAGGGTGTAAATTATGGATACGCCCCGTTCGGGCGGGGATTTTTTTGCAGGGAAAAGGGAGGAGATCGCGGATGAAAAGATGCTTTTTGCTGTTGTTTACGGTGTTTTTTGGCGTCCTCGCGGCGCGGGAACCGCTGCCGCAGGCGTCCGTGACCGACTACCGCGTCCGGGCCAACTGGGTCCGGTGCGATGCGGAAAAGAAGGCGGCGGCCTTCGACGTGTTCTACGTCTATCCCGTCCTCTTCGCGGATAAAAACCGCCCCCTGATGGAGTGGAGGAACGATCCGAAGCTCCAGGCCAAGACCACGGGATTCGTCAACGCCCAGACGGGGATCTTCGGCCCCGGCGTCCGGGTCTTCGCCCCCTACGTGCGCCAGCTGGAGTACGGCCGGTGCATCGAACTCCTCGGTCCCGGTGAGGACTGGCGGAAAAGCCCGGCGCTTTTTCCCGGAGTTGCGGACACGGTTGCGGCCTTCCGGCACTACCTCAAGCACTTCAACGGCGGGAGGCCTTACATCCTTTTCGGTCACAGTCAGGGCTCCATCGACCTCTACCGGATGATGCTCCTCGTGCCCGAAGTCGCCGTCGCCAAAGGCTTCGTTGCGGCCTGCCTGATCGGCCTGCCCCGCCTGACCCGGCGGGAGATCGC
>JAFSYV010000261.1 GCA_017443585.1 Lentisphaeria bacterium | reverse complement strand
CCGATGAAAAGCAGATCCGGTATTATGTCGGCAAAATGATGAAATTTGCATATTCCGCCCACATCCTCTGGAACATTCTGGTGTTCGCTTTGACTCCGCTGATCCTGTCCTGTTTCAGCAAGATCGATGCCGACACCCGGAAACTGGCATGGTATCTGATCCTGATCCATAACGGGATCGGGATTTTCCTGTGGCCGAGCTCCTTTGTTTTCCCGAATATCCTCCGTTCGATGAACGATGTCCGGGCCACCATGTGCATTTCGGTCGGCTCCATGCTGGCAGTCAGAGTCGGGTTCAGTTATCTGATCGCCGGCTGGATCCGGAGCGGCGTCATGGCTGTCTGGATCGCCATGATTTTTGACTGGATCGTCCGTCTGACCGGATTTTACTGGCGCTACCGGTCCGGCGCATGGATCCCGCTCTCCCTTGCAAAAAACGGCCGGAAAGGGTAAATGGATTTCAATGGCAGCCGGATGAAATCCTGCGGATCCCCGTGATCGGTCACGGTTTTTATTGTCCGGAAAAAGTCTCCGGCACTCGCGAAGCGAGAAAACTTCACGAGCGACCGAAGGGAGCGCCTTCACAAGCAAGGCTTCAGGGACTTCGGAGAAGATGTGAAGAAAAGCCTCCGGCTTTTGAGTGAAGAGCGGCTGTCGCCGCGTGAAGAGAAGCCTTGCGGCTTCGTTGACCATTTTTTTGCAAGGCAAAAAAATGGTCGGGGTTCTTGCTGTTGTCCGGAAATCGTCTCTTACCCTTAAAAAAGTTGGTGACTACCGCAAAGCGCTGACTGCCCTCTGTTGTTCGGAAAATGTCTCAAAATGACCGCCAAAGACGACCGAGAATATTTTTGAGGTGAGCGTCAGGTCGGAGATTTTCAGACAAACCGAAAACGGGGCTTATTCAGATGAGGAATTGCGACCTCCATTTCAAAACGAAAAAGCAACCGGCAAAAGTCGGCATTTACTTGATGAATTTCCGCCAGTGTTGCCATTTGGCGTCGCTCATCTCCCATTCGCAGTAAATCGCGATGCCACCGATGCGGTCGAGTCGGTCAGAACCGGAGATCCCGCGCAATGCGGAAGAAATATTCTCCACATGCGGGTGATGATAGCCGACACCGGCATCTTCGTAAGCGGGGATCCCGAGAAGCAATTCGCAGCCGGTCGGACGCACCGCACCGACCAATTCATGGGTCCAATCGGTCATCAGCTTAACGTAAAACTTTTCCAACGGGATCGCCGTGTCATACATCATCACCGCCAGCTGGTCGCAATGCCGGGCGACACGGTTGATGTACACCAAACGCCAATGGACGTCAGGGAACCGGTGCCACCGGGTCGGCGGCGGATAGGCCGCCACGCTCAGCGTCTTGTTTGCCACGACCGGCCGCAGTTCATCCAGAAGCCTCAACAAATCGGCGTTCCCGCCCGGCAGGGGTTCGATGTTGATCTGCACTCCGGCGAGGCGCGGGTGTTTTTTCAGCAGTTCTCCCACCGAGGCGATGAAGTTCCGCCGCCAACGCTCATCGTCGGGACGGGCGGATTCCTCAAGGACACCGCCGATCCATGGAATGACCTTTATCCCGTACTTTTCGGCGAGATCGAGAAAACGTCCGAGTTGCGCATCATCCCAAGCGGCAATTTTTCCGTCAGGCCGCGCCGGACACAGGTGCGGAAAGACCACGGCGATTTTGTTCGCCTTCAGCCGGCTGAACAGAGCGGATATTTTTTCATCGGTCCGGAAATCCGCCTTATTGCGCCGGTTGCGGGCAAACCAGGCGTCGTCGCCCAACCAGCCGTGGCCGATCCAGATCGCGTTGCCGGGATACGGGGGCAAGGGCTCCCCGCTCCCCGGCCGCCAAAAGAGATAGATGACGGCGGGAATACCGAGGATGACCGCCAGAGCGGCAACGATCCTCGATACGCTCTTGCCAAGTTTTTTGAGCAGACCGGGTCTCATTCATCGCCAGACTGATTGCAGAGGAAGGTTATAATCCCAGACCAATGCAAAAAACGAAAGCGCTGCCAATAAAAAACTGCATGCATGAATGATTGTCTTATTTATGTATTTCATCCTTTGACTCCGTCTTTATATTCCGCTCAATCTCAAAAAGCAGCATTCTTTTCCCATTTACAGGAACAGTATGATAAAAAGTAAAATCAGAAAAAGTATGATGACATACCAAATGAAGTTCATACGAGTTGCATTATCAGACAAATCGAAAACAGAAACATCCGCAGGTTTCGGAGGTGATACTTTACTGCCGGACATATCATTCAAACCTGTAATGAGTTGCTCTATTTCATGTTGATCGAACAGACGGACCGGGTAAATATATTTTTCTTTTCCATAACTGACTGCGAGTGCACATGGTTGACCATTTGAAGCTATTTTTTCAAAACTCATTTTATTGATCTTCTCTAAAAGAATCATTTTCACGGGCAAAAAGAACATATAAAAAACGATTCTGCCATCGCAAATTTTAATTCTATAAGAAAAGGAAATCAACAATACCGGGAAGAAAATAAAACCAAAAGGAATCCCCACAAAAATTTTCAAGGCACGCCAATCTATTCCACGAGGCGCCCCCACAATACACAGCAGTCCGCCAATGCTTAAAAGGATACAAAATAATCCAATCCATAAAATCAACCCCTTGGCGGAATTAAAAGTCGGATAAATCACATGATTCAATTTTTTCATTTCATCCATTTATTCCTCCTGAAAGATCATTCAAAATTCGGATGTAAGACAAATAAGAACGCATATCTATATAAAACGCCCCAAATTGGAAATCTCATATTTACGGCCGAACATTGCTTCAATATCGGCAAGCTGCAGAGGGAGAGGAAAAAGTGCCCGGCGTAAAGTCCCTATGCTTACGCCGTCAATCATCTTTATATCGTCTCTGCCGCGATAACTGAAATAGTTCTCGTGTCTGTCAAGATATATGTGATAGTTCTCTAATTTATCACGATGGTAATACAATTCGAAACAACCTGAAAAAATCAGAAAATGTTCATCCCCGATGAAGTCTTTTTCAACACTTTCTTTATAATCAAGATCTGTGTCATCAAGAAAATTCTTTGTTTCGTCTCTTATCGTCCCGGAATCAAGTTTCAAACACTTGCCTTTCACGGATATGTATATCGGTGTCAGATCGTCACGCGATGAAATAAACGATGAAATATACAAAGGGTGCATCTTGACAGTTGCATGAACAAGCACTTTTGGGAACACCAGAGCTTTGAAATCTTCTAAAAACATGGCACGCACGAACAGGAAAACAGCAAACAAGACATAAGCCGCAAAAACGGCAACGGTCAAAATCAATACGGCCCATAAAAACCTTTTCATTTATCCCATCCGCGCAATTACCACATCTGCTGTTTCCCCGAAGCGGCATTATCACGAGCTATCGCTGAATTACGTTTCAACATGCAGCCGGTTTCATGGTGCACCGCTGTCAACGGGGCTGCCGCAGCAATTCGTGCATACGATCCTGGATCAAATTCAATTCTTTGATGTCGACTTCTCCGGCACGATATTTTTCTTCCATTGTTTTCAGATACGCTCTGAGTTCGGAAAAATCCATTTGTCTCATTTTGGAAATATCAATTTTTGCGCGGACCGGGGGAGGAGCGTTTTTCGAAATATCGGCTGTTTTGATTTCCAACACCAAATCAAATGGAGTAAAAATACCGGGATTGCCGAAACCGAAATCCGCGACATTTTTGCCATTCATCGAAATCGGGCCGCTCTGGCTGAAAAATTCCAAAACCCCGATTGGCGAATCGATTTCCCCGCGGTATGTATTGGCATAGCGAACATAACCGCTGCCGATGTCGTTATGGGAATAGTCCACTCTCCTTTCTCCCCGCAAGTGGATGGAAATTTCCGCATTGGGCACGAGTGACGCCGGTGATTTGCTTTCCAGTTTACCGATGCGAATGTGATCTTTTTCTATAAAAAAATACAGTTCGTGTTCGCGCTTGCGCGGCAATTCGATGTCAGCCAAAGTCATTCGTTTGTTTCTCTTCCTGTCCGCACGGTAGAGCAAAAGCCTGTATTGTTTGCCCTGTGGAACAGGCGGCACGCATAAAGTATATTTCCAGGATATTGCATGTGGATTGTAATAATTTCTGTCGAGCGTAAGAGTTACCCCCTCGGAAGAACAAAATGCCTGACTTCCAAGCAGCATAAGAAGCAACAAGCAAAATTTGATTGCGTATCTTCTCATCTCATTCACCATCAGATCCATTGTTTCCCTTATTTTCTCTTTTTCAACCCGTTAAGAAAACAGCTCAACCTATTAAAATTGAAAGACAAAAGATCAGCAATCCAATTGCCGCAAGAAGAAAAAACTTTTTATGACTCGCATAAAAAGTTTTATTGTCATTCTTATTCTCCTTGATCGGTATTTTTCCCATGTACAGAAGAAAACAAATGATCGCACCGAACAGCGGAATAGACATATCAAGTATTTTTATCAACATTTAACACTTAACTCCTTGATAAACCACAAATTTTTCAACAGACTTTAATGGAATCGGCGGCATCATGCATCGCATCATCCGCAGCTGCCAATCATTAAGGACTCCTGATATATCGATTATCCCCCTCTTTTAAGAAAATAGCACACAATCATATGTTTGTCAAGCATTTTGTCGAAAAATTCTGATTTTTTCCCAGCCCTCCCCGAACAGCTCAGGCAAATCAGCCTCGATAGACGAAACGCGGTCTGCATTACGCCGGAGAATACACGCGAAGAGGAGACTTCGATCGGCGTCGCCAAGGCCGCGCAGACAAGTCACGTTATGAAGTTCCAGTAATGCCGTGTAAAGAGAATGACGGCTTCATTCTTCCTACTTGAACATAACCTTACTCGCGGAGCGAGAAAGCTTCTCAAGTGAGCAGTGCGAACGACTTCACAAGCGACCGCGAGGGAGCGACTTCACAAGCAAGGCTTCCGGGACTTCGGTGAAGATGTGAAGAAAAGCCTGCGGCTTTTGAGTGAAGTGCGGCTTGCGCCGCGTGAAGTGAAGCCTTGCGGCTTCGTTGACCATTTTTTTGCCTGCGGACAAAAAAATGGTCGGGGTGAGAGGATTTGAACCTCCGACTTTTGCGTCCCGAACGCAACGCTCTAGACCAGACTGAGCCACACCCCGACAGAGATAACTTGCTTAATATATCCCCTGTTCGGCGAAAATGCAAGGGCATTTTCCCTTTTTTTGAAGATTTGTGCGGCGAAAAGCCACCTTTCGACGAAATCCCGGTGCGGGCGGCGAAGGCCTCATCCTTCGCAAAATGGGGGGATGACGGAAAGAACCGCCGGCCGCAAGCCGCAGTCGCAAGGCCGCGGCATCCTTAGCAAAAATACTGAAGGTCCCGTCTTATGCGAAGGCAGCTTCGCCCTGTTCGTCGATGTCCAGCACCGCGGCGAGGAGCAGTTGAGCCGACAAGGCGAGGTTGATGATGTCCACCCGTTCCGGCACGTCGCCGGGCAGGTGGTACTGGGGATCGGCGTAGGGGGCGGAGCCGCAGGTCATCACCGTCCGGAGGAACCCGGCCTTGATGAAACTGCCGTCGTCGTCGTTGACGTGGGACTTGAACGCCGGGGAAACGGTCAGGGGAATTGCGTATTTCTCATTTTCGCGGACCAGAAAATCGGCCAGCACCTTTCCCTCATCGGTGGAGTACATCGCAACGAAGGTCCGGATCCCCGCCGCCGCCGCGTCGGATTTGCCGCAGATGGAGTCCTGATTGAAGACGGCGATGATTTTGTCGCCCCGCTTCGCCGCCTCTTCGGCGTAGGTCTTGCTGTACCAGGGGGTGTGCTCCTCGTTGCAGAAGAGCACCCGGACCGTCCGGGTCAGGGGCAGGGCGGAAAGAACGCGGACCAGCTCCATGTTGGCCACCGTGCCCACGGCGTTGTCGTGGGCTCCCGGGGAGTTGATCCAGCTCATGGAGTCCTTGTGCGAAACCAGCTGGACGATCTCTTCCGGACGATCTTTCCCCGGCAGGAGCACTTCGATGCAGTTCCCGTCGTACCAGGGATCCTCCGGGCGGGGGGCGTCGTACCAGTGGTGGAGCGGTTTCGCGCTGTTGCAGCGGAAAGGTTGGAGCTTGTAGGGGATCATCCGGACCTGCCCGAACTTCTTCATTTCGGTCGAGATGAACTCATCCGCCTCGTCGAGAGAGTTCTTCGTGTGCCAGGGGGCGGTGTAGGAAACGGTCCGGAAACTGAAGGGATCCCGGCAGAGGTAAAAAAGGTCGTGTCTCAGACGGTCGGCGGAAATCTTTTCCAGCAGTTCGGCATTCATTTTTCTGCGGAGCTCCTTTTTCAAAAATCGAAAATCACTGTTGACCCGAGCCCGACGAATGGACGATCTTGAAGTCCAGCGGGGGGGCGGCGGGGTAACGTTTCATGGCCTCGGCGAGCTGTTTTTCGATCTCTCCGGGGGCGGCGGAGCAGGTGCTCGGCACCAGCAGTTCGAACTCCAGCCGGGGCGTTCCGCCCTCGCGCCGGAACCGGAAATCGTACACCTTGAACATGGGATTGATCTCCGCCGCGGCGTTTTCCACCTGGTCCTGCCATTCCCGCGTCCGGGGGCCGGAAGCGTGGCAGGGGTCGCAGTGGAGCAGCAGGTGGACGGGCATGTTCTTCCCGATCTCCGCCTCGGCCCGCTCCAGCAGGTCGTGGACGGCGTAGATGTCCGTGTCCAGATCGACTTCGGCGTGGGCGGTGGCGAAATACTGATTGGGGCCGTAGTTGTGCATGATGATGTCGTGGACGCCCCGGATGCCCCGGCACTTCATCAAACGCGAACGCAGCTCCTCCACCAGTTCGGGGCCGGGCGGCTCTCCCAGCAGGGGATTGATGGTTTCGCGCAGGATCTTGACGCCGCCGTAGATGACCAGCAGCGCGGCCAGCACACCGGCGCAGCCGTCCACGGGGAAGGCGGTGAAGCGGTCGGCCAGCGCGGCGAGGAGCACCACCGCTGTCCCCGCCATGTCGCTCAGGCTGTCGAAGGCCATGGCGTGGATGGTCCGGGACTTGATGAGGCCGCCGATCTTGCGGTAGAAGAAGAAGAGCCACGCCTTGAAGAGGAGGGAGCCCGCGACGATGGCGGTCAGGACGCCGGACATGTTCACCTTGTGGGGGGTGACGATCCGCTGGACCGATTCCACGAGAAAGTTCAGTCCCATGGCGACGATGATCACGGCGACGACCACCCCCGCCACGTACTCGAAGCGGCCGTGGCCGAAGGGATGTTCCCGGTCGGCGGGCTTGGCGGCCAGCTTGAAGCCGAAGACGGTGACGATGGAGTTCCCCGCGTCCGAAAGGTTGTTGACGGCGTCGGCGGCGATGGCCACGCTGCCGGAAAGCAGCCCCACGGCAAACTTGATCGCGGCCAGCAGCACGTTCACGGCCAGCCCCGTGTAGCCGCTGAGGATCCCGTACTCCAGCCGCACGGCGGGGGAGTCGGTGTGTTCATGGTCGTGAACGAACAGGCGTATCAGCAATTTCTGAATCATAAGACGAACCCGGCACGTAAAGAAAAACAAAGCCCCGGAAGGGCGTCTCTCCCTAATATACCACGCTCCCGGAAAAAAATCAAGCCCGCCCCCCGGTCTGCGGCCGAGACGCTGAGTGTCGCAGCCCTCAAGTATTGGGCGGTGGCTGTAGATCCCGCCGACACAGTATTCATAATAGTCGTAGTATTCATTGGCCTGCGGGCTCATTTTTCTCACTCAAGAGAGGCCCCGCTTGCCCCGGAACTCGGCCCGGCCCGGCGGGGCGTGGCTCCGGGCGGAGTTCCGGAACTTTTTTGCATGTGAAACTCCTTGAAAATCAACGTCAAATTCATTTTTTTTTGAAAATCGGCCTTGACTTTTCGCGATGCGTGTGCTATCTTACACTGCGAACCGCGAAAAGTGAGTATTTTTCCGCCTGAATCCAGAATATCGAAGAGGAGGATGAAGATGAAGAAGGTTTTGTTGCTCGTGCTGGCCGCACTTTCGGCGATCCTTTCCGGAGAGCCTGTCGTCCGGAAGGGGATTTCCCCCGGAGCTTCTCCGCAGGTGCACCGCCTGCGGGGCGGAACTTCGCTGACGCAGCTCTGGCGGGGCGGGAAGGTGGTCTACTCTTCCCAGGGGCCGCTGCCGTCGGATCCCATGCTGACCGCCGGCATCAGGGCGGCCGACGTCGAATTCGTCGTGCGGAAGTCCGCCGAGATCGAAAAGTATCTGGAACGGTTCTTCACACCGAAGAGCTCCTGCGAGCTCGGCGGCACACCGGCTTATTCCCTGTACCTCCTTTGGGGCATCACGGTCCCGGCCTTTCCCGGAAGGGAGGAGAAACTTTCCCCGGTGTGCCGGATCTTTTCTCTGCTCTGCCGCGAAAAGACGACGCAGGCGCAACAGGAGGCCGCCGAATGGCTGAAACGTGAGGAGGGGGCCTTCGCTCCCCTGCTGCTCCACGGCCTGCTGAGTTCCTGCGACCCGAAGAATTTCGCCTCTTTCGAGCGGGCGTTCCGGATCGACCCGCGGCGCACGATATGCACCTGGGCATGGTTTTTCACCATTTTTTCGCCCAACTTCGGCGGGTTCGACTGGTACGGCGAGATTTTCAAACTCCTGAACCGTGATCTCGCTTTTTCCGATGTGGCGCATCTGCCCGAACATGTCCGGACGATGCTCGGTCAGCGTTTTCTGGACAGATACCGGGGAGCGGCCGTTCCTCCCGAAATGGAACCTCTCTCCAAGGCGCTTTTCCAGCGCACCGTCGTGGTACATTCCCCCGGCGGCGCGACTCGCAACATGACCTATTACAGCCGTCCCGCGCCGCGTCCGGCCGGCAGCTTTTATCCCGGCCGGGCGGCGGGAAGAATGACCCCGGCCCTCTTCGCCGGCTGCAAGGGGATCGCTGAAAGGGCGCTCTCGCCGGAAAAGCGTCTGGGCGCCAGGCCCGACCCTTATGAGGCCCGGATGTATTCGTGGGCGCTTTTTTACGACGGCGCGGCGAAGCTGAAGCTGGATCCGCAGACACTCCCGGAAGGCGGGCTTCTCCACGCCTGGAGTCTTCTCATCCTGGGGCAGGTCGGTGAAGCCCGCACCGCCGCCGCGAAGATCCTCGCCGGGGACGGAAATTCCTTCGGCGCACTGCTCGTCGCGGGGCTTTGCGGCGGCGAAGGAGACGCGGCGCATTTCCGCCGCGCCTTCGACATCGCCCCCGCCGCCGCGCTGGAAACGCTGGCGCTTTACACCTGGACCGACACGGGGTCCCGGATGCGCCTCGAGGGCGTTTGGGCCTTTCTCGCTTCCCGGACCGGCACGATCGAAAAGCTCGACCTGCCGCCCCGGTTTCGGAGCATGCTCCTCATTGCGGTGGGATCCCCACCCGTTTCGCCTGCAAGGAGGAAACTTATCGACTGTTTCCGCAAACGCCCGGCCCCGTCCCGTCCTTCCGCCCGGCCCGGCCCGCGGTAGTCAACGGGACACTGCGGGGGCAGCTTACGCTTCCGGCAGAAAATTGGCGTACCAGGGCAGCAGATAAAGCGGAATGTTCAGGAGTCCGTTGTTCGAACACAAATTCTGCATGGAAAAACGCAGCGCCGTTTGCGGTCGATATTTTTCCCGGTAAACCTTCAGGCTTCGGGCCCGGACATTCAGTCCGGACTTGACCTCGATCGGGACGATGCGGGTATTTTCCTGCATGACGAAATCCACTTCAGCCGTATTGCCGCTTGTCCAGTAAAACAGGTTTTTCCTGCCGAGAGCGGTGAGCTGCTGCTGAACATAATTTTCCGCAAGACGTCCCCTGTATTCGCTGAAAATATCCTGATCCATGATGACGGACTCGACAGGGATGTCGGCCAGGCGGCGCAGCAGTCCCGTATCCGCCAGATAGAGCTTGAAACTTTTGCGGTCTTCATAAGCCGTCAGCGGGATCTCCGGTTTTTCGATCCGGTCGACCTTTTTCACCAGCCCTGCCTCCTGAAGCCAGCGCAGCGCATCTTCCAGTTCGCGCGCTCTGGCTCCCGATTTGACTTCGCCGTATACGAATTTTGCGTTCTCGCGGGCCAGCTGGAGCGGAATGGATCTCCACAGGAGAAAGAGTTTTGCGATATCGGATTTCGGGGCGTGTTTGGAAAAATCCAGTTCGTATGCGTCGATGATCTCCCCCTGTTTTTTTTCGGCGGCGGCGATATCCCCGTCGGCGATGAAGGAATCCAGGAGCTCGGGCAGGCCGCCGAGAGCAAGGTAGAGCCGGAGGTGTTTTTCGAATTCCCCGGCGACGGCTTGTGACAACGGTTCCGGCTTCCGGAGCGAGTTCGCAAATTCGGCCAGCCGCGGGTCGGCGGCGCCGAGATATTCGCCGAACGAACAGGGGTACAGTTCCAGAAAGCTCACCTTGCCCACCGGGAAACCGGACTGCGCCGACAGCGCGATCCCCGGCAGAGAACCGGCGGCGGCGATGGCGTATTCCGGCTTCTCTTCGCAGAAATACTTCAGAGAATTCAGCGCCCGCGGGGAGGTCTGGATCTCATCGAAGATGATCAAGGTCGATTGCGGTTCGATTTTTGTCCTCGCGAGAAGCGCAAGTTCCATGAGGATGCGGCCGGGATCCATGTCTTTTTCGAAGATGGAAAACAACTTTTCGTTGCGCTCGAAATTGAAATAAGCCACATTTCCGAAACAGCGTTTCCCGAATTCCTGAAGCAGCCAGGTCTTTCCGCACTGACGCACCCCGCGCAGGATCAACGGCTTGCGCTTTGTTTCATGCTGCCATGCCGCCAGTTGAGCCATCAGATTCCGTTCGATCATAAGTCGCCTCCACGTAGCTTTTATGACATAATATATGCCGAAAACGTGAAATTTTCAACGAAATATCTATTGAAAACGTGATTTTTTTCACGTTTTGCATAGATAATTTGTGATTTCGGGGGCAATGCGCAAGCAAAAAACGTTGCAGAACGCTCATGATGTCGGACCTGCCGGACCAGTCCGACGGTTGCACGGGCGTTTCGACGGGCCTCAGCGGGGGCCCAGTTGCTTTCTTCGCGGGGCGGCCCAGCCCAGAAAGTGCCAGCCGTCTCTCCGGTCGCCCGGAGTGGAAAGGAATTTTGCGTAAAGCAGCCACTTCTGGCCGGTGACGACATTGTCGGCGAAAAACCACAGCGGGGCGTATCGTGCGATCCGCTCCGGAAGGCCGCCGACATTGAAAAGACCGCTTGACACCGTTTCTCCGCAGGCATCAGCCTGCTCACGGTACGCCTTGCGGAAGAACTTCCGCAGTTCGGCGCACGAAGCGGGGGCGGCGAGAACTTTTTTCAGGGGGGCGTGCCGCGGGGCGACGTTCCGGGCTTCCCGGACGGCGGTTTCGAGCCCCGGATCGGGGCCGTCGTAATCAAGCCCGGAGCGCCCGGTGATCCTTTCGGCGGCGAAGACGGCGAGAATGCCCTCGGAAGCGTTTTCCCAGTTGCAGATGTGGATCTTCGTCTCTTCAGCGGAAGAGAAACGGGAAAGCAGAAATTCGAAGAGTGCAGGATCCTTTTTCGCCGCGGCGAAAAACTGCCGCCACTCCGGCCGGGAAAAGACTTTCGCTCCGGTGCAGCCGGGCTTTTCGCATAACGCCTGCCATGCGGCGGCGGGGGTTCTTCCTTCCGGTATCTCTTCTCCCCCGGAAAGGGCGGCGAGCAGGAAAACGGAAAGCAGCAGCAGAGAGAAGCGTTTCATTCCGATGTCCCTTATAACTTTTTCACCGGCGCTCGATGACCGACGAGTTGAGGTGCATTTTTTTGACTTTTGCGGCGAGCTTTTTGACGAGGGGATCTTTCGCAGTCACGGCGCTGTCGACTATGGCGAGCACCTCGACATCCAGATCGAGGACCTCCGGCAGGAAGCGGGCGATGTTTTTGCCCATGAGCAAAAGATGGCCGATCTTCTTGCCCCGCAGGGGGGCGATGGACTTGAGCGCGTCGCAGTTGAATATGGCGACCGTCTGGAAATTTTTCTGCGGCATGACGGGCAGTTCCGTGATGGGCGAATCATGGAACCCGACGCTCTTCAGCTTTCCGAGACGTTCGAGGGAAATCCCCTCACACGAAGAGAGTGTCAGTACCTGGAGATTTTTCATTTCGCCGATTTGGGAGGCGTCCTTCAGTTTGCCGCTTCCGGTCAGGGTGAGGACTTTGATGTTCGCCGGATCCTGCAGTTTCAGTTCGGTCACGCCCGTTTTGTCGAGGCTCAGGGCGGTGACCGTGGGCGGGATGAGCGTCGTGTCGGAAAAGTCCGGAGAGTCTGCGATGCACAACATGCGCAGTTTCAGCATCTTGAGAAAATTGAAATCCTTCAGTTCCCGGTTGGCGGCGAGGTGCAGGAATTCCAGATCCCGGACATCCTTGAGGACACTCAGGTCCCGGACCCCGGAATCATAAAGCGTGAGCCACTTGATCGGGGTCCTTTCGAGGGCCGACAGATCTTTCAGCTCGTGCCGGTGGAAGACGCTCAGGCGATTGTACTTTCCCTGCTGCGGCGGGCCCACGATGGCCATAAAGCCGTTCAGCCGGGCGAAACCGATATACGTCTCGTGACAGGTGAATCCGGGGTTGTCGGACTCCAGCTGTTTTTTCAGTTCCGCCTCGCTCAAGGGGGCGGCGAAGGGCCCGTAAACGCAGAAGAGCACGACGCCCGCAATGAGCAGAACAAGACCCGCCGCAGCGGCCGCCATCGTCAGGGAACGCTTCGTCATATCGCACCTCCGGTATGTTTTCGGCTTCACGGTATCAAGTATACACCATATCCGCAGTTTTTGCAAACCTTTTTTCGGGAAATTGGCAAAAAAAAGCGAGCTGGGGGAACTATGAATGCTATGAATGCTATGAATACTGTAAACGCCGATTTGCGATAGCGGGCGAGGCACATACCAAAACTACCCCGAACCCCGCGAAGACGCCGCAGGGCCGAACGTCGGCCTTGAAGTGTCGCGGCGGCACCGCTTGCTTTGCTCGACCGCTGACACAGGTTGCGGCAGCCGCCGAGCCGCAGACGCGAAGGCGCTTAGCGCCGAGTGCGCTCACGCTGCGGCGAAACGCACCGCCGCTGTAACAGTATTCATAGTATTCTCAGTATTCCTGGTTCGCCAACGGTTCCCGGCTGACGCTCCCGCCGGTTCACCGGGGAGCAAGGCGGAAGGAAAGGGAATAACGCGCGTCGGTCGCGGCGGGGATCTTCCCCTTGTCGGTGCGGCAGAAGATCCTGAAGCCGTCGGCGGTTTTCGCGTACATCAGGGGAGTCCGGTCCAGCGTGGACAGGGGGACCTTCGGCAGAAAGGCGAGGGATCCCGGGAGTTCGCCGTGTTTGCGGCGGTATTCCGCGACCTCGACGGCGAGGAGCACCATCCGGCGGCGGTTTCTGAGCCTCGCACCCGCGCCGAACATGACTTCGAGGCCGTCACCGATCGTCAGTTCGGGAAAGAAATAGTCATTGCGGGGCGTATTCTTCATCTTCGCCGGGCGCCCGGCCGTCGCGAGGGGGGCGTATTCCCGGACGCGCCTCAGAACCAGACGCCAGTCGCGCAGAAAAGGTATGCGCAGGAAGAGCGGCAGAAGGAAGTCCCGGCGTTCCTTCCATATCGACTCGAGCGCGAGCATGATGTCGCCCTGGAGAAACAACGCTTCGTCGGCGCCGCCCCGGAACAGGGCTTTTTCCCAATCCGGTTCCGGCCCCAGCAGTTCGGCAAACTCCGCCCGGGCAAGTCCCCCTTGTGCAAGGGCGTTCCCCAGCGCTTCGAGCCGATAGGATTCGATGACCATCCTGGCCATCGGGCCGATCAGAAACGGCTCTTCAGTAAGCCAGTCCCGCAGCTTGATCAGACCGCTGTTGCACACTGTGACATTCTTTTTGTCGCGGGGGAAGGCGTTCATTTTCAGGCGGAGAAAGGAAGCTGCGCATCGACATGCCGAGAGTTCCGGCGTCGGGAGGCCGGTCATGTAGTCGTTTTCAGGAATCCGGTGGGCAAATTTTCCCACGGGAAGCCGGAGGAACTCTTCCAGAGCCCGGAAATAGGGCGCGTGTTTCCGCCGGATCTCCGTCAGCAATGCCTGCGCTTCGGCGGGATCATGCTCATTCCGCAAAAGCTTATTGACGCCTTCCGTGTGCGCGAGGAGCGTTTTCAGGGGCTCTGTGTCGGGGGCGAGGCCTTGGGTGAGGTTGGCTTTGAACTCTTCGATCTTCGCCGGACGCCCGGCGAGGCGGGCAAGTTTTTCCTGCTCGATCTTGACGTCGTGCCCGAGTTTCAGGTCGCAGCCGACGAGGAGCAGATAGACCGCCGCCCCCGCGCCCAGAGGAATGGCGAAACGCCAGCTGAATTTTTCCGGGGCCGTTGTCCCACTCACGGCGAGACAGTAGAGGAGCAGCCCGGCTTCGACAGCCGAGACGGGGCTTATGAGGTTGAAAGGAGCGATGGCGAAGGCCGCGCTCCCGGCCAGGGCGGCCAGAGCGGGGAGATAGCGTTTGTTCTTGAGCAATCCCGGCAGGAGCAGCAGTCCGGGCAGGGGGGGAACGAAGAGCACGCCGATCCCCGCGAGGAGACCCCGGAGCCATTTCTTTTCGAAGGTTTCCGCGAGGAGCCCGTAAAGCCCGATTCCCCAGAGAATCACTCCGTAGAGCGACAGCAGAACGCAGACCGTTATCAGCAATACCGCGGTCGATAGGGGCGAAAGGTTCAGATGGAGCACCAGCTTGAAAAGGAGCCGCGCCATCGACATGCCCTCCTGCTGTTCCATGAGGATGTTCCAGACGGTGCAGGCGACGAGCAGGTTGACCGCGGCGAGGTACGCCAGCGCGAACATGGCCGCCCCACGGGGCGACCGGAGCATGAAGAAACTTTCAAAGAATTTTTTCACGGGGGCGGCGTTCCTTTTGTCCCGACTCCGTCAGAACTTGATGATGGCGAGGGGCTTGCCGAAGGGATTGTCGGAGATGACGGCCGTGGCGTTCTTGAAGTAGAGGACCATGGTGTTGCCGTCATCGGGGGAGTACATCTTCTTCAGGCCGGGATAGGCGTCCAGCATGGAGGCCTTGGCCTCGCGGCGCGGGTCTTCGACGAGAGTCCCCGTGACCCGGAGCACCTGCCTGCCCTTCATGGCGCAGAGTTCCACCTTGCCGTTGGCGAGGAGCTGTTTCGCCACGTTCTTCTTCCGCCCGGTCTGGATGTAGAGGCGGTTTTCGAAGATGTGGACCGTGCCGAAGGGACGGACGTGGGGCTGGTCTTTGTCCACCGTGGCGATGTAGTAGACCTTCGCCTCCTTCAAGAAGTCGCAGACCTGCTTCATCCCCTTTGAGGGAGCTTCGGCGGCGCTCAGAACGCCGCAGAGGGCGAAGGCGGACACGATGGCAAACGCTTTGAAGTTTTTGAAGCTCATTTTCTTTTTCCTTTCAGTTGGGATTCCCGGCATCCCGCGTTTTTTCTCTCCCCGGCAGGGGAACGGGATACGCCTGCATAACACTAATATACCCCCTTTTTTTCATTTTGCAAGCGGCCATTTCGACATCGGATCCGCCGCCGTGAAAAAAGATTCGGGAAAAAGCATTGTTTTGCTTGTATTTTCTTCATACCGGGTGTACCTTATCTCCGAGGCTCGGGAAAAACGACTTGGAGGAGAAAAATGGCCAATACGGTGATCTTGAAATGGAACCCCGCCGTCTCGTCCTACAACATGGTCCGTTTTCTGACCGACATCGTCCAGGAAGCGGATGACTCCGACTGGAGCATCTGGGACCATGAGCACGTGAGGCGCGGCGACATTTTTTACATGGTCAAGGTCGGCAGCGGCCAGACCGGGATCGTCATGCAGGGGAAGATCACCTCGGACCCGGAGGCCGGCGAGGACTGGAGCGGCCGGGGACGCAGGACCTACTATTGCAATTACCGGGCCGAGATCATGATCAGCCCCGACACTTTCAAGATCCTGAGCACCGCGGAACTTCAGGACAATATCCCCGGTTTCGAGTGGACGGGCGGCCACGCGGGCGTGATCCTGGAGCCGGAATCCGCCGCCGTGCTCGAAAGGATGTGGAACAGCTATCTGCAGGAGAACGCGGAGGAGTTCCTTTCCCGGCTGGAGCTCATCCGGACGCGCGGATTTTACAACGACCAGCTCTTCCTCGGCAGGAAGATGTCAAAAAAACTTTTCGGCTGAATGAGGCATATCGGAATATGATCATTTTGGACGGCCTGGGAGTCAATCCCGAATTCGAAAGCGCCAAACGGGAGCTCGAGGCTCTGCGCAAGGAGTACGCGTCTCTGCTGGCGGAGTACGACGACCTGACCGGCACCGTGCGCCGCAATCTGGAAGCGGAGTACATGCTGCAAATCGGACGCCGGGAAAATGAGATCTTCGCGCTCCAGATCCAAGTTCAGCAGCTCAAGCGCGAGATCGCCCTCTATCAGGCGGCGAAGAACCGCCGCGAAGCGATCTCCGAGGCGGAGGTGCGGGAGATCATCGTCAAGGAGTTCGCCGAATACAAGGCCAAGCTCGACGAACTGCAGAAAAAGGTCCGCGAAGCCGAAGAACACCATTTCAGTCCCAAACTTTCGGCCGCCGACTGCAAGGCGGTCAAGGAGGCTTACCGCGAGCTGGTGAAGCTCCTTCATCCCGATTTGAACCCGGAGCTGCCCGAGGCGGCGAAACAGCTCTGGCTCCGGATCGTGGAGGCTTACAAGAACAACGATTTTCTGGAGCTGAATATCCTCGGCGACATGGTGGAGGCGCTTCTGAAAGAGGGCGACGTCAAGGTGCACACCCTCGACCGGATGGAGGAGGTCCGGGAGGAGCAGGAGCGGATCTCGCGGAAGATCGCCGATCTCCGGAACCGCATGGAGCAGCTGCGGCGCGAGCCGCCCTTCGTCTACGAAAAACTGCTGACCGACGTCGCCGCCGTCCAGGCAAAGCGGCGGGAACTGGACGAGCTGCGGGAAAATTTCGAGAAGCATATCGAGGAGCTGACGCGCCTGCGGGACGGCCTGCGCGGAGGGAAAGATGCCTGACGACGGCGGCGCTCTGATCCATCCGGAGGATTACGGCAAACTGGTCCACGTGCTCGGCAAGGAGGGGATCCCCGTCCCCTTCGTGCGGGAGATCCTGCTTCTGGAAAGCCATGTCGTCGGCACCGGTTTCGTGAAGGACATCGTGAAAAAGACCCAGTCCATCGTTCCGGGAGATATCCTGCCTCTCCGCCGCGAGCCGCAGAATCACTACGACACCCGGGCCATTCAGGTCCTGAACGGCCGCGAGGAGCGGATCGGCTACGTGCCGCGGGTCGACAATACGGTCCTTTCGCGCCTGATGGACGCGGGGAAACTGCTCTACGCCAAGGTCAAGTCGGTGGACGGAGGATACAACTGGCTCCGCATCGACATCGATATCTACATGCGGGATCTGTGAGGTTTCCGCCGTTCACGGACGGATCTTTTCCAGCGCCTCGTCCACGTAGCGGCGCAGTTCGGCGAGGGAATCCCGGAAGTACCGTTCCCGATGTTCGGGGAGCGGGCCCAGCGCCTCGAGCTTCCGTCCCATTTCGGCCAGCCCGGCCTTCAAAGTATGCGTCTTTTCCGGCGTGAATTCGAGGGAGTGGTGATAGTCCCCGCATGAAATGAGCAGTTCGTGCATTTCGTCGCAGTATTGCGTCACCTGGGCGCGCTTTGCCCCGAAAAGTTTGGAAAAGAGCTCCTGCCGGATCTTTTGCGGATCGGCGTCCTCCTTGTTCCAGAGCATCCGGCCCGCGCCGTAGAGCTGGAGATTTGCGGGTTTATCCCACGAGCTGTGGCACTGGCAGTCCGTCATGCCGCTGAAGTTCAGTCGGTCGAAATCTGCGAAATAGCGGCAGAGGTGCGTGAGGTCGTAGCTCATGAAGTGGCGGTCGGGGTGTCCGATGTGGGTGATGTAGTTGAAAAGGAGGCAGGGGATCTTTTCCCCGACGACCTTGCGCCAGGCGGCGCAGGCCGTGTAATGGTCGAAATCGATGATCCGCATGTCGTGTTCGTCGTCGTGGGAAGCGTTGTGCCGGTAGTCCGGGACCCAGCCCGGCAGGCGGCATTTCTCATCGTCCAGCGCGTGGAAGTAGCAGTGGCGCCAGACGGCGAGGTTCATGATGACGTTGTCGAGACCTTCCAGATAGTTGCGCGTCGGCGGCTCAAGCGTTTCGAAGTACATGATGCACTCCAGCGTCAGTTCAGGGCATTCCTCCCGGACGCGGAGCGCCGCCCGGCGGAAGATGTCCATGTACCAGTCGCTGAAGGGGACTTGCAGACACGCTTCGCACTGGCACTTGTTGTCGTAGCCGTCCCCCAGCCAGATGGCGGCGATGTCCATTTCGCCGTGGTGCTTCCGCAAATAGTCCACGATGTGCTCGGCGTAGATCTCCCGGACCTCCTCATTCGACAGGCAGAGCTGGAACCAGGTGGAAACGGGCGCGACGGCCTGCTTGTTGACCTTGCCTTTGGCCCGGAGCAGCTCCCGGCTTGCGGCGGGGGTGAGCCCGTGCCGGGCGCCGTAGTGTTCCGGAACGCCGTAGTTCCAGCCGTGGCCGCCCCGTTCGATGAGGAGCCCGTAACGGCGGGCGTATTCGACCATGGTCTGTTTTTTGAGGGCGATCTCCCGGCGCTCCTCCCAGCTCTTCCCCCGGAGCAGGTACTCCACGTGCTGATAAGGATGGACGCCGTCGACGATCGAATATTCGTCTCCGGGGCGCTCCACGTCGAAACCCTCCATGAAGAAGAGGTTGTACCTGTTCTGGACCATGAAGCGGATGAGGTCGTACCCTTCCTGAAGGTTTTCCGGGTCGGGGGCGGCGGCGATGCCCCGGAAGCGCCGCGAGGCCTTTTCGCGCACGTCGAAGCCGGAGAGTGTGAATTCCGGTTTTTCCGGAACGATCTCCCCCTCCCGCCCCGGATAGAGGAAATCGAAGCCCGCGCGGCGCAGATACTCGAAGATGCCGTAAAGGACGCTCCGGTCGTTGGCGCCCCGGACGTAAAGTTTGCCGTCGGCGCTTTCGAGGGAAAAGGCATCGTCGAACTTGGAGCTCCGTTCCGAAACGAGGACTATGTCAGCCGTTTCGGGGGAGCTGCCCCGGAGGAAGGCTCCCCGGCCGTAGGAGATGAGTTCATCGGCCCCCAGCTGCAGGACGGGGGCGTCGGCGGGAGCGTATACCGCGAAGGCCATGTCGTTACTCCTGAAAGATCAAAGGAATTTGTCCGCGATGTCCAAGTAGTGGAGCCAGTCGATCTCGTTCTGGGCGTGTTTGCCGGGGCGGATGTGGTAGCTGATGTCCGAGGTGATGCAGGTCCCGACGGCGGGCCGGGCGGGACTTTTCAGCACGTCGGCGCCGAAGAGAGAGTAGACCTCCCCCGCGTGATACGCCCCCAGATATTCGCCGTAGGGGTCGCTCCACAGGTCGTTTTCCGCGCTGGCCACCACAAGTTTGCGGGGCGCGATCAGGGAGAGGAGAAAATGCTGGTCGAAGGGTTGATTCTCTTCGTTGGCGATGTACTCCGCCGTCTTTTTGACGAACCAGTGGGGCATGGCGGTGACGAGGTAGAGGTAGAGTTCGCCGAAGCGCCGTTTGGTCAGCGCGGCTCCGGCGAGCCCCGAGTCGTTGGCGATGACGATTTTGAATCTCCCGTCCAGCGCTCCTGCCCACAAGGCGGTCTTGCCCAGCCGGGAGTGGCCGTGGAGCGCCGCCCTGTTCCCATCGAATTCGGGGCACTGCTCCGCGAAGTCGAGGAGCCGGGAGATCCCCCACGCCCACGCGCCGATGGCGGAGTACTTTTCATGTCCCCGCGAGTAACCCTTGAAATCGCCGAAGAGGGCGTAGATGCTTT
>JAFSYV010000260.1 GCA_017443585.1 Lentisphaeria bacterium | reverse complement strand
GGAGGGCCTGGTCCTGCATCAGGAGATCGCCTGCGGCGACCGGAAAAACGACATTTCCGAAGCTTTGAGCGCCGCGCTGAAAACTTCGGACATTTTGCTCATCTGCGGCGGTCTGGGGCCCACTTCCGACGACATCACCCTCGAGACCGTCGCCCGCTTCTTCGGGCTGAAACTCCGTCAGGACGAAGCGCTGACGCTGAAGATCGAAAACTTCTGGAAAGCTCTGGGCCGGACCATCCCCTGTCCCAAGGCACAGTTCAAACAGGCCCTGTTGCCCGAAGGCGCGCAGGCCGTGCCCAACCCCGTGGGCTCCGCCTCGGGGATCGACATCGCGACCTCCTACGCGGGCCGCGTCCGGCGGGTCTTTCTCGCCCCGGGGCCGCCTTCGGAATTCGAGCCCATGGTGAAGAACTTCATCGTCCCCGCCATCGCCTCCATGGTGCCGGAACGCGTCCCCACCCGGGGCTTCCTCTGCGCGGGCGTGGGGGAATCCACCGTGGCCGCCACGCTGGAAAAACCGATCACCGCCGCGGGCGTGGAGATCGCCTATTGCGCCGACGCCTCGGGGACACGGGTCTTCCTCTCCGGCGCGGACACGGAGAAGCTGGAAAAGGCCGACCGTCTCGCCCATGAACTTCTGGGCGACAGCGCCATGCCCGACGGGATCCTCGACCCCGTCTCCCGGACCATCCAGTTGCTCAACAAGTGCGCGCTGCGTCTGGTCACGGCGGAGTCCTGCACGGGGGGCCTCATCGCCTCCATGCTGGTGGAACGCAGCGGCGTTTCCAGCGTCTACGCTGGCGGCGCCGTCACCTATTCCAACGAACTCAAACATACCGTGCTGGGCGTCCCGCAAGAGCTGCTCGACACCTGCGGAGCCGTCAGCGAAGAGTGCGCCCGCGCCATGGCCAAAGGGGCCTGCGAACGGCTCGGCAGCAACGTTTCCGTGGCGGTGACCGGCATCGCCGGCCCCGACGGCGGTACGCCGGAAAAACCGGTGGGTCTGGTCTACGTCAGCGCCTGCGTCAAGGGCGAGATCCAGGTGAAGAAGCTCAATCTGCGGGGCGGACGCACCATGATCCGCCGCCGGGCCGCCGCCCAGGCTCTCATCCTCCTGAACCGGATGCTGGAAAAGTCATGAGCGGCGTCAGCGAACTGGCCCTGCTGGGCGCCATTCTGCCCCTTCTCCCCGGAAACGATCAGGTCATCGTCGGCCCCGGAGACGACTGCGCCGTGCTGAAATGGAACGACGCGTACGATCTTCTGGTCACGGTGGACCAGCTGATCGAAGGGGTCCACTACACGCCGGAAACGCCACCGGAAGAGGCCGGGGCGAAACTCATGAAACGGAATCTGAGCGACATCGCCGCCATGGGGGGAGAACCCCTGTGGGCGGTGGTGACGTTGGCGGCGGACTCCGACGCCGGGCGGCTGGTCCCCTTCATGACCGGAGTCGCCCGCGAAGCGGCCCGGTACGGCACGGCCGTCTGCGGCGGCGACATCAGCGCCCTGCCCGTCCAAGGGGTGGTGACGACCCTCACCCTCGCCGGAAGAGTGCCCCACGGTGGAGCGATCCTGCGTTCCGGAGCGCGTCCGGGGGACGTGCTCTACGTGACGGGAGAGATCGGCAACTCCATTTCGTCGGGACATCACCTGAGTTTCACCCCCCGCCTGGCCGAGGGGCGGGCCCTCGGCGGGAAAGCTCACGCCATGCTGGACATCAGCGACGGTCTGCTGCTCGACGCCCGGCGTCTGGCGCAAGCCTCCCGCGTCGATCTGGAAATCAACGTTCCGGCCGTTCCCCTGCGCGCCGGAGCAAAACTGCCCGACGCCCTGAGCGACGGCGAAGATTACGAACTGTTTTCTGCGGCCCGCCGGGGCTTCCCGGCACGGTCATCGGGCGCGTCCTGCCCGGCGACGGCGAGGTGAAGACACCGGGGTTCACGGAGATCGGAAAATATGGCTATGAACATTGATGAAGAACTCCTTTCCCGTTCGGAAGAGGAGACCGAAAACTTCGCCGCGAAACTCGCCGCCCGCCTCGCTCCGGGGCAGGCCGTTCTGCTGCGGGGGGATCTGGGCGCGGGCAAGACCGTCTTTTCCCGCGGGTTCGCCCGCGGGCTCGGGTGCGAAGACACCCTTTCCAGCCCCACCTACACCATCGTGCAGGAGTATCTGCTCCCCGGGGGAGCCCGGCTCTATCACATGGATCTCTACCGCATCGCGGACGCGGGCTCCGCGCTGGGGTTCGGGGTGGACGAATTTCTCGACGACCCCAGGGCCTACAAGCTCATCGAGTGGCCCGAGCGCATCGAATCTTTGCTGCCGGAAGGGTGCGTCACCGTCGAAATCAGCCATCTGGGCGATGAGGAACGGCTGCTCCGGGTGAAGGGATGAGTACGAAATTCGGCCCGTTCCTGCTTCGTCCCAGGCGGATTTTGATGCGCCCCTGGCGGCGCAGGCTGGGAGCGCCCCTCGCCGTGGGGGGCATCATCGGGACACTGGTGACGACCTATTTCGGCAGCGGCGTCTGCGCCCGGTATCTGGGGGCGATCCCCGGTATGCTCGCCGCCTCGCTCCTGGGGTCGGTCTTTCTGCTGGGGCTGATTTTTTTCTTCCCCGCCGTGGAAATTTCCGGCCGGAGGACGATCCGGCTCGGGCGGCCCCTCTTTCCTCCCGACGCCGCCGGGTTCCGCGAAAAGATCCTCTGCCACCTGCCTTCCGGCCGGGAGTTCCGTCTGGTCGTGGCGGCATGGCTGGCGGTGGTGCTGGGTTCCACCGTCATCACCCAGCTCTGGCGGGCCGTTCTGGAGATCCTGGGGCTCCCCTTCGCCACGGAGCAATCCCTCGTCCAGCTGGCCCGCATGGCGACTCCCGGCGACTTCGTCCTGCTCCTGCTGCTGACCGCCGGGGCCGTCCCCCTGACCGAAGAGCTGATCTTCCGGCGGTGCCTGCCGGAACTTCTCGCCCCCCTGGGCCCCCGTGCGGCACTGCTGCTGGGCTCCTTCATCTTCGCCGCCGCCCACGGCTTTCTGCTGGGGCTGCCGGGACTCTTTTTCATCGGGCTGGTCTTTCAGATCGTCTGCAACGCGACGCGGAATCTGTGCTGTTCGATCCTCTGTCACGCATTGCTCAACGGCACGGTGCTGCTGCTGGTGAAGATCGCGGCGGCCTTTCCCGGGAACTGGTGAAAATGTCTTTCGATATCTGGGATCTGGTGCTTTTCGTCGTGGTGTCGGCCCTGACGCTGGGCGTGGCCTACATGCCCGATCCCCGGCACAAGGCCCTCATCATGTCCCTGCCGCTCCCCTCGACGGCGGCGACGCTGGCCGTGGGGAGCATCGGCGCCCTGCCCCGCACGGGACTCTACTGGGCGCTGGCCGTCGGCTGGGCGGGCTACTGCGCGGTGTTCTTCCCGCTGCACCGGCTGTTGTGGCGCAAGTCACTTGCGGCGGCGGCTGAAGAAGCTCCCCGCGCCTGATTCGTCGAAGCTCACCCAGACGATGCGTTCGGCGTCGAAATAGATGCCGCCCCGGCCGCCGGAAGGCAGTTTCACTTCGTCGTCGGCGCAAAACATCTTCTTGCCCCGGAGCTCCGAATCCGCCCGGCGGAGCAGAACGTAAGGAGGCTCCTGCGCGTTGCGGAATTCGCCGCAGACGCCCCCCGACCCGAAGCGGGTGACGGCGGTGATCTCCGCCCCCGGCGGCAGGGCGGGCAGTTCGGCGGGCCAGCGGTCGGCGGCGGGGAGCTTTTCCGGAACGAGCATGCGGAAACAGGTCATGGCCTTGCGGGGATCCCGCGGGGCGATGAGGAGAAAACGCTCCTTCATCTTCTCCCCGGCGGGGAGCTGAAAGCGCACGGTCCCCCCGGAGCGGCTGAGATTTTCCACCTTGCTCTTCGAAAGCAGCGGCCATAGTTCATCCATCCGGACCGTGACGGCGGAAATTTCCATGGTGCAGGGGAAACCGTTGACGGAGACCTTTTCGGTGAACAGCACCTTTTCCGCCCCCGGCAGCAGGGCGGCGACGGTCCCGGCCCCCGAGCCGGAGCCGGGACCTCCCCGGCGGGGGCCCAGCCAGTAGACTTCGGCGTTCAGGGCAAGTCCCAGCGCCGCGGCGAAAATCACCGGAAGCAGTTTTCCTCTCATGGTCACGACCCGCAGATTTTCCGGAGCGCTCCGTTCTTTCAAGGAAACGCTCCCGTGAATGTTCCTTTGTCATAAGATACAGCGTTGTCCCGGCAATTGCAAATTTTTTTTCGCGGAAGAAGGATTTTCGTTTGATTATCGGGCTTGTGCGGTTATATTGTCTTGTTGAAGAGGAGCCTTTCCGCGAATGAAGAAAATTCCCCTCGGGCGGGAGCGCCGCGGGGCGGAAGTCTTGACATTTTCCGTCACTTGCGGAAAGGAAAATTGCATTATGAGCAAGTACGACGAAAAGATACGGAACTCCTTCGAGGAGATCCGCAGATGCTATCAGGCGCTGTGCCCCGAAAGCGACATCATCCGCAAGCTGGGGATCTCCCGGCGCACCTTCGACCGCTACCGGAACGAGTTTCCGGAGTTCGGGGCCCTCATCGACGAATGCCGCGAAGAGGCCGCGGCCCTCGCGGCGGAACAGGTGGAAAACGCCCTGCTCAAACGGGCCACGGGCTACATCGCCGAAGGCGAAGAGCCCAAACACGTGCCTCCCGACGTCCGGGCGGCGATCTTCTATCTCAAGAACCGCCGTCCCGAACGGTGGCGGGACCGCCGCGAAGTGGTCGTGCCGGAACTGCCCCCCATCCGCCTGACGGTGGAAGAAGCCGGATTGTAAGGCAAACAACAAGGAAAGCGCCCCAATGCAAATGAACGATTTTCTTTTCAACCGCCGTCATCCCGAATACCTGGCGCAGGAACAGGGCTACCGCCGCTGCGCCGAAGCCTACGTCGGAGGCGCCGCCTATCTGGAACAGGCCCTCATCCGCCACGTTTCGGAAATCGACATCGAATTCGCCGAAAGGAAGCGCCGGGCCTACTACTTCAACTATCCCCGAAGCATCGCCCGGCGGATCACCCAGTACGCGCTGGCGGTCCCGCCGGTGCGGACCGGGGCCGATCCCGCCCGGCTGGAGGACTGGAGCCGGACGGGGCTGCGGACCAACGAGGTCATGCGCCAGCTTTCCACCATGCTGACCGTCTTCGGACGGGTATGGCTGCTGGTGGATTCCCCCTGCTTCGATCCGCCGGTGAGCCGTTCCCGGGCGGAAGCGGAAAAACTCCACCCCTACGTGCGGATACTCTCGCCTCTGGCGGTGACCGACTGGAGCACCGGAGCCGACGGGCGTCTTGAGTGGGCGTTGATCCGGGAAGATCTCTACGACACCGGCGATCCTGCCCGGCCGGGCAGGACGGTGGAGACGCTGAAGCTCCTGAAACGGGGCTCCTGGCAGCTCTTCTTCCGCGAAAAGGACCGGATCAGCGAAGTCGGGCACGGGACGCTGCCGGGCGAGGAGATCCCCCTGCTCGAGATCACGGAACCCGACGGCTTCGGCAGCGGCGGCGGCCATTGGTTCGAGGACGCGGTGCGGATCTCCGAGGCCATCCTCAACAACGAATCGGAGTCCCAGATGAACATGGTCAAGCAGATGTTCGGGCTGCTGGTGGTTTCCGAGAGCTTCGCCCGGGGCGCCCTGCCCCAGAACAGCGCGGGAGGCGTAAGTTTCGCCTCCACCGTAGCCCGCTCCGCGGCGGTGATCGAATCGGTGGAAGAAAAGGGCATCAGCCGCTACATCACCCCTTCCGGCGTGCCGGGCACACTGCTGAGAAAGGAAAACGAAGCCCTCAAGCGGGAACTTTTCGATCTGGTGGGGCTGAGCGTGGCCGGTTCCAGCCGCGAGGCCCAGACGGCGGAGTCCAAGGCGTGGGATTTCCAGAACTCCAGCCAGTTTCTCAGCTCCCGGGCCGACCTGCTGGAGCAGAGCGAACAGAAGGCCTGGGAGTTTCTCCACGCCTTCGATCCCGCGATCCCCGTCCCCAGCGTGGTCTACAACCGGGAATTCGCCGTGCGCGAGCTGGAAAAGAGCATCGCAAGTCTCCTGCAGCTGGCGGAACTGCCCGCCGGAGAACACTTCAAATCCAGCGTGAACCGGGCCGCCGTGGAACTGCTGGCCGGGATCGTCCCCATGCCGGAACAGGAAAAACTCGCATTGCTCGAGGAGTGCGGCGGCAAAGCGCTGCTCTGAAACGGGCCCTACCGGTCAGGAAGGGGAAAGAGGAGTTCCCCTTCCGGTTTCAAAAATGACCGGACGACATAAAATCGCATCAGCAAGAGGAGAAAGAAGAGGAGAAAATGAATCTCAAAGATGCCATCAGGGCGTTGCTGGCCGGCGAGGAGATCCCCGCCCCGCTCCGTCAGCAGCTTTCCGGGCTGGACCCGGAGTCGCTCGATGAGGAGTTGAGCACTCTGCGAAGACGGCTCGAAGAGCAGGAAAACGCCAAACTCAGCGCCGAAGAGCTGTTGAAGAAACAGCTGAGCGCGGCCCTGAGCGAAAGGGATGCGCTCCTGACCCGCCACAAGGCGCTGGAACGGCGCGAGCTCATCCGCAAACTGGCCGAAAGATCTGGCTGCGAGGATCCGGAGTATCTGGATTTTCTGGCGGAACGGCAGGGCGTCGACCTGGCGGACGACCAGGCGGCCTCGGCCTTTCTCGCCGAGGCCGCGAAGCAGAGTCCCCATTGCTTCCGCGCCTCGGTGAATCCCGGTTCCGGCGCCGCCGCCCCGGCTCTTCCGGGCGGAGCGCTCCCCGAAGAGGAATTCCGCGAAGACCGGATCGGCAGACTCGTCCGTCAGCTGAGTTCGGCTCCGGAGCTCCGGTAAGACATCCCCCCTCCCGAAAAACAATCCATCCAGAAAAGGAAAACATCCATCATGTTGTACAGTTACAGTTTCGCCAACCGCAAACGGGATCTCTCCGACATTCTTTCCACGGTCATCCGGGACGAACCCCGGTTCATTTCCAACTTCAAGCCCGTCCCCGACGCCCGCATGAGGAAACACGAGTGGCTCGAGGACCAGATGCAGGGCCGCTCCGTCACCGCCTCCGCCGCCGCGTCGGGCGTCCTGACCGTCACGGCCGCCGACGCCGCCAAGGTGCGGGTCGGCACGCTCCTCGCCCTCGACGGGGATCCCGCCCTCTTCCAGATCAGCGCGATCAGCGGCACCTCCGTCACCGTGACGCTGGCCGCGGCCAACGGCTCCACCCTCACAGCGGCCACGCTGCCCGCGGCGGGCGGCACCTTCAAGGTGATCTCCACCCCTATGGGCGAAGGCAGCGTCAACGGCGACGGCGAAGAGAACTACGCCCAGTCGGGCAGTGCCTACAACACCACCCAGATCTTCCGCAAGGAGATCGTCCTGAGCGGTTCCGCTCTGGCGGTGAGCCTCTACGGCTCCGCGGACAACCAGCTCAACCGTCAGACCGCCTTCGCTCTGGCGGATCTGGCCCGCGACCTGAACCGGGTGGCCCTCTTCGGCCGCCGGGTGGAAGCCGCCGCCGGCGTCAACGGCGAAGCGGGCGGCCTCTACTGCTTCGCCACGGGAACGGGCGCACTGAGCATCGACGCCGACGGCGCTGCCATCGACAGCTTTCTCATCAACGACGGCGCCCAGGAGGTGCTGGGGGCCGGCGGCGAACCCGCCCAGATCCTCTGTTCCCCCGGACAGGCCCGGATCATTTCCAACGAATACCGGAACAATCTGCAGGTCCTGCGTTCCGACGACCGCCGGGGAGCCTACGTGGCGGTGATCGTCAACGACATCAACGGCAAGGGCATGACGGTCATGGCCGACCCCGACGTGCCCGACACCGACGCCTGGATCATCGATCCCGAAGGGTTCGGTCTGGCCGCCCTGCAGGGCCGGGGCATCAGCGACGAAGACGCCACGCCCTCCGGGTTCGACGGGATCCGCCGGGTGGCTCTGGGCGAGGTGACCTTCGAGTTCCGCAACGCCAAACAGCGCTGCTGCCGCATCAGGAACCTGCTGGGGTCCGCCTCTGCTCTGGCCGCGCTCCGCGAGGCATAAGAGCACATTTTCCGGAAGTGAACGTTTCCGACGGCGGGAGATTGCGCCCGCCGCCGGAACATTCCGCATATTCGAGAGGAACATCATGACGGATATGGAAATGATCGCCCGTGCCGTCGCCGCCCGGAGCGGCGCGGAGCGTTTCGCGGCGGTCCCGCCCGCCGAACAGGCGCGGGCGGCACAGCTGGCATTGACGGACGTACTGGCTTTCATCGGCGGCGCCGCCGACTGGGAAGATCCCCTTTTCGCCGGAGCGGTGGCCGAACAGTGCCTCTTTCTGCTGAACACCAGGGAAGAACAGAGCACGATCCGGGCCTTCATCGCCTCGGAAAGCGTGGAAGGCGCCGGCTCGGTCACCTACGCGGGCGCCCGGCAGAACGCGCTTCTTTCGCCCAGAGCGCAGGAATACTGCCGGACGATCCTCGGCCGGAGAAACCGCATCCAAAGAGCCTGAAAGATTCCCGAAAGGATACAGAACGATGAAAAAACCATTGCCGATGAAAGAGTGTTACGGCAGTTACGGCATCGATAAGAAGTGCGCCCGCTGCACCTACCGGGCGTCGTGCGAACTCTACACCGCCACGGGCAAAGGGATCGACTCCCGGATGGGACTGGTGAGTTTCGACAACACCGTGGAGGAGTGGCTGGCCGCCGACACGGCCCACATCCCCGGCCAGGAGGAGGAACAGCCCGACCGGCGGAGCGAAATGATCGAAGCGCTGGCGCGACTTTTCCGCTGGATCGTTTCGCTGGACAGCTACACCTTGGGCATCGTGACAGAAATGGTCGCCCCCGAGAACCGCGGCAAGGGCGGCGTCAGCGTGGCCGCCCTCGCCAGAGCCCGCGGCTGTTCGCGGCAGGCCATCCACGAAAAGATGGTCACCGCCGTGGCCCGACACCCGGAGCTGGCTTCCCTCTTCCAGACCGCCCTGCGGCGGGTGGGACACATGCGGAGCAAATTCCGCATGCATGCGGAGCGGGCGGCGAAGATCCAGCGCGTCAATGGCTGAGTTCCATTACAGTCCGGCCCAGCGCCGGGCGCTGGAAATGCTCGGATCGGGAGCGAAGTTCTGTTTGCTCTACGGCGGCAGCCGCTCGGGCAAGACCTTCGTCCTGTGCTGTGCGCTGATCGTCCGCGCGCTCAAGGGGCCCTGCTCCCGGCACGCGGTGATCCGGCGGCACTTCAACGGCGTGCGGAGCGCCGTGGGCGGCGATACCATGCCCAAGGCGCTCCGCTGCCGTTTTCCGGAGCTGAAATACGAATACAGCCGGAGCGACTCCGTCTCCCGTTTCCCCAACGGCGCGGAGATCCAGCTGGTGGGGCTGGACGACGCCCAGCGGGCCGAAAAGATCCTGGGCCGGGAGTTCGCCACGCTCTACTTCAACGAGTGCTCGGAACTGGATTTTTCCAGCGTCCAGACCGCCCTGACCCGGCTGGCCCAGAACGTGCCCGGACTGACCGACAAGGCCTTCTTCGACTGCAATCCCCCGGGGAAGTCCCACTGGACCTACCAGATGTTCGTCCGGAAACTCAACCCGGCGGACAATCTGCCCCTGGCCGCCCCGGAGCAGTATGCCGTCATGCGCATCAACCCCGCCGACAACGCCGAAAATCTCCCTCCCGGGTACATCGAGGAGACCCTGGGCAGCCTTTCCCGCCGGCAGCGGGAGCGGTTCCTCGAAGGGCTCTGGCAGGACGAAGTGGAGGGGGC
>JAFSYV010000259.1 GCA_017443585.1 Lentisphaeria bacterium | reverse complement strand
CGCCTCACTGCCTGAAGGATTTCCGGGCGGAACTCAAGGAGCGCTACGGCTCCCTCGACGCCTTGAACAAGGGCTGGGGACGCTCTTTCAAGAGCTGGGATGAGGTGATGCCCGTCCAGCTCAAGGAGGTGAGCGGCAAGGACAACCTTTCCCCCTGGCTCGACCACAAGATGTTCATGGCCAAGGTCTTCGCCAAAAACTGGGTCGGGAACACCCAGAAACTGCTGCAGAAATACGTCCCCGGCTCCAAGGCGGGGCTTTCGGGCACCCAGGTCCCCGGATACAGCTATGACTGGGTCCAGCTGATGAAGCACATCACCTGCCTTTCCTACTACGGCGGGATCCAGCGGAAGGTGGTCCACGACCTCGCCGCGCCCGGCTTCGTTTCCGGCCCCTGGGGCGGCGGCTACATGAAGGCCGAACTGGAAAACGAGTTCTACGAGAAGTCCCCCGTCTGGGACAACCTGCTCCTCGGGGCCAACATGGTCAGCAATTTCGCGGGTTACTGCTTCAACGGCGACTTGACGCCCGTGAAGAACACCCTCTACTACGCGGAGGTGATCCGCGAGATCCGGGGCGGCATCGACCGGATCGTCCTCGGCAGCCGTGAGATCTGCCGCGATGTGGCGGTGCTCTACTCCCAGAATTCCCTCTTCGCCGCCATGGGCGGCATCGGCGGGGGACTCTGGCACAACGCCCAGACCGGCTGGGCGGCGCTGCTCGAGGATCTGAAGTTCGGCTACTACTACCTTTCCTACGAAGCCCTCGACAACGAGGTGCCCAAGGCCAGGGTCGTGATCCTGCCCGCCACCGTTTCTCTCTCGCCCAAAGGGGTGAAGAACCTCGAGAAATTCGTCGCCGCGGGCGGCACGGTTGTCGCCGATTTCGCCCCCGGCTGGTATGACGAACACGGCCGCAAGGCTGCGGATCATGCCATCGAAAAGCTCTTCGGCATTTCCCGTGCGAAGAGCGCATTGAGCGTCTCCACGGCCACCATCTCCGTGAAGAAGACGGGGAGCATCCCCGGCCTCACGGGCGAGTTCCGGCTGGGTGAAGCCGGCCTCGCCGCCGCGGGCGCCGAAAGTTTCGGCGACGGGAGGGGCTTTTTCATCAACAAGCTCGGGAAAGGCCGGGCCGTTCTGCTCAACATCCTCGTCGGCGGCTATCAGGAGATCAAGCTCGGCGGCGTGGGCGGTGAACTGCAGAGCGTGGCGGGCGGCGCGGCCGTCTTCTGCGAAAATCTGCGGAAGATCATGGGCGGCGTACTGACCGACTCCGGCGCTTCCGGCGCGAGCCGGGTGACCGAAAAAGCTTCGAAGCGGCTCTTCCCCTGCACCACCTCGCTGCGGCAGGATGGTGTTAATTACGTCTTCGGCATCATCAAGCCCGCGGTGGCCGCTCCCGACGGCAAACACCCCATGCGCTTCGACCGCAAGTTCGCTTCCGATCTGCAGGTGAAGCTCCCGGTCCGGGGACACGTCTACGATGTCCGCAAAGGGAAATATCTGGGATACACCGACACCCTGGCGATCTCCCTGATCCCCGGCGACGGGCAGATCTTCGCCATCCAGAAGGGCAAGACCGCCAATGTCGAGGTGAAGGGGCCCGAAAAGGCCGCGCCGGGAACGGAAGTGACGTTCTCCTTCCGGGCCGCGGGGGCCGTCGGTCCCCAGGTCTTCCGGACGGAATTTTTCGCTCCCGACGGCAGGAAGGTCGGCGTCTACGACTGGACGGGACATTTTTCCGGACCGGAAGGCAAGCGTTCCTTCCAGTTCGCCTACAACGACAAGCCCGGCAAGTGGCAGGTCAAGGTCACCCACGTGAACAGCGGCGTGACGGGGACGCAGTCCCTGACCCTGAAGTAAGGAGACCTCACGCCCATGGAAAACCGACGCCCCGCCGTTCCGGGACCTGACCCGGACCGTCCTGTCATGATGATCCGGCTCCGGTTCGGGCATGAGCGGCCCGAAATCTGGGGTCGGCTCTTCGAAGAACTGAAACGTTACCGGGCCTGCTGCGACGAGGTGTGGTTTTCCACCGGCATCGGCGTCCCCCGATTGGAGCGGCACCGGGAAATGTCGGAACTGATGGCCTCCCATGCGGCGGAGCTCCGGGGCGCGGGGATCGTGCCGAGTCTGCAGGTCCAGACCACCATCGGCCACAGCGACGGGCTCATCGAATCCGCCGGGGCCGAAGGGAAGACCTGGGGCAGTTACGTGGGGGTCCACGGCGAAGAGTGCCGTTACGTCAACTGCCCCCGCCAGCCGGGATTTCTCGCTTATCAGGAGGAGATGGCGAGGATCTACGCTTCATGGCGTCCCGGCTCGGTCTGGCTGGACGACGACCTGCGGTTGAGCAATCATTCCCCGGCGTCGGATCCCTGCGGCTGTTACTGCCCGTACTGTCTGAGTCTTTTCGCCGAAAAGGAGGGGCGGCTCTATTCCCGTGAGGAGCTGGTCGAAGCCTGCGCCGCCGATCCCGCCCTCGCGGCCCGGTGGCAGGCGTTCGGCATCGAAAGTCTGTGCCTCATCGCCGGGATCTGGGCCCGGACCGTGCACGCCCTTTCGCCGGAAACCCGGTTCGGCATGCAGCACGATCACCGGTTGAGCCGCCTGCCGGTTTTCGAGACGCTGAAAAAGGAGTCCGGCCGCCGGGCGGGCTCCCGTCCGGGCGGCGGCGCTTACAGCGACCACTACCCTTACGGCATCATCGACAAGGCCTTCCTCCTTTCCATGCAGATGGCGGAACAGCCGGGGTACGAGACGCTGGGGCAGATTTGCCCCGAGATCGAATCCTGCCCCCGGACCTTCTGCGCCAAGACCAGCCAGGGCCACCGGATCGAGTCTCTGCTCTATCTCGCCATGGGCATGGACAGCCTTTCCTACTTCATCATGGATCCCCTCTACGAGACCCCCGAATGGTACGGCCGGGAGCTGCTGGCTCCCCTCGCGGCGGAAGCGCCTTCGTACAGGGAGTTCATCCGTCACAACCGGGGCTGTCTCCCCGGCGGCTTTGCCCGGACGGGACATGCCGCCGGGCGGGATCCCGTTCCCCCCTTCGGCCTGCCTCTCATCGGCGTTCCGCAGGCGGGGTATTCCCCCCGGAACTGCGGCGTCATGCTCACCGAAAAGGCCATCGGGACTCTTTCGGAGGATGAACTGCGGGCACTTTTCCGCGCCAACGTCATTCTGGACGGTGCCGCCGCCCGGGCTCTGCACGAACGGGGGCTCGGGGAACTCATCTGCGGCGTTACCGTGCGGGACGTTTCCGAACGGGTCTTCGACTTCTACACCGACGACGAACTCAGCCGGGGACTGGACGCCCCCTGTCACTACCCCCTTTCCGAAACCCGCTTCGCCTTCGATGTTCCGGCAGGCGTCCCCCGCCGGGTGCTCACCGAGTACCGGGACCGGCAGGGGAAGGCGGTCGGCGCGGCGACGGTCCTGATCGAGGGGCCGGAGGGGAACCGGATCGCCCTGATCGGCAATGACGGGTTCAACACGACTTACGCTTCTTCTTCCCGCGTCCGCTTCCTCAACCGCCTGGCCGACTGCGTGAGCGGGGGGCGTCTGCCCTGTCTGGCGCTGGAGCCGGTCCAGTGCCTCCTCGTGCCCATGATAACGGCGGAGGGCACTTTGCGGAGCGTCACGATCCTCAACGTCACCATCGGGGGCGGAAAGCCCTTCGAGCTTCTGCTCCGGGGCGTACCGGAGCACATTACGCAAGCGCAGTGGTGCGTGCCTTCCGAAAGCCCCGTGAAACTGCCCTTGACAAGGGCTGCGGGGAGTTGCAAGGTCACCATCCCCGCCGTCGCCCCCTGGGGCATCGGTTGGCTGAAGGTGTGACGCCTCACTCCGGCAGGTAGCGGCCCCCCGTGGTCCAGAGGATGTGGAGCACGTTTTCGGGGGCGATGTTTCTTTCTTCGCAGAAGCCGCTGTTGAGCACCATTTCCGGACCGGGGAACCCGGCGGCGGCCGAAGGTTCGATCTTCAATCCCTCGAGTTCCCGCGTCTTGCGCTGAAGAGCGAGGAGCTGTTCGTCCTGAACGGTGAAGTTCCCCGCCAGCAGTTCTCTCATGCATTGGCACGAGCGCCCCGAAGGGGCGGCGCAGGCGAGTCCGTCGGCGAGGGTCTTGTTGGTAAGTCCGATGTCGTAGACGCTGATTTTCTCGTTCTTTCCCGAAGCGAGGCCCAGCAGCATGCAGGGGGACTCGGCAGGTTCCGCGAAAAAGCAGTGGACCGCGTCGCCGAAGAGCATCTTCAATCCGAAACAGACGCCGCCCGGCGCGCCGCCCACGCCGCAGGGCAGATAGACGAAGAGGGGATGGGCCGGGTCGGGGAAGATGTGCCGGACCTTCAGCTGTTCCCGGAGCCGCAGGGCTGCCACGGAGTAGCCGAGGAAGAGCTCCTTCGACTTTTCGTCGTCTACGAAGAAGGCGAAGGGATCCTTCGCCGCTTCGGCCCGGCCCCTGGCCACGGCGGAGGAGTAGTCCCCCGTGTATTCGATGACCTCCGCGCCCCGCGAGCGCAGCAGGACCTTTTTCCACTCCTTCGCGTCGGCGGACATGTGGACTCTCGCCCGGAATCCCAGCGCGGCGGCGATGGTGCCGATGCTCAGCCCCAGATTGCCCGTGCTGCCCACCGACACGGTGTACTGCGCGAAAAGTTTTCTGACTTCGGGCGTGTCGATGCGCCGGTAGTTGTCGGAGGGGGAAAGAAGCCCCCGGTCGAAACAGAGCTTTTCGGCGAAGCAGAGGACGTTGTAGATGCCGCCCCGGGCCTTGATGGAGCCCGCCACGGGCAGGTCGTGGTCCGCCTTGAGGAGCATCTTCGCGCCGGGGAGCAGGGTTCGCGCCAGCCGGGGAATCTCCAGCAGTTCCGACTCGATGATGCCCGCGTGTTCCGCCGCCTCGTCGAAGAGCTCCGCCAGCAGCGGGGCGAAGCGGGCGAGCCGGGCTTCCGCGTCGAAAATCTCCTCTTTCGTGCAGGGGAGCGGCCCCGCCGATTTGCCGTAGTCGGGGTTGAGCCGGCAGAAGCTCCGCCGGCTTTTCAGAAGTTCCAGTGTCGTGTCCATATGAACCGTCCTTTCGTTTTTCCTTTTTAAGATAAGTGCACAAAGGCGATTTTTCAAGTGGAAAGGGATTGAAAAAACACGCGACAGGTGTTATATTATCTCCGATAGTGTGCATATCCTTAAATCAACTCTTGGAGACCGGTATTCATGAATCTCGATTATGATTTCAAGGCAGTGGAAGCCAAATGGCAGAATTTCTGGGAAAAGAACAAGACCTTCCGGGCCGAGGACTTTTCTTCCAAACCCAAGTACTACTGTCTGGACATGTTCCCCTATCCCTCCGGGGCGGGGCTCCACGTGGGGCACCCCGAAGGCTACACCGCGACCGACGTCACCTGCCGCTACAAGCGGATGAAGGGCTTCAACGTCCTCCATCCCATGGGGTGGGACGCCTTCGGGCTCCCCGCGGAGCAGTACGCCGTGGATACCGGAACGCACCCTGAGATCACCACCAGGAAGAACATCGACAAGTTCCGCAGCCAGATCAAGGCTCTGGGCTTCAGCTACGACTGGGACCGCGAGGTCAACACCACCGACCGGGGGTATTACAAGTGGACCCAGTGGATCTTCATGCAGCTCTACAGGATGGGGCTGGCCTATCTGGCCGAGGTCCCGGTGAACTGGTGTCCCGCGCTGGGCACGGTGCTGGCCAACGAAGAGGTCATCAACGGCCGCAGCGAACGGGGCAACCACCCCGTGGAGCGTCGTCCCATGAAGCAGTGGATGCTCAAGATCACCGAGTACGCCGAGCGGCTCCTCAACGATCTGGACGAACTAGACTGGCCCGAAGGCATCAAGGAAATGCAGCGGAACTGGATCGGCAAGTCCACCGGGGCCGAAGTGGTCTTCAAGACCCCCGACGGGGTCGAGATCACCGTCTACACCACCCGTCCCGACACTCTCTTCGGGGCCACCTACATGGTCCTCGCCCCGGAGCATCCCCTGGTGGATAAGATCACCACGCCCGAATGCCGGGCCGCCGTGGACGCCTACCGGAAAGAGGCGGCCGCCAAGAGCGATCTCGCCCGTTCGGAGCTGGCCACCGAAAAGACCGGCGTCTTCACGGGCGCATACGCGATCAATCCCGTCAACGGCGTGAAGATCCCCATCTGGATCGCCGACTACGTCCTCATTTCCTACGGAACGGGGGCCATCATGGCCGTCCCCGCCCACGACGATCGGGACTTCGATTTCGCCGTGAAGTTCGGTCTGCCCGTGATCTGCATCCTCAAACCGACCCGCGAAGAGGCCGAAAAGGGCGGCGTCAGCTACGATGACATCCTCGCCGGCAAGGCCTGCTGGGTGGGGGAAGGGGAGCACATCAACTCCTCCAACGCCGAAGTTTCCCTCAACGGCCTTTCGGTCGAAGAGGCCAAGAACACCGTCATCGCCTTCCTGGCCGCCAAGGGCCAGGGCAAGGCCGCCGTCAAGTACAAGCTCCGGGACTGGCTCTTCAGCCGTCAGCGCTATTGGGGCGAACCCTTCCCCATCATCCATTACGAGGACGGCTCCATCGAACTCGTGGACGAGAAGGATCTCCCCGTGGAGCTGCCCGAAATGAGCGACTTCAAGCCCAGCGGCACGGGGGAACCCCCGCTGGCCAAGGCCGCCGACTGGGTGAATTACGTGGATCCCAAGACCGGACGCAAGGGGCGGTGCGAGACCAACACCATGCCCCAGTGGGCGGGCAGCTGCTGGTATTATCTGCGCTACATCGACCCCCGGAACGACGCCGCCGCGTGGGACTTCGCCAAGGAAAAATACTGGATGCCCGTGGACCTCTATGTGGGCGGCGCCGAACACGCGGTGCTCCATCTGCTCTACGCCCGCTTCTGGCACAAGGTGCTCTTCGATCTGGGGCTGGTCTCCACGAAGGAGCCCTTCCGTAAACTCATCAATCAGGGGATGATCCTCGGGACCTCCTACAAGGACGGCCGGGGCGTGCTGGTGCCCACCGATCAGGTGGACTTCACCCCCGCGGGCCCCGTGCGCAAGAGCGACGGCGAAAAGCTCACCGAGTTCCCCGCCAAGATGTCCAAGTCCCTGCGCAACGTGGTCAACCCCGACGACGTCATCGCCAAATACGGCGCCGACAGCATGCGGCTCTACGAGATGTTCATGGGTCCCCTCGAGGCCACCAAGCCCTGGAGCACCACCGGCGTGGAAGGCGTGTTCCGCTTCCTCAAGCGGGCCTGCCGGGTCATCGGCGGCGCGGTCATCACCGACAAGCCCTGTACGCCCGAGCTGGACCGGGTCATCCACGGCACGGTCAAGAAGGTCACTTCGGATCTGGACAGCTTCGGGTTCAACACCGCCATCAGCGCCCTGATGGTCTGCCTGAACGAACTTTCGACCCTGAAGGAGATCCCCCGCGAGGCGGCGGAAAAGTTCGTGCAGATGCTTTCGGTCTTCGCTCCCCATCTGGGGGAGGAGCTCTGGGAGCATCTGAGCCACACGGAAACCATCGCCTATACCCCCTGGCCCAAGTGGGATGAGAACAAGCTCAAGGTGGCCGAGGTCGAGGTCATGATCCAGGTGAACAGCAAGCCCCGCAAGCGGGTGATGGTCCCCGTGGAGTGCGACGAAGCAGGCGCACGGGCCATCGCGCTGGAACAGCCCGAGATCGCCGCCTTGGTCGAAGGCAAGACCGTGCGGAAATTCATCTACGTCAAGGGCCGGCTCATCAACATCATCGTCTGAACCGGCGCATTTCGAGGGTGCGAGGAGCGTTTCGTCCATGGAACTGCTGAAAAGAGTGTTTCCCCTCTTCGGGGCCCTGCTGCTTCTGGCCGGGTGCCGGAGCCCCCGGCTGCAGGAGGGCAGGTATCTCGGCCGGGACCGGGGCGAATTCGCCATGGTCTACCGGGACCTGATCTTCCTGCGGGTCCGGGCCGCCCGGAACATCCCCGGCAGCCTCGCTTTCTGGGAGTGGGGCGGCAAGTACTCCGTGGATCCGGAGACGGGCCGGATCACCCTTGTCGGCATGGAGCGCGAGAACGCCCGGCTGTGGAATTTCTGCTACGGCATCTATTCCGAACGGGGCGCGGTCGTGCTGCGGGACCTGACCGAGAACAAACGCTTCGTGCTCTCGTACGAGACCCCGGCGCAGGCCCGGCCCGCCGGCACACCCGCACCTTACGGTTCCGCCGGGGTGGACCCGGTTTATCAGCCTTTGGCGCCCATCAATTGAAAAAAAGGACTTTTTGAGGAGGACCGAGAATGAAACAGGATCTTTCAGACAACATCTTCAACGGCGTCTATCGCGACAATCTGGAGTTCATGCCCGCCGATTCCTGGCGGATCCTCCGCATCATGTCCGAGTTCGTGGAATCCTTCGACCGGATGGGCGGCATCAATCAGCTTCACGTGTCGGTTTTCGGTTCCGCCCGGACCCCCGCGGATTCCGAGTACTACAACTCCGCCCGCGAGCTGGGGGGACGGCTGGTCAAGGCCGGTTACGGCGTCATAACCGGCGGCGGCCCCGGCATCATGGAGGCGGCTTCGCGGGGCGCCTTCGAGGCGGGCGGCTCCTCCGTGGGGCTGAACATCGAACTCCCCATGGAGCAGCATCCCAACCAGTACCAGAACAAGGCCCTTTCCTTCCGGTATTTCTTCGTCCGGAAGGTCTGTTTCCTCAAATACTCCGCCGCCGCGGTGGTCTATCCCGGCGGCTTCGGCACTCTGGACGAGTTTTCCGAAGTGCTGACCATGGTCCAGACCCGGAAGATCAATCTGATCCCCATCATCCTGCTGGGGAGCAAGTTCTGGGGCGGCCTGATGGAGTGGATCCGGGAGCAGCTTCTGGGCGAAGGCATGATCTCCCCCGAGGACCTTTCCCTCTTCAAGGTGGTGGACACCGCCGAGGAGGCGGTGGATTTTCTGATCGAATGCCACCGTTACGGCCGCCGGGGGACCGTGAAGTAAGAGAAAGTGAAGCGTTCGTACGCATATGGAATTTGACCGGGACATCGACGATCTGGCGGCGTTCCTGACCATCGAGCGGGGCTTGAGCGGGAACTCCGTTGCCGCCTACACCTCCGATCTCCGGGATGCGGCGGAGTTCTTCGCCGCATCCGGCCGGGCGTCGTGGCGGGTGCTTTCCGCCGACGACCTGCTGGACTACCTGCAGAGCTGTGCGGAGCATCCCCTGAAAAGTTCCACCGTGGCCCGGCGGCTGATCTCGTTCCGGCTCCTCTTCCGCCGCCTGGCCGAGGAGGGGCGGATCCCGAAGGACATCACCGCCGTCATGGATTCCCCCCGCCGGTGGAAGATCCTGCCCGATTTCCTTTCCGAGGACGAAGTGGATCGGCTTCTGGGGGCCTTCAGCACCTCCGAAGGCCCCTTCGAACTGCGGAACCGCCTGATGCTGGAGCTCCTTTACAGCTCGGGGCTGCGGGCTTCGGAGCTCACGGGGCTGCGTGAGGCCGACTGCGACTTCGAAGGCGGCTTTCTGCGGGTCACGGGCAAGGGCAGCAAGACCCGCGTGGTCCCCTGCGGGGCCCCGGCGTTCCGGCTGATCCGGCTCTATCTCCGCGAAGGGCGTCCCGCGCTCGCCGAGAAGAATCCCCATGCCCCCTGGCTGCTCCTTTCCAAGAGCGGCCGCCGGCTCAACCGGGAGTGGGTGTGGAGCGTCATCCGCGTGGCGGCGCTCCGGGCGGGCATCACCAAGAATGTCCACCCCCACACCCTGCGTCACAGTTTCGCCACCCACATGCTTTCCCACGGAGCCGATCTGCGGTGCATCCAGGAGATGCTGGGGCACAGCGATATTTCCACCACCGAAGTTTACACCCACGTCGATGCCAACGGCGCGCTGGCCGTCCAGAGGCGGCTGCACCCCCGGCGCTGACGTCAATACAGGGAGTTGTCTTGCCCGTGAACGATTCGAATGTCCGCCAAGCCTGCAACAGGCTGATCACCATCCCCCGCCGCTGGTTTCCCCTGTGGGTGCTGGATTGGTACATCCT
>JAFSYV010000258.1 GCA_017443585.1 Lentisphaeria bacterium | reverse complement strand
GAAAACCAGATCGTCCACGCCGTGCCATTTGAATTCGGCCATGACGTTGGGGATCATGGAATCGGGGACGGGCCCCCAGGAATAAGCGAACGCGAGGGGAACTTTCTTTTCGGACATCTTCTTGTCTTCTCCGTTTCAGCGTTTATGTTCGGCGATGTATTTTTCGGTTATTTCCGCCGCCAGAGCCACCAGTCCGGCGCAGGGGCGGTCGGCATAGTAGGCGGCGTTCCGGGGATCGGAGCGGGGAGGTTCCTCCTGTCCCTTTTCCAGTCCCAGCAGTTCCCGGCAGATCAAGGTGCCGGCCTTCTCCTGAAACTGAGCCGCGACCTCCCGGATCCGGGCGTACTGGGCATCCTTGGCGGCCTTGTCGGCGGGGTTCCCGGAGCCGTAAAGGATATTCAGCACCAGCACCATGCCGCTGACGGCGCCGCAGACTTCGCGGAGTCTCCCCACGCCGCCCCCGAAACCTGAAGCCATGATCATGGCCTGTTCTTCGGTCAGGCCGCACTCGGCGGCGAAGGCTCCCGCCACGGACTGGGCACAGTTGGCTCCCTGCGTGAAAAGGGAGCGGGCTTTTTCGGCTTTGTTCATTTTTTCCTCCTGTGAAAACACGCATTCACAGAATATAACACAGGACGGCGATATTGCAAATGGAAGTCGGGCAAAAATTCCTTTTTCGGGAAAAATACGGCCCCGGCCTTGACAAAAGAAGAAGGGGACTGTATATTATGGCAAAAGCATGATGTCCGGTAATATTATCGATATGCTCACTTAAGGAGAGTCGGAAGATGACAATGCCTCTTTACGAAACCATAACCCGGGCGATCAAGGAACGGATCGACTGCGGAGAACTGGCCCCCGGCAGCCGGGTCCCCTCGGTTTCCGAGCTGCGGAGCCAGTACGGCGTCAGCCATATCACCGCCATGCGGGTGTATAAGGAGCTGCTGGCCATGAACTGCATCCGCGGCAAGCGGGGCTCCGGTTATGTGGTCGCTCCGGGCGGAAGCGGCGGAAGCATTTTTTTCGGCCGCATCGGCAACTTCCTGCGTCCGCTGCGGCCCACGAGTCCCGATGACAACTACTTCAACATCATAAATTACGCCGTTCAGGACGAATGCTGCCGTCTGCACCTCGATCTGCTTACCAGTCATACCGTCCTGCCCCTGAGCTATCCCCCCTACGGCGGCGACGCGCTGCAGGCCGTCGCGGCGGCCATGCTCAGGATGACGCCCGAAGTCGACGGTTTTCTCGTGGACGAAAGGATACCGGACGAAGTGCTCCAGCCCCTTCTGCCCAGAATACCCAAACCCATCGTGGTGGTCAACAGGAACAGCAAACTGCCTCTGCCCTCCGTGACCCAGCCCAACCGGGAAGGGATGCTGGCCATCCTCAAAGCCGCCTCGAAATTCGAGTACCGCAACTACATCTTCTGCGAGATGAGCAACGGCAGCGCGAACGAGGCCGAGAGAAAAGGGGCCTTTCAGGAGTACATCCGGCAGAACAGGCTCTCTCCGGAACAGCTCCGGCTGATCGAAAACTGCCACACCATGCCGAGCGAAACGCTTTTCCGCAAGACGGACGAGTGCATAAACTCCTTCGCGCCTCGGGGCGGGAAAAACCTGATCGTCTGCTCCACCGATCATCTGGGCCGCCGGATCGCGGACCATATCCTGCGAAAATACGGCAGTTTCAGGAAAACGGGCGTTGTCAGTTTCAACGGCTTCGACCTTGCCATGCGTTCGCCCCGGCTGGCGACGGTGAAGACGAATCCGGTCCAGCTGGCGGTCCTCGCGGTGAGGAAACTCCACAGCCTGCTCACCGTCGCGGAACCGAGAGAACACTGCAATATCACCACCGAAGTCAATTTCACTCTGGGGGAAACGCTGTGAAAATGTTTCCCGCATTTTCCGCCCCCCTTGTCCGACATAAAGGATCATGGACCATGAAAACGACATTCTGCCTCATGACGGCGGCGGCCCTGACGGGCCTTTCCGCCGCGCCGCTCAGATCGGACTTCGACCCGAAACTTCCCCGGCGCATTTCCGAGGAAAGGACGGCGGAGCACACCATTGACCGGAACACCTGCGTGGTCCTGCCGCCGGGATCGACGCCCACGGCGAAATTCGCCGCCGCGGAGCTGGCAAAATACCTGGGGAAAGCCTTCGGCGCCGCGATCCCCGTGGTCCCCGCCCCCGCGGCCGGGAAGTTTTCCATCGTCGTGGGCGACAATGAATACTCCCGGGCTCTGGGCGTCGACGTTTCGAAGTTCGACCGGGACGGGTTCGCCGTCAAGTCGGGTAAAAACATGATCGTCATCGCGGGCCGGGACGACCGGAAGGGGGAGCCGGCCCAAATGCGGGGCATCTACTTCGAACACGCCACGCTTTTCGGGGCCTACTTCTTTCTGGAGCATTTCGCCGGGGTGCGTTTCTACTTCCCGGGCAAGTACGGCGAAGTGATCCCCCGCATCACGAAAATCACGCCGGGCAGCGTCGACATTTACGACCGGCCGGACCATTTTCAGCGCCGCTGTCAGGAAATTTACACCGGCTGGTACGACAAGGAGTACCCGGGACCGCAAGGAGCGACGCTTCAGAATTACCGCCGCCGGGCCCAGACCTTCTATGTCCCCTGCTGTCACAGCCTCGAACACAGCGGCTACTACCGCCGCTTCGCCCAAAGTCATCCCGAATACTTCGCCAAAGACCCCAACGGAAAACTCTATGCCCCCGCCCACTACTCGGTGGGGAGCGGCTGTTACCTTTCGGAAGGATTCCGGAACGAGATTTGCCTTGACGGCATTTCCTATCTGAAAGGGGAACCGGCCTCCAAACGGGGCGTGATGGGCGGCACCGACCGCGATCCCAAGCCCGGCTTCCGCTGGGATACGGTGGTGGGCCAGCCCGGATTCTTCAGCGTCATGCCCGGCGACCACCACCGCCGCTGTCTCTGCCCCCGGTGCAAGGCCTTCATCGCCCGGTACGGCGAAAACGAATATGTGTGGACTTTCGTCACCGACATCGCCCGCAGGATCAAAAAATCGGGCGTCGGAGGCAAGGTGACGGCCATGGCCTACGCCCGGTACAAGGAACCGCCGAAGTGCGCCATCCCCGCCGGCATGGAGGTCATGGTGGCCGTCACCGGTCCCTGGGCGGAGGGTTTTCCGGAAATGCGCAAGGCCCACGACGAACGGATACGGGCGTGGACGCGCAAACTGGGCGGGCGCAAGGTGTGGCTGTGGACTTATCCCCACAAACGGGGAAAAGGAAGCACCTTCTACCACGAGGGCATCCCCCAGATGGCCCCCCGGACCATAGGCAGGTACTACAAGCGTCAGGCGCCTTACACCTTCGGTTCCTTTTACGAAGGGGAATCCGACAAGTGGATATTCAATTATCTCAACACATACGTCTATTTCAAACTGGCGTGGGACAACGGCACGGACGTCGACGCCCTCATCGCCGAACACTACAGGCTGATGTTCGGCAAAGCCGCTCCCGAAATGGAAAATTTCTACCGGGAACTGGAAAACATCTGGACGACGAAGCTCCTCGGCAAGGTGACGGAAACTCCCCTCGGCCCCGTGACCACGCCCCCCACCATCCACGAAGTGTGGGAAAAAATTTACTCTCCGGCCAAACTCGCCGCCTTCGGCAAACTCTTCGATCAGGCGGAAAAGAAAGTCTCCGGCGAAACGCTGGAGCGGCTGAAGTTCATCCGGAAGCAGTTTCTGGGGTCTCTGCTCGAAGCATCCGCAAAATACTTCCGGGAAAAGAATGCGCTCGCCGACTGGAGTTATTTCGTGAAGCCCCTCGAAACAGGCGAGAGCATCACCGTCGACGGGAGTCTCGGCGACTCCGGCTGGAAGAAGGCGGAAACGGCTTTCCTGCTCCCCGTGACGGGAGACGCCTGTGAAGTCAAAACGATCATCCGGGGCAGAGCGGACAGGGAAAATCTCTACTTCAGCTTCGAATGCATGGAACCCGAAATGGAGGATATATGGGCCGACCGCCGGACCCGGAACCACAAGGACCTGTGGATGGATTCCGTCGCGGAACTCTTCCTCGATCCCTCCGGGAACGGAAGAGAGTATTATCATCTGACCGTCAACAGCAAAGGGACCGTTTCCGAAACAAAACATCTCCGGGTCGGCAGCACGACCAGACCCGGCGGCCCGTGGACCTCAGATGCGAAGATCGCCGCAAAAGCCCTGAAGGACCGCTTCACCGTCGAGATCGCCGTGCCGAAAACCGATCTTCCCTGCTTCGATGCGGCGAAATTCCGGGCCAACTTCTGCCGCCACCGGGCCCTGAAAAAAAAGAAGGCCGGATGCCGCTTCTACGTCTGGTCCCCCAACCGCATCGGCTTCCACGAGGCGGAAAATTACGGCAGACTGGTCTTCGCAGAGGTGTCTGACGGCAACATGATCCGGAACGGCGATTTCACCCGGCCCTTCCGGGGAACATGGGCCGTCAGTTCCCCGGGGCCCGGCGGCCCGGTTTTGGATGAAAGCACCTTCATCACCGGCGGCCGCAGCGTCAGGCTGGATGCCCGGGACGGCGGTTTCAAGTGGCTCCTTCAGGGGCTTCCTCTGAAGTCGAACACCACCTATGCGGTGAGCTTCTACATGAAGACGGAAAAGGTGGAGGCCGCGGGCTCCAACGGGGGATTCCAGCTGCTGCTGGGAGACAACCGCAACAACTTCTTCCCCAAGGCCCCCTACACGGGGACCATGCCCTGGACCCGTCAGGGATTTTTCTGGACCACGGGCCCCGACGGCGGCAAGGTTCTCAAGGGGCGGAGCCGCTGCATCCGTTTCGGGCTCCGGAACGCGAAGGGCGTGGTGTGGATAGACAACATCAGATTCGCCGAAGTTCCGAAAAAGTGATCCGCCGCGGCGGCAGGGCCGATGTGCCGCGGGCCGACGGACACGTGAACGTCCGCAGTTCCGGAGAACTCTGCGGGATCGGGAAAAAATTTATCGTTCAGCAGTGAAACAAGGTCGTACGAAGCGTGACATACGATTTTTACGCCTGCAAAAAAAGACATCAGAAAGGAGAATCATGACGAAAGAACGTTTTATGGCTCTGCTCCACGGAGACGGCGTGATCCGCATGGAGTCCGTTCCCCTGCCGGAACTGGCGGAAAACGAGGTGAGGATCAAGGTCGACTGCTCCCTGGTCAGTCCGGGAACGGAGATGGTGCCGGTCCGGGCTTTCCGGCAGAAGCACGACCTTTCCGCCGCCCCCAAACGCTTCGGCTATGCCTGCGCCGGAGTCATCACCGAAGTCAGGGGGAACGTCAAAAATCTCAAGCCCGGCGACCGGGTGGCCGCCATGGGCGGCGGAGCGAAACACGCCAACTGGGTCAACGTTCCCGTCAATCTGGCGGTCCCCATCCCCGACCGCCTTTCCTTCGAAGAGGCGACCTTCGCCTGTCTGGGGGCGACTTCGCTCCACGCGGTCCGTCAGGCCGACCCTCAACTGAGCGACTACGGGCTGGTGCTGGGAGGCGGTCTCGTGGGAAACATGGCGGCCCAGCTGAGCCAGCTTTCCGGAGCGCGGGTGCTCCTCTGGGAAACCCTTGCCGGAAGACGCCGCATCGCCCGGAAATGCCGGTTGAAAAATGTCCGGGACCCCCGCCGGAGTTCCGCCGGGGAAGACGCGGCGGCTTTTGCCGCGCCTTACGGCTTCGATTTCGCCGTCTTCGCTTTCGGAGGACAGGCGACGGCCGCCTTCCATCAGGTCCAGAGAGTGATGAAACTTTCCGCCGACGGCCACCGCATGGGGAAGATCATCCTCGTGGGAGGCTGTCTGGTCGAAGTGGGCGGCGGGGCTTCCAGCGGGAATCTCCGCATCATTTCCGCCGCCCGGACGGGAGCGGGCTATCACGACACCGCATGGGAATACGGCAGGGACTACCCCAACGCCTTCGTCCGGTACACCACTCAGCGGAACCTCAACGAGATCGTCCGCCTCATCGCGGAAAAACGCCTGCTGGTGAAGCCCATGATAACCGCCACGCTGGGACTCGAAGAGACCAACACCGCCGCGGATATGCTTCTGGACACGCCGGACAAAGTCATGGGCATCATATTGAAAATGCCGCATTGAAAGGAAGTTTGCACAAAATGAAATTCAGACTCGGCATCGCAGGGTTGTGCACGTCGCATCCCATCAACTGGATTCCGGTCATCCGCGAACTTGACCGGGAAGGCTTCTGCTCCGTCGAGATCGCCGCCCTGTGGGACTCCGGCGAGACCCGCCCCGCGGGATTACCGCCGACTTCGCCCGGAAGCAGGGACTGGAAAAAGCCGCACTCCCCCGGACCCTCGAGGAAATGGTCCCCCTGGTGGACGGCGTGATCATCCACACCGCCAACTGGGACCGTCATCTGGAACAGGCGGCCCCCTTCATCGAAGCGGGCGCCGCCGTCCTGCTGGACAAACCCGTCGTGGGCAACATGAAAGACGCCGCCACGGTGCTGGACTGGCTCAAACAGGGACACCGGATAACCGGCGGTTCCAGTCTGCGCTACTGCCGCGAAACAAGTGAAATACTGAGCTGTCCCGGGAGCGAACGCGGCGAGATCCGCACCGTCTGTTCCGCCGTCGGGTCGGATGAATTCAACTACGGCATCCACGGCTACAGTCTGATCTGCGGCCTCATGGGCCCCGGAGCCCGCTCCGCCCGTTATCTGGGAGGCGGGAACTTCAGGCAGATCATGCTGAACTGGGAGAACGGGCGCACCGCCTTCCTGACGCTGGCGGGCCCCGCGGGACTGCCCTTCAACGCGGCGGTGACTGCGGAAAAGAAATATTTCCAGTTCCAGGTCGACAATGCGGAAATCTACCGCTCCATGCTCAAGTTCCAGCTTCCCTACCTCACGGGGCAGTGTGCGGACGCTCCGCACGAGCCCGCCGATTTTCTGACGCCCGAACTGCTGGCTCTGGCGGCCCGGGAGTCCTGGAAACACGGCGGGACCGAGGTGTTTCTTTCGGACCTGCATCTCGACACGGAAGGGTACGACGGCCATCTCTTCG
>JAFSYV010000257.1 GCA_017443585.1 Lentisphaeria bacterium | reverse complement strand
TTCGAGCTGGACTTCGAGGAAAATCTGCGGATCGTCCGTTACTGCGTCAAGTACAACAAGCGGATCATCTTCCCCTCCACCAGCGAAGTCTACGGCATGTGCGAAGATCCCCAGTTCGACGAGGACAACTCCAAGCTGATCACGGGCCCCATCCGGATGCAGCGCTGGATTTACTCCACCAGCAAGCAGCTTCTCGACCGGGTCATCTGGGCCTACGGCGCCAAGGGGCTGCTCCGGTTCACCCTGTTCCGGCCCTTCAACTGGATCGGGCCCCGTCTCGACAGCCTGACCAGCGCCCGCATCGGCAGTTCGCGGGCCATCACCCAGCTGATCCTCAATCTGGTCCAGGGCTCCCCCATCCAGCTCATCGACGGCGGCGAGCAGAAGCGCTGCTTCCTGGACATCAAGGAGGGCGTGGAAGCTCTCTTCAGGATCATCGAAAACAAGGACGGCATCTGTGACGGCAAGATCATCAACATCGGCAACCCCGCCAACGAAGCCAGCATCCGGGAAATGGCCGAAATGCTGGTCGAGAAGTTCGACGCCCATGAACTGCGCGCCAAGTTCCCGCCTTTCGCGGGCTTCGTCGTGGTGGAATCGGGCGCCTACTACGGCAAGGGCTATCAGGACGTCCAGCACCGGGTGCCCAGCATCCGCAACGCCAAGAGGTTCCTGAACTGGGAGCCCAGGATCAAGCTGGCGAAGTCCATCGAGACCACGCTGGACTTCTTCCTGCGCGAGGCTCTCAACTCCGGCGAATTCAAACTCTGAAACGCTTTCCATGAAAAAGGTCGTCGCGCTCCGCATCGACGTGGACACCTTCCGCGGCACGGGCCGGGGCGTTCCCCGGCTCTGCGAGATCCTCGGGCAGCGGAAGATCCGGGGGACCTTTTATTTTTCCGCGGGCCCCGACAACATGGGGCGCCATTTGTGGCGGCTCCTCAAGCCCGCCTTTCTGTGGAAGATGCTCCGGACCAACGCCGCCGGGCTCTACGGCCCGGAGATCGTCCTCATGGGCACCGCGTGGCCGGGGCCGGGCATCGGCAAGCACCACGCCGAAGTCATCCGGCAATGCGTCGGGGCCGGGCACGAACCGGGCTTCCACGCCTGGGACCACCACAAAGCGCAGGCGGGGCTCCTCACCATGAGCGACAAGGCGCTCCGCAATGAGATCACGCGCGGCGTGGAAAAACTCACCGAGATTTTGGGAAGTTTCGTCCGCACCTCCGCCGCCCCCGGCTGGCGGGCGGACGCCCGGCTCCTGAAACTGAAGCTGGAATTCCCTTTCGACTACGACAGCGACTGCCGGGGCTATGCGCCCTTCTTCCCCATCGTGGACGGGGAAAGGCTCCCCCGGCTCCAGATCCCGGTGACGCTCCCCACCTACGACGAAGCTCTGGGCCGGGACGGCGTCACCGACGAAAACTACAACGATTTCCAGCTCTCGCTCCTCAAGGAGGATCGGCTCAACGTGCTGACGATCCACGCGGAAGCCGAAGGAGGCCGCTGCGCCAGGCAGTTCGAAGAGTACCTCGACCGGGCCCTCGCCCAAGGGTACTCCTTCATCCCCATGAAGGAGGCGGCGGAGCTCGCCCGGGACACCGCCCCCGACGCCGTCATGAAGCTCGCCCCCTTCCCCGGCCGGGAAGGGACACTCGCCGTCCAACAGTAACTTCCGGGAAAGGAGGACGTTCCGATGAGGGCCATGCTCCACATCCATTCCGGCGACTGGTCCGCCAAAGCCGCGTCGGCCCTCTTCGGAGGGACGCACCTGGCGTGGACGGACAATCTCTTCGAAGGACCGCTCCCCCCGACGGACTGGGACGACCCCGCGTGGTACGATGCGCGGGCGGAGGCCCTGGCGGACTATCTGGGCGGCCGGGAACGGGCCGCAAGTCTGCTCCGGAAACGATACGATATCATCAGAAAGGCGCTGGCGCGGGCCGATGAGGTCACGCTCTGGTTCGACAGCTGCCTCTACGACATGATGCTCCTCTGCCAACTGCTCCATTTCGCAAGGGAAGAGCTCCGCGGCACGGACCTCTTCCTCGTCTGCGAGGAACTGCGGAGCGACGGAAGCCGCTTTGCCGGATATGCCGAACTGGACGAAAAGGAGTTCGAAACCATGTTCGGCCGCCGCCGGCTCCTGACGAAGCCCATGATCGACGACGCGCGGGAAAGCTGGCGGGCCTTTACCGCCGCCTCTCCCGAAGCGTGGCGCCGCCTCGCCCGGCGGGAACATCCCCTGACGCCCTTTCTCGCCCCCGCCGCCCGGCGGCTCCTTGAACAGCTGCCGGATGAAAGCGGCTTGAACCGGCTCGAAAGGGAGATCATGACGGCTCTGGCGGCGGGCCGTACGCAACTCGCGCCGCTTTTCGAAGCGGTCTCCGCGGCGGAGGAGCGGCCCTTTTTCGGGGACACGGTGGTGTGGCAGGCCCTTGACCGTCTGGCGACGGACGAGCTCCCGCCGATAAAACTCCACGGCCCGGCGGCGCTGATCCCCATCGATGCATACCCGCCGCCGGAACTTCCGGAGTTCCGTGCCGACGCATGGCGCGTCACCCTCACGCCGGAAGGACAGCGGGCCCTCGAGGCGGGCGGTCCCTTCCCCGGTCCCCGGAGCCGGGAGCGCCGGGTCGCCAACGTGCACTTGCCCGGAAGCCCCCTGCCCGCTTCCCCGAAACAGGCGTAGGAAACAGCGCAAAAAAAGGACCGTTCCCCGGAAGGAACGGCCCCTTGTCTCGGATCGCCGGGCAGATTCACTTGGTGAACTGGAAGGCAATGAAAAGCAGACGGGCAGAGTCGAGATCACCGGTGTAGCTCAGAACGCAATCCTTGGGATCGGTGGAGTCGCCCTTGTAGATCTTGTTGCCGCTGATGGTGTAGAGCACCTTGCCCGCAGGCGCGCTTTTGCCGTCGGCAGTGACTTTCTGGCTCATGACGACGGTGATGCCGCCCTTGTCGAACCGTTCCTTCTTCTCACGGACGAGAGCCCAGCCGTCGTAGATCTTGGCGTCCTTTGTGTAGCCCTTCTGAGTCTTGCTCACGACGATGGTGGCGAGGCAGTCCTGTTTCTTGATGGAATTGCCCTTGTAGATCTTGCCGCCCGTAAAGCGGTAGACCGCAGCCTTGTTGCTGCCTTTCTTATCCGTGCTGGCAATACCGCCGGGATGCCTGAAAAGGAATTGCTTGCGGGCCGCATCGGCGTAGAAATTGCCGTTGTTGTAATAGCAGACGGCATCCTTGGCATCCTTGGAATCGCCCTTGTAGACGATGATGTCGGCGGCGATGGCGGGCAGGACCAGCCCCATGAGCATGGCACAGACGAACAGTTTTTTCATTTTCTTCTTTCCTCGTTTGGTTGAAGTGCGGGAAACCTCCGCCCGCTCGGGCGGAAAAACGATTCCCCGAAGTTTAATATAGCATCCTTTTTCCTTAATTGCAAGCCGTGTTCGGCTGGGTCCGGCGATATTTCGTCACGGCGTCGATGCAGGCGGCGAGGACCCGGTCCCCGGTGTCGGGGGTGAAGTCCGCTTCGCTGTCGGTCTCGTAGCCCCCCTTGGCGAAGTCGGCGGAAAGGGGCAGATAATCCTCGTAGCCCCCCGTCAGGGAAACGACCAGCGCTTCCGGACACGCCCGGCGCAGGGCCAGCCCCATGTCGGTCAAAACCTCGCAGGGCAGGAAGACGAGAGTCTCGTTCCCCAGCCGGAGCAGCGATACGGGGAAATCGAACTCCCTCTTCCCGAACCGTTTGGCAAGAAGATAACGACTGGAAGCTTCGTAGAGAGACAAATAGGCGTCTTCGGGCGGGAGCTGCCGGGCTTCTTCGAGGGCGCGCTGCCAGAAGCCTTCCAAATCGTCCGTGTCGGGGAACCGGGTGAGACGGGTCGGCACCGTGAAGTGCTCCGGAACGAGGGCAAACTCCCCCGCCGGGCGGAAGTTGAGTTCGTTCAGCAGGATCAGCCGGGAAAGGATCTCGCCGATGTCCTGCCGGGAACGGGTGGTGCGGCGCATGGGGACCACGTCACCGGCCGTCCCCTGCACGAAGAAGGCCGGACACCCCAGATCCCTCATGACCGCCCGGCGGAAGGCCCCCGGAAAGTCGGCGGAGATCTCGTAGGAAAGCCCCTCGTCCGTCACCGGGTGGCAGCCGAAGCGCCCGAGGAGCGCCTTGGGACGGCCCCCTTTCATGAAGCGCCAGACGTGGAAATCGCCGTCGATGGGCGAAAAGGTGTAGTTTTCCGGATCCTCCGGGATCACGTAGTTGGTGGTGACGAGCCCGTCGGATTTTCTGACCGTCCGGCGGTTGAAAGCGACACCGGGGACGGGAATCACCGCGCTTTCGAGCGTGACCTCCTCCAGGTCCGCCAGCGCCTCCCGGACGGCGGTCCGGACCTTCCCGAACCAGAAGTCGAAATAGACGGTATCCGCCGGGTAGATGCCCAGCTCGAGGCTGCCCCCCGCATGGGTCACGGCGTACCGGGAAAATCCCGGACCGAAGTGGGTATGGGAGGCGGAAATGAACACATGGTCGGCGGGAATGCCGAACTCGCCTTCGATCCTTTCGGCGATGCGGCGGCAGATCTCGCCGTGGACGCCGTCGGTGTCCACGGTGATGAGCAGGAGCTTCCGCCCCGCTTGTTCCAGCGCGACGACGCCCGCCGCGATGGGATCGGCGACCCCGGAACTCATTTCGTTCCGCGCACCGTAGCCCCGCAGAAAGACGGGAAAATCCGGCGTCACGTCGACTGTCGCACAGCCCATTTCGAACATGATCGAGACTCCTTTATTCCCGTTTCACCAGTCTCTCGACAAGGTGTATTTGATGAAGTCCGCCTGAGTCTTCGCGGCCTTGGACCGGGCCTTGCCGGGCAGAAAACGCAAGGCGGTCTCCGACCCCACGACCCGGCCGCCGCGGGCGAGGAAGCGCTGGAGCGGGCCCTTCTGCGATTCGCAGAACTTCCTGCAGGAGCTTTCCCCCATTTCGGGCAGAACGAGCACGTCGATCACATCCAGATTGCCCATATCGATCTCGTGACCGTCGATGAACTTCATGGTGATGCCGGGATGGCGGTCCAGCGCCAGCATCAGGTCCACATTCGCCCGATCGGGACGCACGTAGGAGGTGCAGAAACCCGCCTTGACGCTGAAGGGCGCTTCGGCCGGCAGGCGGGTCTCGGGCTTGACGCCCGTCACGGCGTAGATGCACCCCAGGGCGATGGGGTGGGTGGACTGGTAGGACTCGGGGTGGAAACTCGTGGCGATGACCTTGCCCTTCCCGAACTGGCCGTGGATGATGGCGGGCGTGTCGAAGAAGTTGCCTTCGGGCTTGTTGTGGTAGCTCACGGTGTTCTTGAAGAGAGCCAGCCCCTCGCCCCAGCCTTCGCCGGGCTTCTCGCCGGGACAGGCGATGGGACCGCCGTTGTAGCGCACGAGATATTTCCCCGGCTTGATGTCGAGGACCTTGCCGCCCCGTTCGGTGATCGCCACCAGCAGCTTGGCCAGCTTGCCGCCGGACTGGGGCTTCCGGCCGAAGGGCAGCAGGCGGATCCGCTCCTTGCAGTTCAGCGCACTGGCGAACCCGGCGCAGATGCCCAGATAGGAGCCCCCCGCGGCCACGAACTTCCGGACCGCGGCGGCCCCCTCCTCCTTGAGGGAACGGTACTGCCGGGGACTGTATCCGCCGGGAAACACCACGAGGTTCTTGCCCTCGAGGCCCCCTTCGCGGATCTCCTTGCCCGTGATGAGCGAGAGCTCCAGCTTGGGCGAGTGGGCGATCAGGCGCGCCCAGTGGAACACGCCCATGCCGCCGCTGCCGTCATCCACGTACAAGGCGACCTTGGCCTGCGCCGTCTTCGCGGGGGGAGCGGGAACGGCGGCTCCCTGCTGCGCCGAAGCGCAGGAAAATCCGGTCAGGGCCAGAACGACGAGCGGAACGGCCGTCACGGCGAAGCGAGGTATCTTCATACGGAACTCCTTTCCTGTTCAAAAACACTTCCGGCGGATCACTTCTTCGTCCGGCCGATGAAGGACATGGAAAAACTCACCGATTTTCCGGGCTCGATGTAGAAGGGCGTGTTGCCGGGGATCCCCGGCTTGTTCCCGTAGAAGGAGCGGAAAATCTCGAGGGTGTAGAGTTTCCACTTGACGTTGTGTTCGCCCTTGGAATTGAACCACAGATAGGCGTACTTGATGGAATCGTCGAACTTCCACGTGAATCCCGCCTTTTTCTGCGCGTTGAAGCTCCCCAGACGGGACTCCGTCAGGAGCACGGAACGCTCCTCGTAGAAGATGGGATTCTTCTCGTCGAAGAGCGTGGCTTTGAGCTTTTTCTTCGTGGGCACCTCGATGGCGTCGCCCTGGAAGTTGTCGCCGATCCGGGGGGTGAGCCGCCCCCGCCACGGGAACTGGTAGACGCTGGGATCGTCGGACTTGAACTCCGCCGGGAAGACGTTGGAAACGGTGTAGTCGATCTTCAGCTCCGGCTTGCCGGGGACGATGCTCATGATCCGGGAAATCTTGAACATGTTCCCCCGCATGAGCATGGAGGCCTCGATGGCGATCCGTTTGTCGGAGATCTCCTTGACCGAAATGTCCCAGTCCACCGAGGATTCAGGCAGCACTTCCAGTCCCGCGTCCTCGTACCCCGCCAGCGGCGGGATCGAGTGGTGGGTGAACTTTTCGTAGAGTTTCCCCGCCCGGATCTTCAGGGGGAGAGCCCGGTCCAGCGCCCCCAGCGCGAAGCACTCCGTGCCGTTGACCTTGAAGGAAACGATCCGGCCCCCCAGTTCGAGGAGCGTGAATTCGATGAGACCGTTGGAAATGCGCCAGCCGAAGTTCCCGAAAAGTTTCACGGGGGTGATCTTCAGCCTGGACTTGGGGGAAAGGGTCGCTTTGGCGAACTCTTCCGCCAGATCGAGATAATATCCCGCCCGGCCGTAGAGTTTGTTGTCGAACATCCACTTCGCCTGCTCGTTCACCGCCTTCACCAGACTTTTCGCCTTGGGATCGACGGCGCTGAGGCGGCTTTCAAGAAGATTCCTCTCGGCATCGGCCAGAAGTTCGGCACATTTCGCCCGGTCGGCGGCGGTGTAGGAGCCCGAACCGCTCTTTTTCACGAAGCTGCGGTAAAGGGATGTCCCGAGCTTCCGCGCTTCGAGTTGGTCGGAAACAGCTTCCAGTTTGGCCAGATTGGGGTCGCGCTTGAGCGTATAGGTCATGCGGAAGGTCTTGCTCTTTCCTTTTTCCGTGATCTTGACGGGGATGACGTTGGGTCCGAATTTGGTCAGCGTGACTTTGCGGACAAGAGGCTTCCCGGCGGCGAGAGTCCCCGCCGTTTTTCCATCGATCTCAACGGCGGCCCCGACGGGACCCCGGACCCGGATCTCCACCTCCGAAAGTTCCGTCGCCGCGTAACAGTCAGGGGTGCTCGTGACCAGCGCAACGGGGGCCCGGTCGAAGTTTTCGATCTCCTCCCCGAGGCGGTCGCGGACCTTGTAGAGCAGTTCCAGGTCGTTGGTGAAGGCGAAGGGCAGTTCGGGGATGAGATCCTTGATGCGCGAAAGAACGTATTTCATCCCCTGACCGGGGAACTTTTTCTCCACTTTTTCCCGGAGGATGAAAAGGTAATCCACGTCGTCGATGGACTCCCGGATCTGCGCCAGCCGGAGCGTGGGCACCAGATTCCCGCCCTTCTTCAGTGCGGGAAAGATGGTGGTGGCTTCGCCGTTGGCATGGGTCTTTTCCAGCTCCGTCCACGGATTTATGTCGGGGGAAGGCACGTAGGTGGTGTCCCACTTCAAGCTCCCCTGCCCGCCGTTGGCGAAGGTCTGCCACGCGAAAAGACGGTTCTTGATGTAGTTCCGGTGGTCCAGAGGCTGGGGCCAGTTGTAGTACCAGTTTTCCAGTCCCTTCTCCTTTTCGGGGTTCATCCGGCCGGGGCCGAAGCCGATGCAGTGGATCGTGATGTTGCGCACCTCCTCGTCCACCCAGTGGGGAACGAAGAAACGGAATCCGGGGGCCGCTTTCATGATCGCATCGGTGAACTCGTTGAGCTGCTTGTAGACTTTGCGCTCGGGCTCATCGTAGATGTAGGAGTAGTATTTGGCGTCCGGGGGGGCGATCTTGAGCCAGTGTTCGTGGAACTGCCTGGCGAAATCTCCGGCGAGAGTCCTCGCTTCCTGCGAGAAAAGGCTCTTCCCGAAAATCTTGGGCTTGCCGGTCTTTCTGGGGAACCAGCCGCCGTTGTCTCCCATCATGCCCAGATAGGGAGTGGTGAAACTGCGCATCCCCGAGGCGTACATTTTTTTGAACTCGGCATCGAATTGGCTCCAGTCGGTGACGATGAGCCGGCCGTTCTCGATCTTGTACGGCGGGAAGGCGGGCTTGATGCACTGGTCGCCGGTGATCCGGTGATTCCGGAAGATCCGCAGAAAGTCCGCACGGACTGCCGCCTCTCCCCGGGAGTCCTTGTAGTTCCGGACGGTGCGGGCCACATGGCCGTAGAAGAAAGTCCGCAGATGGGGCGTGTCGGGCAAGCTGAAGTCCCGCACGGTGAGCTCCACGGGCACGGCGGCGAGGACTTGCACCCCGGCCTTCAGGGTCACGGTCCCCTTGTAGAGTCCGGCTTTTGTGCCTTTGGGGGCGAAAATGCGGAGAAAGAAGACGGTGTTTTTGCCCGCGGGCGCGGTGATTGAAGTTTCATCCGTGATGGGGTCGGCGATCTCACCCTTCAAGGTGGGGTTGTTGGGGTTGCGCATGGGCACGTAACGCAGGACGCCGAAACTCTGGGCGGCCGCCGGGATGACGCCCGCATCCCCCTTGAAGTCGGAAAACTTGACCGTCACATCCTTCAGCTCCCGTTTCGGGAATACGGCCAGCTGGAAGGGCTCCATTTCGTTGGCGGCGGCGGTGAGCTTCACCGTGTCGGCCTTCTTGAGCCCCTTCGGAACGAAAAGCGCATCGACCCGGCGGTAGTTGGACTGTTTCCACACGGTCACGTCCCCCTCATCTCCGAGCAGAGCCGTGTTGCCGTCGGCCACGGGACTTTTGGCTTCATCGAACTCGATGAGCCGCACGTCGTCCAGGTAGACCCGGTAGCGGCCCCGCCCCACCCAGATGGTTGTGCTGATCGTCTCGGTCCCCGTGGGGGGGTAGAAGAGCAGCTTGACCTGATGCCACTTGCCCGGTTCCGTGCTGCCGCGGGGGAAGGCGTACCGGGGCTTCTGGCCCTTCTGGTTATAGATCACCCGGCCGGAAACGTCGAAATCCGCCGGCTTTTCGGCGATGAAGTAACGCCAGCTGAATTCGTACTTCTTGCCGGGCGTGACCTTGATGTTGTGGAGATTGATGGAGTGGACCCCTTCGACCGAGGACTCCAGCAGCAGAGACTGTTTGCCGGAGAAGGCTTTTTCGTTCTGGATCCGTTCCGTCACTTTGGTCTTGTCGGCCCTCTTCCGGACCCCTCCCGTGATTTCGGTCCGCATGATGTGCAGAGGCTTGAGCTCTTTGCCTTCGAAATCCCCTGCCGGATAGAAATCTTTTGCCGCGAGAAGAACGGCAGGCAGAAGCGCCGCCGCCGCCAGATGTTTGATTTTCATGATCACTCCAGTTTTTATACAGTTTGAAGAAAAAGGACTGCGCTCCAGCCGGGGCCTTCCGTCACAGCACCGGTTTTTGAGCCGTCCCGGTAAAGGACATGGAAAAACTCACCGATTTTCCCGGCTCGATGTAAAAAGGCGTGTTCCCTGGGATCCCCGGCTTGTTCCCGTAGAAGGCGCGGAAGATCTCGAGGGTGTAGAGCTTGTTCTTCCCGTTGTGGTCCCCTTTGGAATTGAACCACAGATAGGCGTACTTGACGGAATCGTCGAACTTCCAGACGAAGCCGGTTTTCTTTCCGGGATTCCAGCTGGCAAGTTTGGATTTCGTCAGGGGCACGGAGCGCTTCTCGTAGAAGACCGGCCTGTTCACGTCGAAGACCGTCGCCTCGAGTTTCAGGGAGGTGGGCACCTCGATGGAGTCCCCCTGAGCGTCGTCGCCGATCCGGGCGTTGAGACGGCCCCGCCACGGGAAGTGGTAGTGGGTGGGGTCGTCGGACTTGAACTCCGCGGGGAAGACGTTGGAAATGGTGTAGTCGATCTTCAGCTCCGGCTTGCCGGGGACGATGCTCATGATGCGGGAAATTTTGAACATGTTCCCCCGCATGAGCATGGAGGCCTCGAGGGCGATCCGTTTGTCGGAGATCTCCTTGACCGAAATGTCCCAGTCCACCGAGGACTCGGGGAGCACTTCCAGCCCGGCATCCTCATAGCCCCCCAGTCCGGGAATGGACATGTGCGTGAAGGATTCGTAGAGTTTCCCCGCCCGGATCTTCAGGGGCAGGGCCTTGTCCAAATTTTTGCCGTAGAAGCACTCGACGCCGTTGACCTTGAAGGAAACGATCCGGGCTCCCAGTTCGAGGAGTGTGAACTCCACGAGACCGTTGGAAATGCGCCAGCCGAAGTTCCCGTAAAGCTTCACGGGAGTGATCTTCAGCCTG
>JAFSYV010000256.1 GCA_017443585.1 Lentisphaeria bacterium | reverse complement strand
GGGTGGACTTGATATGCCACACCTCGCCGCAGGCGCAAGTGACGACCGCGTCACCGTAAGCGGGATGGAGATCCTTTTTCATTCTCTCTTTGCTTCCTGTTTTGAGTGTTTGAACGTCGTATTCACAAATCACGTCCCTTAATATAGCACGGAATACCGGAATTTCAAGTTTTCGCGCCGCATATTTTCAAAAAATTCCGGAAAAAAGCGGCTCAGGCAAAAAAAAACGTTTTTTTTCCGAAAAATGACTTGCAATAATCGTTTCTTGGGCTAATTTAAGACGCATGCAACGTTGTTTGCCGGGGAAGTTCCGGCTTTTTTTGCTTTTTCATGTCGGGGGCGTGTCCGAAGACGGTTTCGGCGGGTCCCCCTGAAATCACAGGGAAAGAATGGCTATGAAAATAGACGTTTCCGACTACTACTCCCCGGAGGAGTGGGCTTGTTTCAAAGGTGAAGCCGTCAAGCACGAAACTCCCTTTGTGGTGGTCAACCTCGATGTGATCCGCAAGAAGTATCAGGAACTGCGGACCTATTTTCCCTTCGCAAAAGTCTATTACGCCATGAAGGCCAACCCGCAGGTCGAGGTCCTGAAGATGCTCCGCGACCTGGGAGCCAACTTCGACATCGCTTCGCGCTACGAGCTGGACCGGGCCCTCAGCCTCGACATTTCTCCCGACCGGATCAGCTACGGCAACACCATCAAGAAGGCCGCCGACATCGAATACTTCTACCGGAAGGGCGTCCGGCTGTTCGCCACCGACAGCGAAGGCGACGTGCGCAACCTGGCCAAGTTCGCGCCGGGGGCGAGGGTCTTCTTCCGGATCCTCTGCGAAGGCGGCGAAACGGCGGACTGGCCCCTTTCCCGCAAATTCGGCTGCCACCCCGACACCGCCATCGACCTCGTGGTGCTGGCCCGCGATATGGGACTCAAGCCCTGCGGCATCTCCTTCCACGTGGGTTCCCAGCAGCGCGAGATCGGCGCGTGGGACTCCGCCATCGCCAAGGTGCGCTACATCTTCGACTATCTGGAAGAGGAAGGGATCAAGCTTTCCCTCATCAACATGGGCGGCGGCTTCCCGGCGAGCTACATCAGCAAGACCAACGAAATGAGCGTCTACGCCGAAGAGATCACCCGTTACCTGAACGAGGACTTCGGAGACGATCTCCCCGAGATCATCCTGGAACCCGGCCGCTCCCTGGTGGGCGAAGCGGGCATCCTCGTTTCCGAGGTGGTGCTCATCAGTCAGAAGTCCTCCACCGGCGTGGACAAGTGGCTCTACATCGACGCGGGCAAGTTCAACGGGCTGGCGGAAACCTGGGACGAATCCATCAAATACCCCCTCTACTGCGAAGCCCGCGGAGAGCCCTGCGAAGACTTCATCATCGCCGGCCCCACCTGCGACAGTCAGGACATCATGTACGAATACTTCCGGAACCCCCTCCCGGCCTACATCAAGCCCGGAGACAGGATATACTGGTTCAGCTGCGGAGCCTACACGGCGAGCTACGCCTCCTGCGAATTCAACGGCTTCCCGCCGATCAAGGTCTACATCGTGGACTCGGGCAAGAAGTAATTTTCGGAAATTTTTCGGCTTCTCCTCTTGAAATTCCGCGAAAGGCGCGGTATATTAGGGGACGAACATCGGGTGCCAACGTAGCTCAGTCGGTAGAGCAATTCACTCGTAATGAATAGGTCGTCGGTTCGATTCCGACCGTTGGCTCCACTTTTAACAGCTTGAAAGTCAGGGTTTTACGCCTTGACTTTCTTTTTGTCTCCATTCCCCTATTTTCCCTTGTTTTCCCCTGTTTTTCGAGGGTAAAACGGGGGCAATGGTCAAGTAATGGTCATGTAAAATTCCGAGGCAGGCCAGCGGTCGCCCGGAGAAGGACAAACGCGGCAGCAGGGGCGGCGGCGAATGACGCGGAGCGGATCCGAATGGTCAAGTAAACGGGCGAATGGTCAAGTAAAACGACATCGGAGGCGATCAGCGGCTCCATCGGTTGACTTGGGATGATTTTGAAAAAGGGAGGTATCATCTCATGGCAATCGACATCGCAACGCTCGCAATCAAAATCCAGTCGCAGGAAGCGGAGCGGAATCTCCGTACCTTCAACGAACTCCTATCCTTGAGTAGCCACACCGCCAAAAAGATGGAGAAAGTTTCCATCGAAGTTGATGCAAACGGCGCGCTCGCTCAACTCCGAGAGCTGAAAGCCGAGTACCGCAGTCTCGCCGCCTCCGCAAAAAGTGCATACGCGGAAATGGAGAGCGGTTCCACCGCATTTGTAGCGCCCGCCACCGATGCGGAAAATCTCAACGCGCTCAAAGACTTTTTCGCCTCAACCGCCGAAATGACCAGGACGCTCCGGGAGGAGATGACGCAGTTCAACGAATCGCTCCGGGAACTCGAAGCCAACAGCGTCAAAACCGCCACCGCAGGCGGCGCCCAGACCAGCTCCATGAGCCAAGGGATCACCGTTTCGAGAGAATATTCCGCCGCACTCAAAGAACTGTCCGCCGCCCAGAGAGAGATGGAAAAAGCCGCCGCACAGGCGGATGCGGCCATGAAAGCCACCGTCGCCGCTGACGAAGACGCGGCCGCAGTGAAAAAGCGTCTCCGGGATGCGCAGAAAGAACTTGCCAAGGTTTCCAGACAACTCGCCGAGACTCACCGCACCTGGAGCGGCGACATCATCGGACTTTCGGAAAAAGAAGAAGAACTGAAAAACAAAGTCGCCGAACTCAAAAGCGTCTATGCCGAAGCCAAAGCCGCCGCCGAGAAATTCAACCAGAAGCTCGAAGCGTCTGCGGAAAAAGCCGATCTCGCTTCCGCCAAATACAATGAACTCAAGGCGAAAGTCGAGGCCATGCCAAAACCCGTGGCGCAAGTCACTGGCGGCGTTGACGACTTTTCCAAAACGGCACGGGGTGCTGCTACCCAAGCCACAAAGATGGCGCGAGGTTTCAATGCGGTTGCTTATTCCGCTGGTGCAGCCGTTCCCGGCTTGAATAAAATCGGTCAGGTTATCGGGACGTTCGCCTATGCGGGGCCGGTAGTCGGCGGCATTGTGGTCGGTGTCGGAGCGCTTGCCGCAGGAATAAAACATCTATGGGAAGAATCGCAGAGAGGGTATCGTCTCGCCCATGAGCACGCGGTACAGGCACAAAAGGATTTTCAGGACGCCAAGTCGAGTATTGCCGACTTGACGAAAGAATGGAATCGTCTCGGAGAACTGGACGCGGCAGGAGCGCTGACCAATGAACAAAACGCGGAAGCGGCGCGGATCATCGAACACCTAACCGATGTCTATGGCGATCTCGGCTTGGGAATCGACGCCGCCACCCGCAAGCTCAAGGGCTATTCACTGGCACGAGCGGAAGCAAATGCACAAGACCGCGAGCATGAAATCAGGATGGCAAAAGCCGCGACAAAAGAGGCACAAGACAGTTATGAGGTGGCGGCGGCGCAGTTGGCAAATATCGGGGCTTGGTATGAAGACCGGACAACGCAACGCGAAACAATCCAATACCACTTGGAGACGTTGAAAAAGATGTCGCCGCGCGACGCCGAATTGTATTTGCACCAATGGAAACAAGAGTTGCGGGACGCGAGCAGGGGAAAAAGCGGGTATCGTTGGCGTAGCCCCCATACTGGCGAATGGAGCGATGTTTACATGAACACGGGAGACGCTGGCAGCAAGGTCGGCGCGACAGCAGGAGAAGCCGAGGAAGAGCTCAAGATGCTGGAAGACCCCAAAACGGGCTTGATTGCCGCATACGAGCGCCTGAAAAAAGCGAAGCAGGAAGCCAGCGATCTTGAAATAAAGCCGCAAGCCGTATTCAACACCCAAAGAAAACTATGGGAACGGCAAGGGATGGTCTTCGACAAAAAAGGACGCGCCCGGTTGCTTACCGCTGTAGAGATGTACGAGAGGCAGAAAAGAGAAATCCAATCCATCGAAAAGACAATGGCCGCTGTCAGGGCGAAGCGAGGCGAGACCGATCCCGAGTATTTGCGACTGGAGGCAGACCGGGCAAAAATCCTTTACACCGTCTTGAAGTATGAGGAAAAAATCACCCGGGAGAAGGAGCGTCAGGAAGAGCGGGAGAGAGAAGCCATCGCGTTGCAGGAAAAAATCGCCAATTTGAAGAAATCATACACGTTTTACACCGATGGGAAAGTCGAAAAGAAGGACAGCACCGCCCGGGACGCGGATCGTAAAATGGAAATGACACGCTATGAGGACCTGTCGAAATCCGTCAATGAACGGACCCGGACGGAGGCTCAATACAGGTTGATGGGGTTACAGATCGAACAACTCAATGCCGACGAGCAGAATAACCGGGCCCGAAAGCAATGGGAGAAAGGGCGAAGCCGCTTCGTCTACGACAGAAAAGGAAATCCCGTCCGGGAAAAAACCGATGCGGAACTTGCGGCGGACCGGAAGAAGGAGATCGCCGCAGCAGAGGCAAAGGCCGCAAAATATACGCGGGGTTCGACCGAATGGTACGAGGCAATGGCGGAACTGGACAGATTGCGGCAGGAGGATTTCAAGAAGCGGCAGGAAACCAGTTTTGCCAATCTGGGCTTTTCTCAGATTCAGGCGCACAACAACATGACCCAGGCCGTAGAGGCGAGAAGCTCTCAGGCGTTGCGGCTGGAAACGCGGAATTTCAGCAAGCCGGACAACGCATGGAAGAAGATAGAGGCGACACAAAGCCAATTTTATAATCTATTCCGCGACACGGTTCCCAGCAACATTGAATCGTTGACAAACAGCGTCAATTCCATGAAAGAAAAGTTGGTGCAAGTTTAATTCAGGGCATGAAAAAGCCGGAGGCGGTCAGCACCTCCGGCGGTCGATGTCTCCGGCGTTATGCCTCCACGTCGTTGTGTTCGATCACGGCGGGGGCCTCTCCCGCAAGTTTCAGCACGTCCACGGCTTCAAGGTGAAACGCTCTGAAGATGGCGAGCGCCGCCGCCCGGTATTTCATCGCTCCCGCCGTTATCAGGCGGTCAGCGGCTTGGAAAACAACGCTCTCCGGCAAATCCTCCAGTTCCGGGAAATGTTCTCGACACGTCCGGGCCGTTTCGTTCTCGGGGGCCTTGCGCTGGTTCTCCGCCTTGAGGTATTCACCCGGCGACACGATCATAACGTTGGCGATGGCCTCCAGCAGTTCGCACAGTGCGCGAGTGTCGCCGATGCAGTCAACCGCCTGGGCGATGACCTCCCGCATGGCTCCGGCGATGATGGTGTTCACGTCCCAATCGGAGAAAACATAGTCCGGGCGGGCGGTTCCGTTTGCGATGGCGGCGGCGGCTCCAGTGGCGGCTGGCGCTCCGGCGGCGGGTGAACTGGTGAGGTTCTTCTTCATGGTCTTTATCTCCATGTTGCGCCTTGACGAAAAAAGCCGCTTTGCGGTCGGTGGATAAAGCACCTTGCAGGTCGGCACCACCCGTTACCAGCTTCACGCAAAACGGCCCCATCATCAAGGCAAAAAAAAGGTTTCTCGACTTTACGCCGTTCCGGGTTGGTGGCCCGTTGGAAACGTCCGGCGGTCGCGGCTTTATCTTCGCGACGTGGGATAATATATCCCCTGTTCCCGGCTTTTTCAAGCGCTGATGCGTGTTTTTCCGGCAAATTCGCGCCCCGCCGCTCTGAGCGGATTCCGGCGCTGGCCTATTCTTCCGGGGGCGGAAGTACCTTTTCGCCGCCGTTCTCGATCTCCAGCAGGCGAATAAAAGCCTCCTTCGGCACTTTGGAGCGCCCGTGTGTCCAGCTCCAGAAGGTGACGCGGCTAACTCCGAAAAGGTCCCCGCCGCGTGTCGCCGGGATCCTCAGGCGGTCACACGCCGCCGCGAAAATTGCCGCCTCCCGTTCTCTCTGTCTGGTCTGTTCGCCTGTCTGTTCCATGATAAAGCCCTCCTGTTCAGTGACTGAACATAATATACCACGCCGCAAAAGCAAAGTCAAGCGCCCATGTTAAGAAAACACTGCTTTTTCTTTACGTTATGTTAAGTATTTGAGGGGATTAACTTAACATAACACCCGTTATGCGACATTACGGGGAATACTGGACAACGAAAAACAACGTTCCGTAACTTGCTGGTTTTTCGCTACTTATGGAGGTTAACAAAGCACAAAACTTGAGGCCGGAATAAAAAATCTCGACATTATGCGACATTATTGCGGAACGCTGGTTTGTCAGTCATTTTTTCGGGGGTTCGCCCTCAATGACGATGTTCAGCAGGGGCGGCGCTTTCACCTCCCCGCTTACCTCTGTCCGGTGAACGTCTCGCCAGCGCTCCGGCTGTCTGTTCTTCAGCCAGAAGATTGCCGCAGTCGTGTCGGGCGGAAAATACATCTTGCCAAGCCGGAATCCGGTCGCCCGCCGGAAAAGGGCTTGTGTAACCTCCGCGTCGGCGACTTCACGCGCCTTTTTCAGGGCCGTCAAAACGCTTTCCCGGCCGCTCTTCGCCGCTTCTGCGTGGTCCTCGCGGATCCGCCGCGCCAGTGTCGCCTCCGATATGCCGAAGATCTGAGCAATCTCCCTGTTGGTGTGTCCGAAGAGGCCAAGCTGAGCGATCATCTTTCCGGTGCTTTCGTCAAGATGGAACTTCTGCGGCCTCCCGCCGCCGTTCGGTAATAGGTTTTGCGTCTTTCGCTGTTTCATCGAAAACATATTACTTTCGCAAAGGAGCGGCGCCCGGCTGGAAAGGACATCCCGCCGAAGCGGGACAAACCGGACACCGCTAAATTTCTATTTTCAGGCCCTTCCGGCGCGACTTGAGTTTTCCCGGCTCCGTTGCCAGCAAAACGCCGCAAACCGCGCCAAAAGGCCGTTTTCGTCAGTTTCTCGCGGTTTTACTTCGGTTCCCGCGTCGCCAGTTCGGCAATGAGGCCCCGCTTCCCCGGTTCGACGGTTTCCAAGTCCACGTCCCGGAGGTTCGGCTTCGGCATGATCTTTCCACGCCGCCGCCCGTCCCGGTAGTCCGCAAGCTGCTGTTTGTACTGGTCGTAACTGATTTTTTCCATGGTCAAGCCCTTTCGTTTTTGGTTCCGTTGATGTTTTCGAGGATTTCCCAGAACATCGCCAGCGTTGCCGCCGCGTCTGTCTTCGGTTCAAGGCGGTAGCCGTCAGCGGTCGCGGAAACGCGGAAATGCCGCTCCCAGCGTCCCGCCTCCGCATCTCGGCGCAATTCCCGCCAGCGCTCCGCATCGAGGTTGGCAAAGCCTCCCCAGCGTTGCAAAACGCCGTCCGCAAGTTGGAGCGCATCCAGCGCCCTGTCCCACAAATTGACTTTCATCGTGTCCTCCCTATGGTGTGTTTACTTTGCATCGGAGCGCCAGCGGCAAACCGCCGCAAATCGCGCCTCCGCGTGTCGGCAGAAATGCCGCAGAAAATCGAAGACGAACGCCTCCGCCCTCCGGCGATCCCCGGCGAAGAAAAACGGCATCCGGTACGCCTGAATGATGGAGACGACCGACTGCACAGCGGAATCGGGGTTCATCCGGCTCCGGTAATTCCCCGCCGCCAGAGCTTCAAAGGACGCTTCGACGACGACGGCGGCGCTCTCATATCCCCGGAGACGTTCCATTTCGCGGGTGAAGCGCTCCCGGTCATGTGTCAGGCATCCCAGCAGGTCGCCGAGGCTCTTTCGCTCCACGGCTACGCGGTCCGCAAATCCGGGGACGCTGTAGTCTCCGGTCGTCAGGGTTCCGGTCATAACTTCGACGGGATAGCCCTCGAAGCTGAAAGGGGCCTGTCCCCGGCTGTCAATGACAATGGGGATCTTCATACGCGCCAATCTCCCTCCCCGGCGCCTCGCGGCCTCTTCGTGTCGCGTTGATCCCGCAGTAACCATCGCTTCAGGTCGCCGTAGACTTTGCCGGGCCGGATCCTCCGTCCGCAGGCATCCACCCAATTTGCGGTGTCCCGCGTGACAAAATACTTCTCCGCCTGTTCGGAGGTGCACTCCATGCCGCAACGTGGATCTTCGGCGATCTTCAAGACATCTTCGACGGATTGAGGGTAATCATCGCGCGCGGGAGAGAGGGAATCTCCCTCTCTCTCTTCATCTTCGTCTTCGTCTTTGTCTTTGTCATTGTCTTTGTCTTTGTCGGGTTTTTCTGGGTTTTCTGGGTTTTCAAATATCCCACTGGGTTTTCTGGGTTTTTCCGGGTTTTTCGACGGTCGCCCGCCCTTTTGCCCGTTTTCACGGTTGCGGCGGCAAATCTCTGCGTATCGTTGCACGTCAAAATCAATTTGGCGGCGGAACTCCACCCAGAGCGCCGCCATCGCCCCGGCAAACTTCGGAGCCTCCCCCCGCGAAGCATAGGCCCCTATGGCTTCGATCATCGCCCAGCGGTCGCCGCTGTCCAGCTCCCGGAGGCATTCAATCCATCGAAACGGGAAAAGCATTGCCTCCCGCTCCGGCCACGCATCCTTTCCTCTGCGTTCGATCATCGTCAAACCTCCATCACACGGCCGGAGCGGCCGCCAGCGCCTCAACTTCATCCAAGAAAAACCGGGTCTTTCTGGGGGTCGCCTTGACCTGGTGCAACTTCCCGCTTTTCGCCAAGCCTCGCAGGGTCGGACGCGAAATGCCGAGAATCGCCATCGCCTCCTTTGCGGGGATCATCTGCCGCTTGCCGAGCGTCGGGGTCTTGCAGGTACGGACAATAGCCCTTACCAGTTCCGGGGTCGCCTCCGGGTCGGACTTTGCCAACATTTCGATTGCCGTGATTGTCGCCTCTTTCATGTGTGAACTCTCCTTTTTGTCCCGTGCAATTCGTCACCGTGACCATTCGCACACATAATCCAGAGCGGTCAACCACTTTTTACCCAACTTTTTTCGATTTTCGCAAATACCGAAAAATTAAGATGTTAACGCAAGGCGGAACAAAAAAAACCTCCGGGAGGAGGTCCCGGAGGCGTGTTTCCCGGAGGGGAATGTCAGTCTTTCAAGAGCGCCAGCACCGAAAGCAAAGTCTTTTCGTCGGCGCTCTGGATTGCCTCGATCACCCGCCGCCGTACATCGGCCAGCGGGTCGGCGTCGGTGAGCAGTGCAGTCCGCTCCCCGATCATCGGCAGGGCATCAATCGCGCCGCGCTTCGCTTCGGTGGTAATGTGCGAGTAGTGCCGGGTCATCGCCGGGTTGCCGTGTCCGACGATCTCCGCGACGACCGCCAGCGGAACGCCAGCATTGGCGCAGAACGAAACGAAGGTATGCCGGAACGAATGGAGACTGTAGGCATTGGCCGCCAGCTTGCGCCGTCCGCAGGTGTCGGAAGCGGCGGCGGTGGTATTGACGCCAGTCGCGCAATGGATTATCTTCATCACGTCCTTTTGAACGCCGGAGGGGTTGCGGCGGTAACGATCTGCGACGGCGGGCAGAATGAAATCTTCGCCCGGTTTGTTGCGGTCGCGCCATGCTTCGGCGACGGTCAGCGCCTCGAAGAGTTGCGGGTGCATCGGCAAAGTGACTGCCCGGTGATTTGTCTTCCGCGCCGTCTTCAGGGGAATGTATGAAATCTGCCTCGTTGCCATGTCCACGTTGCGCCAGCGCATCAGGCATCCGTCTTGCCCCCGGCATCCTGTCCAGCAGCAGAGGTTGAGCAAAACGCGCATTTCCCCGGCGTTGAGCGGCTTGAACTCCAAGCGGGTCTTCACCCGTTCCCGGATCCGCCCGGTCGTCAGGCGCTCCGTTTCCGTCTCGTAGAAAAAGCCGCTGGTGAAACCGTCAAAAATGGCGTTGACCTGCTCCGGGGTGAACTCATGGCGGCTTGCCGTCTCCGGGGTCTTTTTCACCACGTCATCGAATGGGTTGGCATCCAGAGCGGCGGGTGCGGCCAAGTGCTTGAAGATCATCCTCAGGGCCTGAACATGGCTGTTGTATGTGGAGGCGGAGACGCCGGAACTCCACAATGCGGCCAAGTAGTCCTGTGCAGTCCCTTTGTCGATCTCCACAATGCGCCGGACTTCCGGGCGGTTCGTGTTCAACCACGCGACAAAGGCCCGAAAGAAGCTCTGGTATTTCGTCAGGGTCGCCGCGCCGCTGTCCGGGCGGTTCGGTTGTTTCAGGTACTCTTCCCAAGCCTCGATCAGCAGAAGCCCGGATTGCCGCTTGAGTTTGCGGGCCTCTGCGATGGTCAAGGCGATTTCCTCTCTGCTGTCGGCGAAGAGGATCTTCCGGTATCCGTCAGCGGCGGCGGTTGCCGCCTTTTCCGTTGTGACCGGGTTCCCGTCAGTGTCGCGGAGCATCTTCACCTTTGCCCGTCCGTTGACGCGGATCTTCAAATACCACCGCTTCCCGTCCCGGTAAATCGTCCCCGCGCCCTTTTCTCGCGTCTTCAGTGCAATCTTGCTGGCCATGTGTGCCCCCTTTCCCTTGTTTTTCTCTACTGGCTCTTGTTTGCCCTTAATATATCACATACGGAGGCAAAAGTCAAGTAATAGTCATGTAAAAAAGGCTGTTTGAGGTGAAAATCTGTTATCTCGTAATGAATAGGTCGTCGGTTCGATTCCGACCGTTGGCTCCAATTTATCAAGCTCAAAAGCAAGCAGTTATATGAAATACGACCGCTTGCTTTTTTGTTTTGTGGAATTACTCTATTCCCCGTGGAGCGCGGCCGCAGACGCAATTTTGCGATCGATCAAGGCGAGCGCAGCCGCCGCGACACTTCGAGGGCGACGTTCGCCCGACGTTCGCCCGGACTTGATTTTTACGGGTTCAGGCTATATATTATATCTTGTCGTTTCGGAAGGTTCCGTCACCCCTTTCGAAAACCGGATCGAAACAACGGGACGCCCCCCGGCGCCGCAGCTGGGAAGCGCCTCACATTCAGGAGATCTTTATGATGAAGTATGCCTGGCTGCCCGCACTGATCCTGCTGGGAGCTGTCGGGTGCCACTCCGAAGCCTACTATCGTGAGCAGGCGGTGGAGTCGGCCCGGGAGTTCATCTACAAGCATGCACGGGAACTGACGGCCGAACAGTACAGCGTAGTCAAATTCAATCCGCCGGTGATTCTGTACGGCCCGATTTTCAAAGCCGTCGGCACGTTCCAGCCGCGGGAATCCGTCCTGGGCGAGGAACAGCGCCAGATCTGCGTCACCTGGCGCATCCCCGGCGCCGAAACCGACTATCTGGTCTACGGCGTTTCCGAGCCCCGCATGGTCTACTGGAAACCGCTCCGTCTCATCCGGCGGCGGATCGCCCCCGCCCCCAAGGGCCCGGCCTGGGCATTGACCACGGCCAGACAGTACGCCGTCACCTCCCTCGACGGGCAGCTGAGTTTCGCCGATCTGAACAAGGTCCGCTTCACCCACCCCTCGCTTCTGCTGACGGCCTTCCCGCTTCAGGGGATGCAGGAAGGGGATGAGGCCGCCCCAAAGACGGCCGACGGAAGCGGCGATCAGGCTCCGCGCCCCGCCGGAGTGCGGAAAACTTCGCCCCGCGACGGTTTCGTTTCCGGCGGGATCCCCCCCGTGGAATCTCCGGTCGAGGTCGCGCCCCAGGTCCAACCCCAAAAAGAGGAAGTCAAGCCCCCCTTCCCCCGCCCGTGGCACCTGATCGCCGTCCCGCGTGAGGGCCGGAAAGATCTCGTTCAGCTTTCTCTGGTGTGGAAGATCGGCGGAGACCGCAGCGTAGTCTTCTGCGGCGTGGGCAAGGAGGATCTTTCCTCATGGACCATCTGCCAGGTGGGCGTCGTGGAGAAAAACGAACTCGCCGAGAACACCGTCAAAGAGTTGAGGCCACCGGAAAAATTCCTCTTCAAGCCCGGGAAGGATGACGAAGAAGAGGATCTGGACGCGATCATCGTCCAGGCTCAGCCCCGGTCGGAACCGGCCGCCTCCGAGAGGGAGGAAAGTGACGACGACAGCGACTCCGGCGCCGCCGAAGCCGCCCCGGCCCGAAAAGACTCCGGGAAGCTCCCGAAAGGGAAGAAGGCCGGAGAAAAAGACGGGAAAAGCCGCAGATCCGGCGACGATCCCGAGAAAGGAGTTTGACATGCGCAGCATGACCGGATTCGGCAAGGCCGAAGGACAATATCACGGAACGCTTTTCTTCACGGTGGAGCTTTCGAGCGTCAACCGCAAGCAGCTGGAACTGCGCTGTTCGCTGCCCCCCGAACTGAGCAGCATGGAAAGTCTCATCCGGCAGAAGATCGGTTCTTTCATCAGCCGGGGATCGGTGAGCGTCAAGGTGCTGCTCCGGCGCAACGCGGTCACCGCGGTCAACATCAACACCGCCCTGCTGGCCGAACTGGTCAAGGCGGCCGCGGAGGTCCGGCGCCAGGCGGGGCTCTCGCCCGAAGTCAATGTGGAACAACTGCTGAGCCTGCCCGGCGTCATCGCGCCCCCCGCGGAAACGGGGGATCAGACCGAACTGACGGCGGCCTTCGCCGCGACGCTGGAGGCGGCGGGAGAGAACTTCGTCGCCATGCGGCAGCGCGAAGGCGAAGCGCTCAAGAACGACCTTTCGGCCCGGACGGCCCTCCTCGAGGAGCTTCTGCGCCAGATCGAGCCCCTGGCCGCCAAGGTCCCGGAAAACGCCCGGAAACGGCTCTACTGCAAGCTGGCGGCGGAAAAACTCCAGGTCGAGCCCAACGACGAGCTGTTCGTCCGCGAAATGCTCTTCTATCTGGACAAATCCGACGTCACCGAAGAAATCACCCGGCTGAAGAGCCACTTCTCGCAGATGAGGAAGTTCTTCGAGTCCGAGGAGCCCGCGGGGCGGGGCATGGATTTCCTGCTTCAGGAGTTCTTCCGCGAGATCACCACCTTGGGCAACAAGGCCCCCTCCCCCGAACTTTCGGTGCTGGTGGTGAAGTTCAAGACCGAACTGGAAAAACTCCGCGAACAGGTCCAGAACGTGGAGTGATATCCGCCATGCAGTCCGCAAAGACCATCAGCAAGCTTCGCGACATCACCGAAGCGATCACCGGTTCGTACGCGCCCGGATTCGGCGTCAACTACACGAAACGGGACAATCTGCCCCGGCGTTCCGAGATCATCGCCGTCACGGAACATCTTCTCGAGCTCCTCTTCCCCGGTTTCGACCAGCGCTTCAGAGGCGAAGTCGATACGGAGGAACTGGTGGAGCTCTGCTTCACCGAACTGTCGAGCCAGTTCTGCCGGGTCTTCCACCGCGATGCGGAAAGCGACGAGTGCGGCTGCGAAGGCACCCCCAAGTGCGAACAGGCCGCCGCCATGCTCCTCGAAAAAATCCCGGAGATCCGGGAGATGCTGGAGGCCGACGTCGCGGCCGCCTACGCCGGAGACCCCGCCGCCAGGAGCGGCGACGAGATCATTCTCAGCTATCCCGGCCTCAAGGCCATCGCCGTCCAGCGGTTGGCCCATGTCCTC
>JAFSYV010000255.1 GCA_017443585.1 Lentisphaeria bacterium | reverse complement strand
GGCGTCCATGCGCTCGTAGTATTTGACGTTGCTCTTCCGGGCCATGATCCCGAATTCACGGTTGAGACCGTCGAAGATCAGCCAGTTGGCGCTCAGTCCCACCTTGGTGCCGAAGGTCAGGTCGGCGAAGACCGAGACCGTGGGCGAATAGGCGCTGTAGGTCTGGTAGAGCTGGTAGCGGGCCGTTTCGAGCTGGTGCCGGTAGGCCTTGAGGTCGGGCCGGTTGGCCAGAGCGGTGTCCAGATAGACCTCCACCGCGGGGAGTTCGTGGAAATTCAGATCCAGCTCCATGGGGAACTTGATGTCGGCGGGCAGCGTCCCTTCGGGGTAGCCCATGAGCACGGCCAGCGCGTAGAGCGAGGCGTCATAGGTGTAGTCCGCGGAGATCAGGTCGCCGTTGGCGCTGTTCATCAGGATCTCGAAGTTCAGCACATCGCTCAGGGGCACCGCGCCCGCCTGGAACTTGTAGTTGGTGTCCTTCAGGGAGATCTCCTGGAACTTGCGGTTTTCCTCGGCGATCCGGCGCTGGGCGATGGCGAGAAGCACGTTGTTGTAGGCCTGGGCCACCGCGTACATCATCTTGCGGCAGTAGTCGGCGTCCATGCGTTCGTAGTACTTGACGTTGCTCTTTCTGGCCATGATCGCGAACTCCCGGTTGAGACCGTCGAAGAGCAGCCAGTTGGCGCTCAGTCCCACCTTGGTGCCGAAGGTCCCCGTGTAGGAGTAGTGATGGGGGTATTCATAGCTGGCGCCCATGTTGTGGGTCCCCCTGGCCCAGCTGTTGCTGTCGGAAAGGGTGAACGAGGCGCTCAGCGTGGGCATCCACGCGCTCATGGCCTGGTAGTAGCGGAACTGGGCCGCCTTGATGGCATGGTGCGCCGCGATGTAGGAAGGATTGTTCTTGAGGGCGATCTTCTGGGCCTGGACCAGCGTCAGCTTTTCGACCTCTTCGAGGATCTTGTCGGCCTGATCCCGGTCGCGGTGGGTGTAGGACTCCTCCGTCGTCGCCTTGGGCACAGGTTCATAGGTGTAGCATCCGCCGACGGTGACGGCGGCGAGGATTCCGAGGAGTCCCCGGACCAAACGTTTGCTCGAGTTCATATTTTACCCCTTCATTAAGAGCCATTGCTTCGACACTTTTGATTATTATAGCATTCTTTTCTTTTTTTTCAACCCCAAAGTGCCAAAAAAGTCCATATTTTGTGCCCTTTTTGCCGAAAAACGGGAGGGAGACGCGTCTTTTGCCGGGAAATTCGCGGAAAGTTTCCCCCCGTTCCGGAGCGCGGTATTTTTGCGCAAAATCTCGAAAAATATGGCTCGGGGGACTTGACAAAACGGGACTGCAATGCTAAATTCTATCGTGTTGTGTCGCTTGTGAGTTTTTTCTCTCTTCCGCGGGGGGCCCCGGAGGGGAGTTCTCGAAGAACTTTGAACGGAATCAACTATGAAAATCACGTTTGTGGACGGTAAGAAGCAGGGCACTGTTCTGGAGTTTTCCACGCCTTCTGTCACCATCGGCAGAGACCCCAGCAACATGCTCACCCTCAATACGGACGGTGTTTCCCGCTGTCATGCGGAGTTTCGCCAGCTCCCGGAGGGGGGCTGGGTCGTCGTCGACCTGAACAGCACCAACGGCACCAAACTCGACGGGGCCAGGATCGCGGGGCAGGCTCCGCTCGCCGACGGCTGCCGGGTCGAGATCGGCGAAAATCTCATGGAACTGAGCGAGCTGGCTACCGCGCCCGCCCAGGTGATCTTCAATCCCATCGTCACGCCGCCCCTCGCGGACGCGCCCGCCAAGCCGGTCTTCGAGGGGACGCCCGTCCGCGGGGATGTGTTCATTTCCTCCTCCGAGCCCAAGACGGTGCCCATCCCCGAGTCCGCGCTGGCTCCGGAGGCGCCGCCCGCCGCGGAGAAAACGAAGGAGGAGCCCCCCAAGGCAAAGGAATCCGAAAGTCTGGCCGACGATCTCAAGGCGTTTTCCGGTTCCCTTTTCTCGCGGAAGGGCAAAACTTCCTCCGGCGGGTTCTTCGGTTCTTCCCGCGAAGGCGAAGCGGGAACGGGAGCCGAAGCCGCCTCGCCCGAGGCGGAACGCCGGAAACGGCGGAGCAACGTGATTTTTTACGTCATCCTCGGTTGTGTGGTCGTCATGGTGCTGAGCTGGGTCCTGAAGCCCGCCAGGAAGACCGGAGCCGCCCGCGGCGAGGTGCACGTGCCGCTGGTGGTCCGCTACGAAAAGGAGGTCATCACCAGGGACAACGTCTTCCGGTTCGAATTCTACCTCAGGAGCCGGATGGAACAGGGCGTGGCGGAAGCCCCTGCCGGAAAGAAGACGGCCAAGGGTAAGAAAGCCGCGCCGGTCCGGCGCTCCCGGCGGGTCTATTACGCGAACTTCACCATCGACGACATCGCTTCGCGCCGGCACTACTCCAAGGAGACTCCCATTTCCGAGGAGACGGTGGAGGAGCTCCGCTCCGCCATCCGGGGTTCCGGCATCTACGCTTCGGCTCCCAACACTTCTCCCCGTGACCGGGCCCAGAACCGTTCGCTCCTGATCGTGGAGGGGGCCCGGATCTTTTCCACCGGGGTCCCCGGCGAGTTCGCCTCCACCGAATTCAACGCGGTCGAGGAGGCCGTCGTTTCGGTGGCCGAGAGCTTCGGCCTCAAGACCATCGCCCTCACTCCCGAACAGCTGCTGAAGCAGGCCGAGGACTACTTCCTCAAGGCCGAGGATCTTTACGACAACCGGGCCAAGATCAGCAACCTGCGCGACGCCATCATGCGCTACCGGGCGGTGGTGGAATCCCTCGAACAGTTCTCGCCCAAGCCCAAGATGTGGGCCCAGGCCAAGAAGAAGCTGGATGAAGCCGTCCGCGAAAGGGACGAGAAGATGCGGCTGCTGGACACCGAGTTCAACCGTCTTTCCCAGATGAACGACTTCGCCGCCATGCGGCAGGTGTTCCTGGACCAGATGGAACTGGCCGAGCCCGAGTCCAGGGAATACGCCAGGGCGAAAAACCGTCTGGTCATCATCGATCAGGTATTAAGAAAGAACAAGCGCAAATGAAAAAGCTTTTCACACTTCTTTTCCCGCTCCTTCTTCTCGTCGTCGGAGTTTGTTCCTGCAGCAAGCCCCGTCCCAAGGCGGCAGTGCTCGAAATTTCCGGCCCGCCCGGAATGTGTTCCGAGACCGCGGGGCAGGAGTTCAAGGGGCAGAATCTGAAACTCGCGCTTTCCCCCGGCAGGTACATGTTCCGCTTCACGGCTCCCGGCTGCCGGGACCAGTTCAAGCTGATCGAAATGAAGCCGGGCCGGAAAGAACAGGTCAAGGTGGAGTTCCAGCCCGCGACCGCGGCGGCCGTCATTTCCTCGGAGCCCGCGGGAGCCGAGGTGACTTTCAAGGGCAAGGTCATCGGGATCACGCCCCTGGTCATCCCCGAGCTGCCCGTGGGGGACTATGCCGCCGATCTGTTCCTCAAGGGCCACGCCCGGACCCAGGTCACCTGGCGCATCAGGAATGAGCGGCCCGTCGCCGCCAAAGGCTATCTCGATTCCAACGTGGGGACCGTCACCATCACTTCGACGCCCGACCAGGCCAGCGTCTTCATCGACGGCAGCGAGGTGGGCAATACGCCCCTTACCCTGACCAGGACCGAGGGCAGCTACACGGTCCGGATCGAGAGCGACGGGTGCATCCCCGTCGAGCGGACGGTCCGTGTGGTGAAGCAGAAAAAGAACCGGGCCCACTTCAAGCTCGCCCAGCGGCCCGGCGGGATCCAGGTCACCTCCAAGCCTGCCGGAGCCGACGTCTTCATCAACTCCGAAAAGCGGGGCGTGACGCCGTGCACGGTCGAAGCCCTCGAGCCCGGCAAGTACACCCTCAGGCTCGAAAAGGCCGGATATGATCCGCTGACGGCTTCCATCAAAATCGTCCCCGGCGCCGTCGACAAGAAGAACTACAATCTTCTGAGCAGCACCGGGAGCGTGGTCTTCAACGTGAGTCCCGTGGGCGTCGAGGTGATGCTCGACGGCCGGGCTCTGGGAGTTTCCCGCCCCATCAGCGAGGGGACCGTTTCCACCAAAGATTTCCGGGTCGATCATCTGGCGCCCGGCACTCATGAACTGACGCTTTTCCACGCGCTGGGCCGTCCCCAGCGTTCCCGGAGGGAGTTCACCGTCACCAAAAACCAGTGCACGACCCTCAAGAACATCCGGATCTGGGTCGCCAACTGCGAGGTCATCTTCGTGGACGGGACCCGTGAACGGGGAGCCCTCTACAGCGAAGAGAAGGACCACGTCATTTTCGGTTCCGAGCCGGGGATCCGCTTCCGCATCGACCGTGAACGGATCCGCACCATCAGGATGCTCGACAGCAAGGGCGAATCTTCCGAAGACGAGTCGAAGAAGTGACGCTTTTCCTCCGGCGGCGGAGACTTTCTGCCGCTTCGGGAAAGGGATGAGAGAATGCGCAAAGGGTATGACGTCACCGGCAGGCGGGAGCTTTTCGTCGACGATCTCCTTATCGACCGGGTCCGCAACGCCGGCTTGAAGCCCCATTTCCCCGTGGAGCTGCCCTGCGCCCCCGGCAAGCCCTGCGGGGATTATCTCACCATACTGAAGGATCCGGAGCGATATCTCCTCTATTACCGGGGGACCGACGGGGTCTACCGGGGGGAAATGTACAACAATCACCCCGGCGAGTTCGTCGGCGTCGCCCGGAGTTCCGACGGGGTCGGGTGGGAGCTGCCCGCGCTGGACCGTTTCCCCGGAAAGCCGGTCCCCCGAAACGCCTTGTTGTACGGTCCCGGAGCCGTGACCCACAACTTCGTCCCCTTTTACGACACCAACCCTGCGTGTCCGCCCGAGTTCCGTTACAAGGCGGCGGCGGGGGTGCGCGAAACGGGCGGTCTTTTCGCCTTTCACTCTCCCGACGGGATCGCGTGGGAGCGGTACGGGGATTCCCCGGTCATCGCCTATGAGCCCGGAAAGACCGGCGGGCACATGCTGGACTCCCAGAATACGGTCTTCTATTCCGAAGCGGAAAAGTGTTACGTCATGTATTTCCGGGTGTGGAAGACGGCCGACGGCCTGACGGACGTGCGTTCCTTCGCCAAGGTCACGAGCCCGGATTTCCTCCACTGGAGCGAACCGGAATTCCTTACCGTCAATTTGAAGGACGAACACCTCTACGTGAGCGGCCTTGCGCCCTATTTCCGCGCCCCCCGTTTTTACGTTGGGGCGGCCACGCGGTACTTCGGCGACCGGGGCAGCGCCACGGACGTGACCTTTCTCTTTTCCCGCGAGGGGCGGGGGATCGCCCGGCCCTTTCCGGGGGCGTGGATCCGGCCGGGACTGGAGGAGGAGCGCTGGCTGAACCGGATGAACTACATCGCCCTGGGCATGGTCCGGAAGGACGAGCGGGAGCTGCTCCTGTACCACGGGCGCAAAGAGCTCATGTACAAGTTCCGCACCGACGGATTCGTCTCGTTGAGCAGCACCGGCACGGGGACGGGGAGCGTTCTCACGAAACTCCTTTTCCGGCGCGGCGGCGGTCTGGAGCTGAATCTTTCCACCAGTGCGGGGGGATTTTTCCAACTGGCGGTCTGCGACGGGGAAGGCAGAGCCCTTCCCGGTTACGGCTTCGGGGAATGCCCGCCCTTCTGGGGCGACCGCATCTCCTGGGAACCGGAGTGGAGGGGGAGGAAATTCGCCGAACTTCCCCCCGGCGAATTCCGGCTTCGCATCAGGATGAAAGAGTGCGACCTCTACAGCATCAGCTTCCCGGCGGCGCGGGTGAAGTGAACTTGCGCGGCGCGGCTGCCCGGGCATTCCCCTCCGGGAAGCCGTGCGGAGCTGCGAAGGTCACTCCTCGTTCCGGCCGTTGTCCTTCTCTTTATCCTTGCTCTTGCTCTTGCTCTTTTTGCTTTTGCTCTTGCTCGAGCTCTTGGCGGACTTTCTGGTTTTCTTTCCGGCGATCGACTTGCGGTAATCCTGATAGGTCTTCGCCTTGTAATTCGGAGACTTCCATGCTTCCAGAGCTTTCGGGCCGAGCATCACCACGTCCCAGCGGGCGTTCCTGGAAATGATCTTTCCGTCACTGCCGTAGATGACCAGCGTCGGGATCCCGCGGATCCCCAGTTTGCGCTTCAGCACACCGGCGGAAGCATCGCCGAAGGGGATGGCCTTCCAAGGCATGGAATCCTTTTTCATGTAATTCTTCATGTCGTCCGCAGTCTTGTCGGAGCTGACGAAGACGATCTCGAAGTTCTCCTTCCCGGCGCCCTGGTTGTAGAATTTCACCAGCTGGGGCGTGAAACCCCGGCAGGGCGGGCACCAGGAGGCGGAAAAGTAGACCCCGACGATCTTGTCCTTCAACTGCGAAACGGGGACCTCCTCACCGGTTGCGTTGGTCAGTTTTGCGAAGCTCTCCTCGTACCACGGTTTCTGAGTTCCGGCCGCGGTTTCTTCCCCATGGAGGGACGCCGCGGCGACGCCGCAGACCAGGACGATCCCGGCGAGTACACTCGATACGCTCTTTCCGATCATGATTCTCTTCCTTCCTTTGTTTTCACCGGCCGACAACTGAGCCGATATGTTCAACGCTTCACGCGGTCGTTTTCAAACCCCCGCCGCCCGGAAAAAGGCCCCCCTTCGCCGATGGTTCCCCGTTTGGGGGCCGGACCTTTCTTCAGTTTCTTGTCGAGGGCCTTGGCGCCGAAGCCTCCCTGTCCGGAAAGCAGTTCGTCGCCGGAGTTCTTCCGCTGCTCCTCGAGGAGCGTGGCCGCGTCCATGTATTCGGCGTAGATGACGCCCATGGCGTCGAGGCTGGCGAAAGCCAGCACCATTTCCCGGTCGCCCCGTTGGGTGTGGATCGTCCCGTATTTCATCTTGCCCATGCGCCGGAGAAGTCTGGGGTCGTTGAAGTGCGCCATGATCGGCCTTCCTTCGGGAGTCATGCGGAACAGGACCTCGCCCTTGGTGTTGAGCAGCAGTTTTTCACAGGTGCCGGGATTGGATTTGCTGTTGGGCCCCAGAAGCCGCTCCGCCAGTTTGGTCAGCGAGAAGTCGAGACCGGCGAAGCCCACGAAGCGCCGCTGGGCGCCGTAGACCGCCATGGAGCAGGTGACCACCAGTTCCCCGTGGACGCCGCTGTCCCGATAGGGTTCGGTCCACACGGGCTGCCCTCCGGCCTCGGCGGCCAGCTTGTACCAGTCGCGGCCGGGGGGATAGTAGTCGTCGGGGAAGTCGTCCCGGCTGCCGGGATAGCAGGCGAAGGTCCCGTCGGGCAGTGAGAAGTAGATGGACTTGATGGCCTTGCCTTCGTTCATCAGCTCGGCCGCCGCCTTTTGCTGGAGGCTCTTTTCGGCTCCGAGGGGCAGATCGAGCACCGCCCGGCGCATGAAGCTGGCGGTGTTGGCGAAGTACCTGAGCTGGTCGAAATCAATCTTTTTCCCCAGGTAGTTGAAGACGCAGGATCTTTCCGTGTCGATGGGGTGACGGTAGGATTTCGAATAGACGAGGCCCGGCGGCGGCGATGTTTTGTACTCCGCGAGAGAGATGAAGGGTCTCTTCTCCGCCCCGGCGGGCACATTCACCTTGAGGGAGGAAAAGGAGAGATTCATCTGGAGCCGGTCCAGCTGGTACTCGATCTTCTGGAGACTTTTTCCTAATTTTGTGGCGGTGGCGTTTACTTCGCGGTAGGCTTCGCCGATGGCGTTGTCCCGCAGACGGCGCTCGGTGCTCCAGAGGATCTCCCGGTAAAGCATGCGGGCGAAGCCCCCCACGCCGAAAAGGAGGAGCAGCAGCATGGCCAGGAGCATCCCGCGCCGGTGTTTGACGCCCCAGCGGCAGGCCTTGGTGAAAATGTTGTCGGGCCGGGCCGTGGTTTCCTCGTTGGCGAGACAGCGCCGCAGGTCCTCGGCCAGCTGGCTGACCTGCTGATACCGTTTCTCCGGATCCACGGCGATGGCTTTGAGGATCACCGCCTTGAGGTCGTTGTCGATATGGCAGTGGAAAAGGTGGGTCACGGGGGCATGCTGCCCCAGTTTGACCTGCTTCAGCAGCGTGGTCAGGTCCTTTTCGGGGAAGGCGGGCTTCAGCGTCACCAGTTCGAAGAGGATGATCCCCAGGGAATAGATGTCGGAACGGAAATCGGCCTTCCTCGTGGTGAGGACTTCGGGGGCGATGAAAGCGGGTGTCCCGGTGATCTTGGTCAGCTGCTGGCCCTCTTTGACGGGAACGGCCAGCCCCCAGTCGGTGATGTATGTTTCCCGGTGTCTGCCGATCATGATGTTTTCGGGTTTCAGGTCCCGGTGGATGATGTTCCGGGAGTGGGCGTGTTCCATGGCGTCGCAGACCCGCAGAAAGATATCGATGCGGTTGCGGAGCGATTTCTGTTCATCGAAGAAACGCACCCCTTTTTTCTCGTAGATCGAGACGATCTTCCGCAGATAGGCGCTGAGCGTGTGGCCCGAGATCAGCTTCATGGCCAGGTGCATGCCGTCGTTTTCATCGCGGAAAAGTCCGTGGATGGGGACAATGGAGGGATGGTCCAGCGAGGCGGTGAGTTTGGCCTCCTTGATGAAGCTCTGCCGGGCGTTGCTGTCGTGGAGCAGGTGCTCGTGGAGCGATTTCATGGCGATGCTGCACCCGAGGGCCCGGTCCACGGCCAAACTGACGGAGCCCTGGCCGCCGGAGGCGAAGGGCTTGGGATCCACGGCGTAAAGCTCCTCGACTTCGGCCACGGGGGTCTCCTCGATCTCGAGGGCTTTCAGATCGCTCCCGAGTTCATCCTTGCCGGAACGGATGAGTTCGATGGTGTCGTCGACCACGGAGCGCCGGGGAAAGAGAAAATTGCCCAGGTCGGCGAGAATGCTGTGCCGTTCCTGGAAAGCGCCCTCTTCGACGGGCGTTACCGCCGCCGCGCGGGGCGGCTCCGCCGGGGCGGCGGGGGCCGCCTTTCCTTTTCCGACAGACGGTTCCCCGTCGGGCTGGATGATGATGGTACGGTCCAGCTCTTCTTCAGGGATCTTGTCTGCACTTTTTTCGTCCATGATGCGTACCTGCAACTTCCATGTATCTTCTTCCGTCTCGGGACATTCCGCAACAGTCGGCCCGTTTTTTCCGGCGCTCTTGCCGGACAATCGGACCGCTGCGGACTTAATATAGCGCAACTTCCGCCGTTCCGCAAGGCAGGAAACGCAAAATTCCGAAAAAAAAGAGGCTGCCGGCGGCTCCTCCCGCGGCCCGACGGGAAAATTTTGAAAAAAAACGTTTTTTTTCGATCCGGGGCCTTGATATTTGCGAATTTCGTCTTATACTGTTTCTTGCGTTGTGATTTGTTTTTTGGCTGTGCGATGATGAAAGAGCCTGCTTGAAAAGGGCGGCGCTCGCAGATGGCGGAGGAGCGGCTCCGAAATTTCCGGATCGAAACCCACGGGGGTTTTTCGCCCCTGATTCGGCAGAAAAAGCATATATATATGGAAGGAGTGAGCATCACGGATCGGGATCGGCGAAAAAAATGGAAATTTTTCCACAAAGGACATCGGATCGTGAAAAAAAGCGCGGGTCTGCAGCGTATAAGCAGAGGAAGGTGTTGAGAGCCGCTCCCCGGAAGGGGGGATCGATAGTGAAAGGTAAAAGGAGGAGGTACGGAACGGGTTGGTAAGACATGATTTGTCCGGGTGTCGCGTGTATATTGGGGGCACAGTGAAAGCGAAACGGCACGGACGGCCGCTTCGCCCGGCGGAAGCCGGGAGCTGATGCCCAAGGTGTTCCGGAGTTGAGTCAAGGATAAAGAGCGCCTCTCTTCCAAACGGTTTGGTGGAGAGGCATAATATTCCGCCCGAGGGCGGAAGAGACAGTCGAAAACAAGAAAGGAATTGCTGCTATGCCCGATTTCGAAAGCGCTGATTTCAAGCATTCTGAACGCGAAGTCCTTGCCTTTGTCAAGGAATACAAGGCGACCATCTACAATGCCTGCAGCGCCACCCGCCTTTGCCGGGCGGACTGGGACGCCGTGGTCTGCGAGGTGGCGGTGAAGTATGCCAACGGCAAAATGGAATTCGACCCGTCGAAGAATGCTTCCATGAAGACGTTCGTCTACAAGGTCGCCCGCAACGAGGCCGTCAACGCCTGGAAGAAGTACAAGACTCACCACTTCGTCGCCACCGATCCCGAAGAAATCACGGCGAAGCACGACGATGAAACCGTCACCGAAGTCCGCATGGCGAAGGAGGACAGTGTGCTCCGCGCCAACGAAGCGCTGAATCGGCTCAGCGCGGGCTGCCGCAACCCCAAACGTATCGCCATCTTCATCCGCCACGTGCTCTTTCTGGAGCCGCGTGAGGCGGTGGCCAGGCGGTTCCGCGTCAGCGTCAACACCGTCAGCATGGCAAAAACCCACCTGCTTCCGAAGTTCAGAAGGCACCTCGACGACATCGCCGAGGAGGAGGCCAAGGGCCTCTACGCCAAGAGAGGCGACAAGGTGTTCCTCCGCAAGGAGGACTTCTCCTCCTGATTCCCCCCCCGACAGTTTCCCGCCGCCGCTTCCTCTCCGTGGAGGGGCGGCGGCGTTTTTTTCGACCGGCCCCGGCGGTTTCTGGGGCCCGAAGATTCGGACTTTCCCCGCTTCTTCCGCACGGAAAAACTTGAAAAATCGGGGATTCGGTGGTATAGTATGCCGGTTTGGTTTTCCGTGTCTGCAAGTTCAACCATAGTCTAAGGAAACGTTGCCGTGAAACACATTTTCGTCCTCGCCGTTCTCGCCGCGGCGGCTCTGGCCGGAGCCGCGCTGCCCGATCCGCCCCACATGCCCAAACGCCTGCCCAAGGTCTGCCGGATCGGCAGGAGCGCGCTGACTCTGGACGGCAAGAATGCCAACATCGTCGTTTCTCCCGACGCCTGCCGCTCGACCCGCTTCGCCGCGAAGGAGCTGGCCAAGTTCCTCGGACAGGTCCTCGGCTCGACGATCCCCGTCACCGAGGCGCCGGTTCCCGGCAAGGTGAACATTCACCTCGGATTCAACCGGTGGAGCGCCGAAGCCGGGATCGATCCCGCAAAACACCACAGTGAGTCCTTCACCGTCAAGATCGGCAAGTCCGGCGTCTTCATCGCGGGGCATGATGCCAAAAACGCGTTTCCCGAAAGAAGCCTCAAGACCGGCGTCTGGCCCAACCTCTACGAACGGGCGACCCTCTTCGGCGTCTACGAGTTCCTCGAACGCTTCGCCGGCTGCCGCTTCTACTTCCCCGGCGAACTAGGGACCATCGTGCCGAAGAAAGCCTCCCTTTCCCTGCCCGAAACGCTGATCTTCGACTATCCCGACTTCATCAACCGCAAGGTTTCCATCTACTCCGGCGCCTGGCCCGGCAAGCCCGCCGACGACCCCTGCCGTCCCGAAAAGAATCTTGCCGTCATGCGCTACCGGCTCGAGACCTCCTATGTTCCCTGCTGTCACGGTCTTTCCCGTCTCGGGTACATCTACCGCTTCGCCAAGAGCAACCCCGAGTACTTCGCTCTCATGACCAACGGCAAGCGGCACAACCGCCTTTCGCTCCCCCATCCGGGAGCCCTCTGCTACTCCTCCGGGATCCGCGAGGAGATCTATCAGGACGTCAGAAGTTTCCTGCTGGGCGAACCCGCCTCCAAACGCAACGTCCATACCCGTGCGGGCGGCAAGGGCTGGGATCCTTCCGGATTCCAGAAGGGCTTCGCCGACATCATGCCCCAGGATTCCTTCTACCGCTGCCAGTGCGACAAGTGCCGCAACGTCTTCGGCGAGGGCGCCAACTACGCCACCGATTTCATGTGGACGTTCGTGGCCGAGGTTGCCAACCGGCTGAAAAAGGAAAATGTCCCCGGCTACGTCTGTATGATGGCCTACCGTCCCTACCGGGGCATCCCCAAGGTGAAGCTCCCCGACAACGTCCTCGTCATGGTGGCCGAACGGGGCCCCTGGGGGCTGTACAACCCCGAAGGCCAGAAGAAGGATCTGGCCGAGATCGTTGCGTGGACGGAAAAACTCAACTTCAAGGTCTGGCTCTGGAACTACCTCTGCAAGTTCGGGAAGACCGGATTCCCCGGCGTGCCTTCGCCCACGCCCAGGGCTTCCGTTCTCTATTTGAAGCAGGTCACCCCCTACGTCACGGGGACCTATTTCGAGAGCGAGACCGACCGCTTCATCAACAACTATCTGGTCTACTACCTCCACGGCAAGTACTCCTGGAACAACAAAATCGACACCGATGCCCTTATCGCCGAACACCACAAGCTCATGTTCGGCAAGGCCGCGCAGGAGATGGGGGCGCTCTTCACCCTCTTCGAGGACATCTGGCTCAAGCAGATCGTGGGCCGTCAGGTGGACACCGATCTGGGGCCCGCAGTGGTGCCGCCGTCGGACTACGAGCTGTGGCATAAGATCTACACCGCCGACCGGATCAAGGCGATCCGCGCCGCCTTCGACCGGGCCGAAAAGCTGGTGCGGGACGACAAGGCTTCCCTCGCAAGAGTAAAACTCTTCCGCCGGGAGTGGCTGGACGCGCTCCTCGCCGCCCGCGGCGAGTACATCGACCGGACCGACGCCGTCGGGAAATTCACCTGCTCCCTCACCCGGCCCGCATGGCTGAGGCCCTTCCAGTGGAAGAACGCCATCACCAGGCCCCCCGTCAAGGCGGTGGTCCACATCGCCGAGACGCCGCAGGAGTTCGTTTTCACCTACGACTGCGAGGAGCCGACTCCCCAGCACCAGCTGGCCGTCAGCAGAAAACGGGACGACCGGGAGATCTGGCGCGACAGCGGCGTGGAACTCTTCCTCAACCCCTCCGGCGACCGGAAGAACTTCTATCAGATCGTCGTCAACATCAAGGGGAGCCTTTTCGACCAGAAACAGGTCCTGAAGGGGGCACGGGCCGTCGGGGACCCGAGCTGGGACTCCAAGGCCAAGTACACCATCACCGACACCCCCAAGGGCTACAAGGTCGTGATCCGGGTGCCGAAAAGCGTGCTGGGCAAGTACGACCCCAAGGGCTTCCCGGTGAACTTCGCCCGGAACCGGATCCTTTCGACCGACAGCGTGGGACACGCCACGCTCTACGCCTGGAGCCCCTTCCTGAGGAACTTCCTCGATCTGGAAAACTACGGCATGCTGAAGCTCGGCGAAGAGAAAAGAGCTGAAAACCTCATCGACAACGGGGACTTTTCCGCGCGGGCGAAGGGGCGTTTCTTCGGCAAGTGGTGCGTCGAGGCGAACTTGCGGCCCGGCACGGGCTGGGAACTGGATCAGACGGAGTTCTTCACCGCGCCGCCTTCGCTCAAGATCATCTGCACCAAAGAGGCCAAGGTCCCGGACATGTACGCCGCGCAGTACCTGAAGAACCTCAAGCCCTCCACGACCTACCGGCTCTCGGCTTACGTCCGGTTCGTGGACGTGAAGCCCGTGAAGAAGAACGGCGGCATCTGCTTCAACTTCGTCGATACGGCCAACCGCTGGTACCCCACCAACTATCTGACGGGGACCGTCACCCGGTGGAGCCGCCAGAGCTTCGTTTTCACGACGCCCGCGGACACCAACACGGCGAAGTATCCCAACGGCCGCACCGTGGTCCCCTATGTCCGGCCCCGGATCATCGGCGCCACGGGAACGGTCTGGTTCGACGACATAACTCTGGAAGAGGTCAAGAAATAACTCCAAGGAAACACGGCATCATGAGAAAAAAGACTTTTCTGCTCATTTCGGGAGCCTGCGCGGCTCTCTCGCTTCAGGGCGCTTCCGCCGTTCCGGCCGAAG
>JAFSYV010000254.1 GCA_017443585.1 Lentisphaeria bacterium | reverse complement strand
CCCCGGGCTGTGGAAAGGCGTGGAGCGGGTGCTCTGTCCCCGGGTGCACTTCAAGTGCATCATCGCGGACGGACTCCGCGCTTACTTCGGGAGCGCCAACCTCACCGGGGCGGGCATGGGGGCGAAAAATGCAAACCGCCGCAACTTCGAAAACGGCGTCCTGACGGACGATCCCGCCTTTGTGGAGCCTTTGGCGGAGCAGTTCGACGCCGTCTGGCGCGGCGCGTACTGCGGCAAATGCGGCAGGCGGCAATACTGCACCGACTGCCCGGTGGCGGAAAGGAAATGACCATGCGCCTCGTCGGTCTGGATTTCGAGACGGCCAATCCGCGTCCCGGCAGCATCTGCGCCGCCGGGTGCGCCGTGCTGGAAGAGGGCGTCGTGGTGGAGAAAAACGAATGGCTAATCCGGCCCCATCCCCGGCTGGACCACGTCCACGGAGCCTGCTTCGCCGTCCACGGCATCAGCTGGTACGACCTGCGGGAGTCTCCCGAGTTCCCCGCCGTCTGGCCGGTGATCCGCCGGATGCTCGCTTCGGGCGACGCGGCGGTCATGCACAACGCCTCTTTCGACCCCGGCCATCTGCGGAAGGTGCTGACGCTTTACAAGCTCCCCGCCGTGCACTTCGATTACGTCTGCAGCCTGCAGGTCAGCCGGCGGCTCCTGCCCGAACTGGAAAGCCACTCCCTCGACGCGGTGGCGGCGCACCTCGGCCACGAATTCCGCCACCACGACGCCCTCGAGGACGCCATCGCCTGCGCGACGATCATCCACAAACTTGGCATTCCGGAAAATTTCATCCGGCAGTTTGACTTTCAGCCCGGCGCGGAATATATTAATAAATGAACACCGACCGGTAAAATTTTGGAGGCTTGCATGAAAAACACGTTGATCCTGACGGGCTGGGGCTGGTCCAACTACGCCTGCGCGGCGGCCGTCGCGCTGAGACACTGGAAACAGGCGGACATCCTCGGCATGAGCACAAGAAGGCTGCCGGAGTTCCTCTCGGAACTCCCCGGATACAAGAATATTGTGATCCTCGGCATCGGCCTGACGGGGAATCCGGAACAGCTCCGGGAAGCGCTGCCGAAACTCGCCAAAAAGGGAACGCGCGTTTCATGGATCAGCGTGATCCCCGCCCCGGAGGGGATATTGCCGGAAAAGTGTTCAAATATTGACCTTTTCGTCGGCGACGACTGGCTCACCCGCGTGGTCGCGGAGTGCTACAAGCAACCTTGCGACGACCTCCTGCCCGTGGTGGACGAGAAGTCCCGCAGCACGAACGCCGTGCAGTACCGACTGCTCCTCAAGGCCGCCATGTACGCCTACCGCAACTATCAGGACGAACGCTCCTACGGCGCCGCCATCTGCCACCTGGCCAACCGGGACCCCGAAAGCCGCTGGTCCGATCCCGAACGCCAGCTGATCGAACACTACAAACGCTACGGCGACCGGGAACTCGTCGGCAAGAGCGCCGTCATGGAGGAGCTGCGCGAAAAAATCAACGTCATCGCGCCTCACACCGAAGCACGGGTGCTGATCTACGGCGAAAGCGGCACCGGCAAGGAAACCGTCGTCGAACAGATCCACAACAAGTCCCCCCTGCGCGGCGAGCCCTACCACGCCTTCAACTGCGCCAGCGTCACCCCGAACCTGCTGGAGTCCCGCTTCTTCGGACACGAAAAGGGCGCCTTCACCGGCGCGACCGAACAGCACAGCGGCCTCTTCGAAATTTCCAACGGCGGCACCCTCTTTCTGGACGAGATCGGCGAACTCCCCCTCGAAGCCCAGGGCATCCTCCTCCGCGTTCTCGAAAGCGGACGCTTCACCCGCGTGGGCGGCACCAAAGAACTGGAAACCCACGTCCGGCTGATCACCGCCACCAACCGGGACTTGGCCGCCATGGTCCGCGAAGGCAAATTCCGCGAGGATCTTTTCTACCGCCTGAACGTCGTCCAGCTGCGCGTGCCCCCCTTGCGCGAACACAAAAGCGACATCGAACAGATCGCCAACAGCTACTGGCTCAAGCGCCACCGCCGCCGCCTCGAACCCGAACAGATCGCCGTTCTGGAGTCCTACGACTACCCCGGCAACGTCCGCGAACTCCGCAACATCCTCGAACGCGCCAGCGTCCTCGCCATCTCCGACTTCGCCAAACTCCTCGCCGAACACAAACAGATGATGCAGAACCTCACCCCGAAACACGCGGAAGCCGTCCCCGACGAACTCGAAGCGGCGATCCGCCTCCACATCAAACACGTCTACGAAAAATACAACAACAACCTGACCCGCGCCGCCGACGCCCTCAAAGCCTCCCGCAACACCGTCCGCAAATACCTGGAGGAAAAATGAGGAGGCTGGCGAGGTTCTTGCGGGGGAGAAGAAAAGCCCTTTTAAGGAATTGTCTTTTCTTCTCCCCCGCACCCCCACATCTTTTTCCAAACCTTTTTACTCCCGCTTTTGCGGCCTGCTCCGCACCCCGCAAAAGCGCAGGGTAAAAGATTTCAGAAAAACGGCAGAAAAAAGGATTGCAATAAATAAGCTACAATGCTATATTACAGCGAACGTTCAACGACACAACCAACCAAGGAGTAAAAAATGTTCGATTTTCATTCCGCCCCTCTCCCCCCCATATGAAAAAACGAATTCAGAAGGACGAGAAACCTTTTCCCTTCTAAATACCGAAAAAACGCCGAGCCCCTGAAATCCGCCCGGCACATGGTAAGGCAGTATTTGAAATAAAAGGACTATGTAAAAAATGAAATATTATGTCGTATCTCCGAATGCAGCAAACGATGGTCTAGCGGATAAGTATCTCGCCTACATGAAACGACAGCATGTCGTTTTTATGGGGTGGGATACATCCCACAAGTCAGGAGCCATGTTTTCCAAAATTCAGCCGGGAGACTGCATCCTCGTGGCACGACGTCAGAAATGGGTGTGGAAATCGTATTTTTCCGGTATTGCTGATTCTGAGCCGGGTTATGATAATGAAAGTGGTGAAGGTTTTGAACAGCGAATTGAATTGCGGCAGTTTACGGATTTGGCCGGATGTGAAAATGTTATTCCCTTTACGAAGGGGTGTACTAGTTATGAAAGACAAATTCCCGGTGCTATTTTTCAACTGAATCCAGAAAATGAACACGACCTTAATATCATCCGTCTTTTGGATTTTTTTGCCAATCGTTCGGCTCGGTTCTACACACTCAGGGAGATTTCAAGATGGCAGGATAATGATCGGGTTTCCATTCCGGCACTCCAACGGGGATTGGTTTGGAAACCCAAACAAGTAGAATTGCTATGGGACTCTCTGCTGAGAGGATTTCCCATCGGGGCGTTTGCCGTTTCATCCGTCTTGGCTAACTTGGAACAGAAGGTGGCAGATACTAAAACTGAATATTTCCTTCTGGATGGTCAGCAGAGATACAATGCTATCTCTTTGGGATACCATCGAACAGATGCGCTGAGTCAAGCTGCATTATGGCTGGATTTTTGCCCCCCGAAAAGAAGTAACTCATCCCGGTGTTTCTGGGTAAAAACAACAACGTCTGCCCACCCATGGGGATTTGCCAATGACGATGACTGCAATGTCCTCGGATGGGGAAAATACAGAGTTGCTTTGAATTCTTTTGTTCCTACCGAAAAAGACATTTCGAAGATCAAATTACAATCATTGTCTCTTGTAGATACTTGGCCGATAGAGTCCGGCTGTCCCATTCCGCTTTTCGAAGTTATGGACTGCTATTCCCGCTCTTGTTCCTGCGATCAGGCAACTGCCCGACCGAAATTCAAGAAATTCCTCGAAGAATGGCTTAAAAACTTCAGGCACACCCATCAGAGATTTTCTCCGCAGGAGATTGATCAAAGTGTTTCTGACCGAATCTTTGATGCATTAGTGCAATTGCAATCCTATACAGTTACGGTGGATGTATTGAGAAATCAGTTTTTATATGATATGGACGATGCATCTTCGGTTGCCAGTTCCAGTTTGGAACACCTTTTTACCCGTCTAAACACCATGGGATCGCCCATTTCGCCTTATGATCTGCGGTATTCTGCAATCAAAGCTTACTGGGCAGAGATCAAAAACGCCAATGATGAAATCGCGTCCTCGATCATGCCTACCGCGCATTTAGCCGTTCTTGCCTTTCGACTTGGTTTGACTCTCGCTTCAGGGAAGAATGTTTTTGCCGATACCCCGTCTATTCCGGAAATCCGCAAATTGGGAAAAGACCACAGTACAGATGCTTATCGAATCATTTGTGATCTGTATCGGGACAATGGGTATTTGCTTCGTCAAATCATTCAGAAAGTCGAAGTGATGTTGAATGTCGGTTCTGAAGACAAGCCGGACGGGCTCCCGCCGGTCATTCGTACGTCGATCATTTTGAATTCTCCCGATGTTTACCTTGCCCTGATGTACTTGGCATATCATGAGATCCGGGAAGCTGGTTTTGACAACTGCAATATACAGGGGATGGCATTATGGCTGCATTGGCTCAGTCTTGGCAACAAGAAACAGAATGTCGACTATCTCAAGAGCACCTTGGAAAAGTTGTCTCCCCAGGAATTGAAAATCAAACTGCGGGAACTCTGCGATATGGAACGGCTGATTCCTCTGCTTCCGCAATTCGATATCGGAGATTATCAGGATCAGCAATGGCGAATCGAATCGCTTGACGAAAAGGAATGGAAGCCTTTACTGGATTTTTGTCTGTGGAACAAAGAGCTTTTGATTTTCGGCGAGCGTCAATACTTCAACAAAACATTCTGCTATGATCCTGCGTTGCAGAACTTTCTGCAAGGTCACAACAAACCATGGGACTGGGACCACATTGTTCCCCGGTCCTGGGTAACAAAACAAGGCAAAACAATGGGGCCGTGGAAAGGTCTTTGCCGAGAATGGTTATGGACGAATGGGAACTTCGCCGCAATCCCGTTCAGTATCAACCGTGGAAAAAGCAATGCGGCGCAATGGCAGGAATATTGTTCATATGCAGGAGAACTTCAATTCGATTCCCGGATTTTGAATTTGCAGGAATCAAATCTGACCTATGAGGAGAAATCCGCAAAATTGTTTGCAGACGTTTCCTGGCATCGTACTTTGCAAATCTATAAATGCTGGTATGAACAGGTTAGTGATCTTCTTTGATGTTGAAATTTCAATCGCCCTATTTAGAGGTTAAAAGCGGTTGTGATGGCTTTTTAAATACGGAATAACTGTTCAAAATTTGCGCGGGGCGGTCGGTATTTTACCGGTCGCCTTGCGCTTTTTTATGTCCCTGAGTTCAAAACGTGGTTTGGCACGGATCTTGCTTTATTCACGGCAGCGGAAACAATTTTAATATCGGGGGCCAAAAATGATGGAATGCCAAAACGCAAACAAGTGTGATGTCAAAAAGATCGAACGTGTGCGCCAGGAAGATTGGACAGGAGTTCTGGGGCTTCTCGGAATAGTCGAATGGAGGGACGGCTCCCAAGGCACATTCAGCCTTAATGCTCCTCTTACCGCCTACGTCGAAGATGGTTTTCTCACGGAGGATGATGAAAAATGGTATTTTTTCAACGCCGGGCACGATCTCGTCAAGGAGGTCGCAAAAACGGAACTCGGTGATTGCTGGGGCATCGGATGCTTTGCCCCGAATGCTGAAAGCGAAAATCTCGAAGCCGATTTCTACATTTTCGAAAAGGCTGCCGAAGGCGGAAAAAAAGAGGCCGTGTATGTTCTCGCCAACGGAGAAATTCTTGTACCTCCCCTCAGGGGAAAGCCCGATAACAAGGGTTGGGGATATCCGGCCTATTTATTGGTCGACGACGGTCCCTTCGAGGATTGGGAATATGACTACGTGACCAATCCCGAGAGCACAACCTTGACGGAAGCGAAAATGGACTTCACTCCCTATCCGGATGACAACAAACCGTTCTGACAATCATCTTGTTTCGAATAATCAAAACGAAAAATAAAAAGTGCGAACTGGAGGATAAGGTCATGGACAATAATTATTCCGATGAAAAGTTCCCGGATGATGCCGTTGTCATGTGGAGCGGAACGCAGTTTCCCCGAGTCATACGCGGAGAGAAGCACCCCGAACGGCTGATGGTGGTGTTCTCCCATTCGACCGGAGGGTGTTTGAAAATGCAGGGAGAAAACCTCATCTGCTTCATCCACCCGGAGACGGATTTTTATCTGCCGTGGATAAGGGATTTCAAAAAAATCGTACTGGTCCATGAGGTCGGTTCCGAAAGGATACTTACCATGCTCGCCCTGCTGCGCCGGATGAACACAAACAAAGAGTTTTTCCGCGGCAAACTCTTTCTGCTGATCCCGCGCGGCCAGCTACCCATCGGGAGACGGTCCAGTTACGAGATCCGCGAGGAGGAACTCATCCCCATCGATGTCGATGAACTTGATTTGGTTTCGGACCTGCCCCACTTCGTGAATTTGGCACTTTACTTCACTCCGTACGCCCAGGATTACTGCCCCGCCTTTGCCTTTCGGGATCTGCAGTCGTGGACCATGGCTCTGCTGAAAAATGCCCTGACCGAACTGTCTCGAAACAGGTTGTTTCCGCAGCTTCGAAACGGCCTGCTCGAAACACAGCAGCTCATGATGCGGAACAAATCGCACATCGGCGGGTTCGAAGTCGTCTTGAGATCCGGCGACTTCTTCAGCGCCGAAAAGGGGCTGTTCCGGCACTGCATCGTTCCTTCGGACGACACCCGGCAATCGACGCCGCGGCATTTTCCCAGGAGCGTCGTCAATTGCTTTTCGGCCATTCGGTACGATGGTCCCGCATGGCTCAGGTGGTGGTTTCACCGCACCCCACTCAATGATCTCGGTCGCGATCTGAAGCCGCACCCGGATTCGAAACGCCCGGCGATCTTCCCTCGTGCGGAGTGGGCGGCGAAGGGCTGGAAATTCATTCTCGACGAGTGGCGGCCGCTGTTTCCGCTGCTGCTCTGGGAGGGACATCACGTCAACGTGGGTTCTCTGGAATGCTTTATCCCGCCGTACAATTTTCACGAACTCATAAGGGCGATGAAAGATGTGCTTATGGGGCTGCCGCAATCCGATTTGTTTCCGGACATCGAAGGCGAAAAATGGGTGGATGTAACCCATTTCCGGGACGGACGCGGCATGATCGCCTTGGAGGGACCGTGCAAAACTTATCGATTCGAACCGAACGACCGGGTATTTCGGGTGGAACTCACCTCGACAAGGAGCATCGACAAACTGTTTTGGAACATCGAAAGACCCTGCGGCTGCATTTACCGCACGAAAAAAGAGTCCAAAACCATCTGGATCAAGCCTGATTCGGAAGAAAGCCGGAGTTATATCGCCAAAGTATTGGAATACGCACTCAGGCCGCAAAATCTGATCGTATGGCAGATATTGTGGGACGGCGAACAATACCGCCCCTTCAACACCAGCGAACTTGTGCGCCACTACGCCAACTCCATAGCAGAAACCTTCGACGGCAGCCGGGACTGTGCGATCCGCTATCTGGATTTGCTCGACCGTAAATACAGCGGGAGTTTTCTCCGCAAAACACGGATCATTCGGCAACAACTAAGCAAATGATCCCCCCGGGCTGCCAAGCGTATCCTCGAGCAGAGAACAAAGAAAAACGAAATAAGGAGGTCAAATGATGCAAAGCGAAGAAACGAAAGACAAAACGATGATTTGGGAAACGGAGATTTTGGACGGAGTTCTGACGATCAAAGACAAAGACGACAACCTGATATTCATCAATCGCTTCAAAATGCCGGCAAAAGATGTGGTCGGTCCGGAGGCGAAGAAAAACATTTTGACAGCCGCAACGGGGCGTTGGTTGGAGTTCCGCTGCGTAACGCATATGACGGCCTGGCACATCAACACGCGGACGGAAGCAAGAGAGATATTCCGTTTTCGCCGCCCCGATATTCCGGATATCGAATACAAAATCGAACTTTCCGGCGCGCCCCGGCCGGACATTCGCTTCGATGCCTCGGAAAGCTCCCAAGAGGAATTTTCGGCCTGCTTGCGGGAGGTCAAGGAAAAACGATACGATGAGGTTTCTTTCCGTTTCTGTTCGACGGCGGGAAGATGGATCCGAGAGGTCGGGCAAGGGACCGACCTCCGGTATTTGAGTTTGCTCTGGTGCGCCGCCGACTGCGATTACCCGATATTTCAGGAAATCGGTCGTCTGATAGGGTTGAGGGGGCTTCTTCTGCACGACGGTGCGGCAGGCTTCGAATTGAATGCGGAAGCGGTTGGTGAACTGGGGAAACTGAAACTTCTTGAATCGCTCGCGATCGTCGGAGATTTCCCGGTCACGGCCGATGGCCTGTCGAAACTCGGCACACTGAAAAACCTGAAGGCTCTTAATCTCTCATTGGGGGCAAACTGCGGAATCGAAAGCCGCGAAAAACGCGTTGCTCTGTCATTTCTCCGGGAACTCGAAATTTTGGAATTTCTGACACTCTCCGTCTCTCCTCGCTTGTCCCCCGGCGAACTGGAGTTGCCGCCGAACCTGAAATATCTGGAGATCAACAGAACTGTTTGCCGTCTGCCCGTCCGCCCGGCAAAAATGAAGCCTGTGCCGAAGAAAGCAAAATCCGATGATGAGGGACCATCCCTTTTCTGACGGAATAATGAAAACATACAGCACGCTCGATCACATAAGGATGCGCCCTCAGATGTACTTCCCGCTCTACCGGGACAGCCTTGCCGTATTCGAAATGGCGCTGCGCTTTTTCGCGGATCCTCATATTGCGGGGGACGCGAAGAAACTTCACATCGATTATGAGGGAAACTCCGTCCGGTTTCGCAGTTTCGGAGAACCGATCCCCTTCGCTGAAATGCACGAGCTGTCCGGCAAGGGCATGTATCACGGGATCGGCGAGCCCAAACAAGGCGAGGATGATTATTTATGCGTTACTCCGGGATGGGGACATGTCGTTCCCCTGATACTGATGGGAATTTGCAAAGAGATGGAATTGACCTCGTTTCACGCCGGGAAGAGTCTGACCAGCCGCTCCGCCGATGACGCCCGTTGCGGGGCGGAACAACAAACCTGCGAAGCTGACGGGGCCGAAATGCGTCTCACGCACGAAAAGGAGTTCGCCCCGGCTCAAATCAGCAGCAAGCTCCTCAAATTCCGCGCCCTTCACCCGGGCATGGAAATCCAAGTCAACGACAAAACGATTTGAAGCCATCGCCGCCAAATCACAGAGCGGAATCAGGCGGAAACAAAAAATGCCTTAAAACTTTTTTCACCGCTTGCAATTCAGTGAAAAGGATGGTATATTATTCCAGAGTTGGTTATGTCGAAAAACAAGGCAAAAGGAAATTGACTCATCATGAAAAATCTTAAAATATCATCCTTGATGATTTTTCCCTCTTGAGCCGTTTTAGCCGCGGGAACGCGGTTAGCTGTTCAAAAATTGCGCGGAGGCAGTCGGTATTTTACCGGTCGCCTTGCGCTTTTTTTGTACTTTGAGCTTGAAACGCCCGTTGGCACGGAATTTGCCTCATCGCTGACGGAATCCGTAAGTCAGCAATGAAAGGATCAAGATTAATGGAATGGCAGACGGAAAAACTAAATGGCTTTTTGGATATTCGCAATAATAGCGGAGCCTTGATTTATTGCCGTGCCTTCAAACTCTTGGCACGCGATGCTGTCGGCCCAAATGCTGAGAAAAAAATCCTTGAGGCAGCCGGAGTTGTCGGCGGGCATAGATGTGTGCGCCGTTTCACGTTTTGTCCGATAATCAACGCGCGCCTTACTCCGCACGAACACTTCGTCTTCAGATGGAAAGATTTACCTGATGTCAAATATAGAATAGCGCTTGCGCCGGAAGGGGATTCCAAATCGGCATTTTGTCCGAATTCGGGTGACGATTTTCATTTCACCCTCAATACGTTGGAAAAAGCCTCCGACAAATCGCTTACATTGGAAGAATTTCACTTTCCCAGGCAGATGATTGACGCCTTGGGCAAGACAGCAACCCTGAACTATCTTACCATGATATCCTGTTATCACGTTGGCGATGATCCAATATTTCCGGCAATCGGACGTTTGAAAAATCTTCGAGGATTGGATATGGAGCAATGGTTTGGAACAGAGCGCGGAAACATCATCTTTGACCGTACTGCGGTAGCGGAGTTGCACAAGTTAGAGGATTTCGGGGTATTGGCGCTGCGCAACGGCATCGTTTACTCCGACGATGCACTGTCGGAACTCGGCACGCTTAAAAATCTGAAGGCGCTGTGTTTGAATCTCCGCTGCCATAAGTTCGCGGACAAACGCGCCTGCGTCGAAAGACTGTCGTTTCTGAAAGAGCTCGCCCGTTTGGAGTATCTGAATATCTCCACTCAATTCAACTGCCTGATGCCGCGTGACTTGCCCCCCACGCCCAACTTGAAGTATCTCGTCCTCGAAGGCAGAGAATACCTCGTCCGGGAAGGCAAAGTCCGTAGGACTTGAACAATCAGCTCGCCCCGGAGAGAGATCCCTCAGTGCAAGTGTCGTGAACAAAAAGGCTTTTCCTTACCCCGGCTTATGATAGGTATATTCGTATGGTATGGTGGACGATTATGAAAAACGTGAATGAGAGTGAAAAATATATAAAATCGTCTTTAATTAGCTTGAAACCCTTTTTTTGATCGTTCCCACGAATGTTGATGGCGGGGGTTGATTTTTTTGGAATCATGGGCTATTTTAATAGTGCGGAAGAGATAAACAACGAAACCAAGGATGACTTATGAAGCCTGACGAAACAAATCTGCCGGAGCTGGACATTATTCGCTTTGCGGAAGACAAGGTGCGAGGCATACAATTTAGTGCCGATCGTCGCCGCCTGACCCATTATTGCCGAAGTCTTGAAAACACGGAATACATCGTTCCAAGTGGAATTACAAGTATCGGCAATGAGGCTTTTTTTGGCTGTTTCGAACTTGAGAAAATACAAATTCCTCCCAGTGTAGTACACATCGGCAAGGGTGCGTTCGATTGGTGTCCCGCCTTGAAAACCATAATAATCCCTGATGGTGTGACGCGCATAGAAGACCAGACATTCCATTCGTGCGATAATCTGTCGAGCGTAACCATCCCCGACAGCGTAACCAGTATTGGGAAAGATGCATTTGCGGGATGTGACAAACTAGCGTGCGTCAACTTTCCTCCGCACTTAACGCGCATCGGAGAAGGTGCATTTCAAGGTTGCAACAGTTTGATAACCGTGAACATCCCCGTTGGAATGACGCGCATTGCACCATCAACCTTTTGCGAATGCAACAGTTTGACAAGCATCACAATTCCGGCCGGGATAATGCATATTGGGAACAGTGCATTTGCCGGATGTTCCAGCCTGACGACCGTGAATATCCCCAATAGTGTTGGGCACATCGGGGCGGATGCATTCTGCGGATGCGACAATTTAACGACCATCAACATTCCGGCAAAAGTAACGTGCATCGAAAAAATGACTTTTGCGTTTTGCCACAAACTAAAAAATGTCAACTTCGGCGAAGGGGTTAAACGTATTTCCTCATCGGCGTTCGAAGATTGCACGGAGTTGGAACGCATAGACATCCCCGCTGGCGCAACATCCATCGGAGACAAGGCGTTTTCCAGATCTTCCCTGAAGAGCGTGAATATCCCTGAAAGTGTGACCAGCATCGGTGAATATGCGTTCTGCGATTGCTACAAGCTGACAGATGTGAATATTCCACACGGAATTAAGACCATTGGCAATTGCCTGTTTTGCAACTGCGCAAGTCTGACAGATATAGATATTCCCGACAGCGTGACGACGATATCCGGCGGAGCATTCCGCAACTGCTCCAATTTGAGGCATGTCGAAATTCCGGAGAGTGTCAAGATCATTGAGGATGGCGCGTTTTATGGATGCCCTTGCATGGATCAGCCGGATTTTAAGCGTTTCGTCGAATCGCGGCGGCGTAAATCATGATCAAGTCCGACTTACAATCTGTCGGATTTTTCGTGTTTTGAGAGGATGAAGCATTCCGCGAATTCATAGGGGGTAAGTCTTGGAACGCGGAAGTGTTGCGCAAAGAGTCGGCGCAGCTGCTTTCGCGTGTACATGCGGTGGTAGACGCGCTCAAGGGGCGTCATGTTCCGGGCGCGGAGCTCCGGGAGTCGTTCGTAACTACGGCAGGTCGTTTCCGCATGGCCCAGGCGGCAATTCCAGTGTTCGAGAGGAACGATGAAGCGCTTATCTTGACGCAGCTCCCGCCGGGCCGAACAGTGGACGCACAGCAGACAGCTGCGGGCAGCAAGCCCGCGCGTCGGGTAGTAGTGCTCCGGGATCTCCGAGGGCGGATAGGCTCCTACCGTGACTAAATTTCCGATTATATCCCGCTTGACCGAAGGGATCATATGACGATTCCTTTCTCTTCGAGTTTCTTCCGGTCCTCGGGCCTGAGACGGGTAAGGTCGAAGCGGTCGGCGAACTGGGGCTGTTTCGTGAGAATTCGAACGATCTGCCAGCGGCCGAGCAGGGAAAAATCGCAGTGATCCGCGAACTGCGGCTGGCGGCGGAGCAGACACTCCCAGTAGTTGGAGGGACGCTTTTCCACTGTTGGCCAGTCGAAGTATTTTTCCAGCTGCGGCTGGTAGGCGAGCACGAAGAGCCAGCCGTCAGGGCCGATCGTTTCGCCGACTTCCTCCATGTCGAGCTCCTCCGCCGCCTGGGGAACGTCGCTCAGCAGGCCTTTCAGTTCGAGGGGCGTGAGGAACGCGTACAGATCGTGCCGCCGTCCCTGGGGAAAGTTCCGGCGGAAAATTTCCGGCGCGAGGAAGGAAAGTTTCACCAGTTCCAGACGGCTCAGAGCTTCCCAATGGCAGTATTCTTCGAACTGCGGCTGCTCGAAGAGAAGCCGGGCCCATGGCAGGTCACAGCGGTTGTACAGTTCGAACCACCAGCTGCGCGGCGGCGCGAACTGCGGCTGCTTCATCAGCAGCAGGAACCACGGGACAGGATCGCCCTCTTCCCGTAATTTTTCCAGTTCATACCCCGGAGTCCCGGCCAGTTCCGGATGCTCCTGCAACTCTTTCAATTTATCCCACGCGTCTTTCATTTTATCCTCCCTGTCGCTTGCGTTACGGGTGTTCTGCTCTCCGGGAAGCAAAAACCGTGCCAAATGTCTTTCCCCATCACGGGGGCGGAAAGGGCTGCATGGAGTTTTTTTTCAAAAAAAATGCAGTTGCGTGAAAAAAACTGCCGATCCGATCGGTATACTTTAAGGAAATGGTTTTTGGGAGAAATAAAAGAAATGGTGTGAAAGGGAGGTCGTATGGCGAATGATGGATTTCGAGAAGCCGCCGCCGGGGGACTCCCGTTTCGGCCGGGACGGCCGGACCTCCCTGCGCCGATGCAGGGAGACGACACGAAAGCAAACATGTTTTTTTCTTCAGTTCCATCAGCAACTTTTCGGGAGAAAGGCATGAAATAACGATCGGTTTTTGAATAGTTCGGTCAGTTTTTGAACCACAGGAACAGAGCGGCGAAGAAGATTTCCCGCATGAAACGCTGTTGGCACGGAATTTGCCCCGATGGCACCGCGCCCAAAAACACAAACAGGAGAAGTAAACCATGAGACGTTATACCGAAACCAAAAACTATTGGAAAACCGGCAAGGCGCTGGAGTATTTCGCCAATTTCATCCGGCGTCACAACGGCCCCGTGTTCGACTGCGACGCCTTCGCCGTGGTCGAGGAGCTGCTGAGCCCCGAAGAACTCATCCGCCTCATCAAAGAGACCTTCCCCGAAAAAACCATCACCAGGATGCAGAACGCGTCCCGCCGCCCCAACCGGCTGGACTTCGACGACGACCCGCGGGAAATCATCCGCGAGATCTGGTCCGCCGAATTCGCCCGCGCGCGGCTGAAAAAGATGCTCTTCGGGCTCATCGACCGCCATATGGAACAGCATCCGCTGGAAAAGTGCTCGAACGAGCCCTTCGCCCGGCGCAGCGTCGAACTGCAGGAGACCCTGTCGCTCACGGCTCTCGAAACGAACGTCCTGATGGTCATCTCTCTGACCTGTTCCGACGGTCCGCTCGCTTCGCCGGAGAGTGCCCACTCGCCCTCCAGTCCGCAGAGCAGAGCGACCTTCATCGCCAAATGTCTCGACTGCGACGTTTCGGAAGTCCTTGCGCTCCTGGACGAAAACAGCAAACTGCGCCGGTATCATTGCCTCAATGACGAATTCGGCATCAACGGCAGTCTGCTGGGCTTTCTGAACGGTGTGCGCAACGAACCGCTTTCCAGCTCCTACTTCCGCATCAGCCGCGAAGAGGTCCTGCCCTGGGAGTTTTACGGCTCCCTCGCCCAAAAGCACGGCGGTATCCTGAAACGGATCATCGACGGCGCCAACGGCAAATCCCCGGTCAACATCCTGCTCTACGGGGCGCCGGGCACCGGCAAGACCAGTTTCGCCCGGACCCTGGCCGCCGAACTGAAACGCAAATGCTGCATCATCGCTCAGGACACCCACGATCACCGCAGCAACGAAGCGACGAGCGCGCCCTCGTTCCGGTTCGGCGCGCTCCAGATCTGCAGCAGTCAGGTCGATCCCGCCAAAAGCCTGATCATCGTCGACGAAGCCGATGAGATGCTCCGGGGCAGCTCCGGCGGCGGTCCCTTCGCGCTCTTCGGCGCGGGACGCGCTCCCGCGGGCGACAAGGGGATGCTCAACGCACTCCTCGACCACGTGACCACGCCCACGATCTGGATCACCAACTCTTCCGCGGACGAACTGGACGAATCCAGCCGCCGCCGGTTCGACTACTCGATCCGCTTCGAAGCCCTCGACGCCGAGCAGCGGCTTTCCATCTGGCGCAACAACGTCGAAAAGATGAAGCTCGGGTCCCTCGTGAGCGAAGAGATGATGCGCAAATTCGCCAAGCGCTATCCCGTCAGCGCGGGCGGCATCACGCTGGTCCTGCAGAACCTGGTCAAGCTCATCCCCGCACCCGGTGAGGTCGAAGAGCTGGTCGAAACGCTGATGAAGCCCCACTGCGAACTCCTCGGCGTGGAGAACGCCGACGAGGCCATGCGCCCGGCCGAAGACTATTCGCTGGAGGGGCTGAACATCGACGGCTCGCTCCCTCTCCCCCGGCTCATCGAGGCGGTGCGGCGGTTCCGGGAGGAACCCTCCGGCGGCATCGACCGCCCCCGGATGAACATCCTCCTTTCCGGGGCGCCGGGCACCGGCAAGACCGAGTTCGTGAAGTATCTCGGCGCCCAGCTCGGCGTCAAGGTGGTCGTCCTGATGGGCAGCGACCTCCTGAGCATGTTCGTCGGCGGCACCGAGAAGCTGATCCGCCGGGCCTTCGAACAGGCCGAGGCGGAAAGGGCCATCCTTTTCCTCGACGAGATCGACGGACTGGTCCAGAGCCGCAGCCGTGCCCAGCGCTCCTGGGAGGTCACCCAGGTCAACGAGCTCCTGCACCGGATGGAAAATTTCACCGGCGTGATGGTCGGCGCGACCAACTTCGCCGCCAACCTGGACGCGGCGATCCTGCGGCGCTTCACTTTCAAGTTGGAGTTCGACTATCTGGACGATGCCGGCAAGAAACTCTTCTTCGAAAGAATGTTCGGCACCCCCCTCACCGACGCCGAAGCAGCTCTCCTGGCCGGGATCCCGAACCTCGCCCCCGGCGACTTCCGCACCGTGCGGCAGGGGCTCTTCTACCTCGGAGGCGACGTCACCAACGCGGAGCGCCTGGAGGGTCTGAGGCGCGAAAGTGCGGCGAAACAGGCCAATCGCTTCGCCGCCAAGGGCAAGATGGGCTTCTGAACCCGCGCCGGAGGGACCGTGCCGCAGATACGGGGTCCCTCCGGCGCCGCGGGGCTGGTCTTCATGCCGGACCAACCGCCCTCATCTCGTTGATTCGAGGATGAACTCCGCAATATCCCGGCTCACTTGCGTACGGACGCCCATCAGCCCGTGACGGCTCCGATAGCTCCTGCGGGAACAGGAAAGAAGAGTCCTGTTGCCCCTCGCGGCAACGAAAAAGGCCTTCAGCAGATCGTTGGAAATACAGGTATCCCATTCTCCGATGATGAGGAGCAGATGAATGTTCTTCAATTTCACCGCCGCCTGCGGGAAGGCGTATTCGGCCGCATACCGGGCAAGGTCGGCGTAGACAGCCTCGAAACCGTCGGTGCGCAGGGCCCCCAATCCGTTGTCGATCATGAAGTATTTCATCTTGTCCTTCGGCATCTGGCGATACATGGTTCCGATGTCGCAGGGCGCCAGCATGACAATCCCACGCACACCGGGAGCCCGGACCGCCGCATTGAGGACCGTATTGCCGCCCATGCTGTGGCCGACCAGAAAAACCGCGTTCGGATCAATGTGATATTTCTTCCGGAAACCGGGACTCTGCACATGACGGACCAAATTCACCGCATCCTGAACGCAGTTGGAAACGGTATACTTGCCCTGACTGCCCCACGCGCCCCGGTGATGGGGGATCAGCACCACGCATCCGGCACGGCAAAGGGCCTGTCCCACGTCATCGAACCGGCCGAAACCGGCGAACCCGTGGAACATCAGAACACAGGGGCGCCCGGCGCCGAAAGACCGGTCCGGTATCAGAATCTGACCGTAGATCTCCGCCCCGTCGCTTTTGAGGACCAGCGCGTCGTAATCGGCGACCGTCTCCGCGCCGCCTGCGGCCCCGTCGAAGAAAAGATTTTCCGTTTTCAGCGGCGCGCCTGGAGTGCCGGCGCATCCCGCCAGCACGACGGCGGCCGACACCGCCGCAAGCAGGTCCCGCATCGCCGTCGTCACCGCGCCTGTCGCCGGAAAAGTATCCATCGTGGTCGGCGACAACGCCTGTTCCCGGTCTCTGGGGATCGATGTATCGAAATTCGACCGGGACGGATTCGCCGTCAGATCCGGGAAGGACATGATCGTCATAGCCGGTCGTGACGCGCCGAAAGATGATCCCGCACAAATGCGCGGCATTTACTTCGAACACGCCACACTTTTCGGAGTCTACGATTTTCTGGAGCGCTTTGTCGGGGTGCGCTTCTACTTTCCCGGCAGGTACGGGGAAGTGGTTCCCCGGACCGACAAAATCGTTCTGGGCGAGATCGACATCTACGACCGGCCGGACCACTTCCAACGCCGCAGTCAGGAGTTTTACAACAACTGGTACGACTGTGAATACACCGGGCGGAACGGGGCGATGCTTCAGAATTACCGCCGCCGGGCCCAGACCTTCTACGTGCCCTGCTGCCACAGTCTGGAACACTCCGGCTACTACCGCCGCTTCGCCCAAAGCCATCCCGAGTATTTCGCGAAAGATCCGCAGGGCAAACTCTATGCGCCCTCCCACTACTCGGTGGGCAGCGGCTGCTACCTTTCGGAAGGGTTCCGCAACGAGATCTTTCTCGACGGCGTCTCCTATCTGAAGGGGGAGCCCGCCTCAAAACGCGGCGTGATGGGAGGAACCGACCGCGATCCGGCCAAAGGGTTCCGTAGGGACTCCGTCGTGGGGCAGCCCGGCTTTTTCAGCGTCATGCCCGGCGACCATCACCGCCGTTGTCTCTGCAGCAAGTGCAAAGCCTACATGGCCCGATACGGCGAAAGCGAGTACGTGTGGGATATGGTGGCGGATATCGCCCTCAGGATCCTGAAGACCGGCATCAGGGCCAAGGTCACGGGCATGGCCTACGCCCGCTACAAGGACCCGCCGAAACGGGAACTGCCTGCCAATCTGGAGGTCATGGTGGCGGTCACCGGTCCCTGGGCGGACTCGTTCCCCGATCAGCGCAAGGTCCTCGACGAAAGGATCCGTGCATGGACGAAGAAACTGGGGAAAAAGGTGTGGCTGTGGACCTATCCCCACAAGCGGGGAAAAGGCAGTACGCCCCTCTGCCACATCGGGATCCCCCAGATGGCCCCCCGAACCATCGGCAATTACTACAAGCGTCAGGCGCCCTATACCTTCGGGTCTTTCGCCGAGGCGGAGTCTGACCGGTGGATCTTCAACTACCTCAACATGTACGTCTATTTCCGGCAGGCATGGGACAACGGCGCGGACATCGAGGCGCTGATCGATGAACACCACAAACTGATGTTCGGCGAAGCCGCACCGGAAATGGATGCGTTTTACCGGGACCTCGAAACGTTATGGACGACGAAACTCCTCGGCAAGGTCGTGGAAACGCCTCTGGGCCCCGTGACCACGCCTCCCACCATCCATGAGGTGTGGGAAAAGATCTACTCCCCGGCCAAACTCAGATCCCTCGGCGAACTTTTCGATCGGGCGGAACGCAAAGTTTCGGGCGAAACGCTCGGACGGGTGAAGTTCATCCGGAAACACTTTCTGGATCCTCTACTCGATTCTTCCGCCAAATACTTCCGCGAAAAGAACGCTCTGGCCGACTGGAGTTACTTCGTGAAGCCCCTCGGCCCCGGTGAGACCATCGCCGTCGACGGCAGTCTCGAGGACACGGCATGGAAGAGTGCCGAAAAGACCTTCCTGCTGCCCATGACCGGGGACGTCTGTGAAGTCAAGACCATCGTCCGGGGCCGGGCGGACAAGGAAAATCTCTACTTCAGTTTCGAGTGCATGGAACCCCGGATGGATGACATCCTGGCCAATCGGCTGACCCGGGGCCACAAGGATCTGTGGATGGATTCCGTGGCGGAGATATTCCTCGATCCTTCCGGGAACGGCAGAGATTATTACCATTTCACCGTCAACAGCAAAGGCGTTTTTTCCGAGATGAAGAACATCCGCGCGGGCAGGAAGACCAGACATGACGCCGCCGGCTGGGCCTCCGGGGCGAAGGTCGGCGTAAAGGCCCTGAAAGACCGCTTCATCGTCGAAGTCGCCATCCCCCAAGCCTCGCTCAAGGGCTTCGATCCGAAAAAATGCCGGGCCAACTTCTGCCGTCACCGGGCGCTGAAAAATACACCAGTCCGGAGCCGCTTTTACGTCTGGTCCCCCAATCACATCGCCTTTCACGAGGTGGAAAACTATGGACGGCTGACCTTCAAAAAGGTTTCCGACGGCAACATGATCAGAAACGGGGATTTCACCGCCCCCTGGCGGGGATCGTGGGTGATCGACCTCCGGGGACCCGGCGCTCCGGAACTGGATGAAAACACCTTCATCACCGGCGGACGCAGTGCCAAACTGGACGCTGAAAACGGGGAGTTCAAGTGGATCTTCCAGCACCTTCCCCTCAAGGCCGACACCACCTATGCGGTGAGTTTCCACATAAAAATGGAAAACGTGCGGGCCGTCGGCCCCGGCGGCGGATTCCAACTGCTGCTGGGCGACAACAGCAATCATTTCGTGCCGAAAGCGCCCTACACCGGTTCCATGCCCTGGACCCGGCAGGGCTTCTTCTGGACCACCGGTCCGGAAGGCGGCAAGGTGCTGAAAGGACGGAGCCGCTGCATCCGTTTCGGGCTCCGGAACGCGAAGGGAGTCGTATGGATCGACAACGTCAAATTTGCCGAAGTGCCGAAAAAATGATCCCAAGGCTCCGAAACCGGCGAAAAACATGGAAAAGCGGACCGCGCCTCTTGAAAAATGAGGAACGGCGTGGTATAATATGCTCCGTGTTTCAGGCATAGAACAAACGAAAGGGTAATTCATCATGTTCCGCGTCCCCGTGACCTACTTTTTCGACTTCGTCTCCGTTACCGACCGCATGCGGCCCTATATCATGGCGGAATTCGCCGCCGCCGGGGCGAAGCACCTCGTCCTCACGGACGCGTTGATCCAGCAGATCATCGCCAAACCGGGGCTGGAAGATGAACTGCTCAGGGAAATGAGCGACGCAGGATTAAGCTTTCTCGACGCCCACGCCCCCTTCGGCCCGGTGCTGGACATGAACTGCCCCTTCCCCGAAAAAAGAGCCATGATGATCACCCGGGCGAAACTGGCGCTGGAGATCTGCAACGCCATGAAGGTGGACACCATCACGATCCACGTGGGCAACAATCACTTCGACCCCGCCGCCGCCATCCCCGCCGCGGTCCACACGGCCCGCGTGAAAGAGGCCCTGGCGGAACTGCTCCCCGTCGCGGAAAAGAACGGCGTCATCATCTGCATCGAAAACATCTGGTTCCAAGTGAACACGCCCGACGTCCTGAACAGCATCAAGGCCGAATTCCCCACCGACTTCCTCGGGTTCTGCTACGATTCCGGCCACGCCAACATCATGGACCGGGGACGGGATTACGCCACGGGCAACGCCTGGAGCGGCTGGCGAAAGGCGGGGATCGCCGTTCCCGAATGGGAGGACAAGGCGCTGGAAAAAATGCTTCCCCAGACGGTCATCTGCCATCTGCACGACAATACGGGCTGGAACGACGCCCATGATCTCCCCGGACGGGGCAACGTGGACTGGCCGAAGATCCTGAAACTCCTCGACGCCGCCCCCCGGCTGAAACTGATCCAGAGCGAAGTGGCCCCCCAGAGGAAACTCATTTCCATCCCCGACCTGGTGGCGAAGTTCGAGGAACTCGGCCGACTGGTGTAAGGCCGACGTTCGGCCGCAAACCTGCATTACTTCTCAAGCTGCTCGTCGAAGAGTTTTCGGAGCTCCGCGAAATCTCCGGCCACCTTGTAGCGGGCGATGCGCTTTCCCCAGAAAGTCTTTCCTATGACGGTGACGTAAAAGTTGTTTTTCGAGTCCCTCCTGATCGCCCCGGAAAGATCTTTGTCGAATCGGGCATAGAGAACATCCGTTTCAACATCATCACAGGATCCGGGGGTCAGTTTCAACTTGAGACAAGTTTCCCTTTTCCACACCTGAAGAAGCGTTATTTCAGAAAGGTGAGTGCAGTCGACGCTGATCCGCGCAATGCGGTCATAAGTGGTATATCCGATGAACGCCAGCGTAAAGGCGCATACGCTCAAAGCGAAGCACTCCCATAATCTTTGAAAAAAAGCTCCCGGCTTCATATCTCCACCAATTCAAGATCGACTATGCGTTAATATAGCATCGGCAGAGATAAAAAACAAATCATCTTGGGAAAAATATCCTTCGATTGACCGGTTGAAAGTATCTCGTTTCTTTCGTCCCTTTCTTAGGATCCGATTCATCGGCGGAAAAAGCGGGAAAAGCAAACGCCGTAACGGGGTTTTCGTATGCAATCACAATGACGTTCAAGGTTCTTGCCAAACGTTGCGCAGCCTTTTTCCCTTCTTCACCTCTGACCGTACTGCACATGCGCAACTCAAGAAGAGCATAAGGAGCCAATAGTTTCCTGAACCTTTTTATTTGATTTTTATCCATGCTGCGCAAATTTTCGTTCCCCACAAAAAAACCCGCGTCATCCCCCGAATGGCCTATGAGAAGCAGACTGGAAATATTCCCCTGGGGGTATCTTTTTTCCAAACAAGTCAGCAGGTCATCAATGCCGGTGCAACACAACATTCCTATTTGAGAAAAATCTCCCAAACGATGTTTCGTCGAAAATTTGCCGTAACCACTGTCACCGGGCGCCATTACTCTGACAACAACATGATTGAACGAAGATTTCTCCTGCTTGGCGATCGATGTTTTTCCGGTATGCCCGGTCGATTTTTCAGTCGCCCCCTTTGACGTTTTCTTATCTTCGCCCTTATAAACAGGAGTAAACCCCTCATCCTTCATCCCCGCCGATGCCAGTACTTCGCTTTCCTTAATTTCTTCGTATTTACACCGACAATTCGGATGTATAGGCAACTGAGGTTTTTCCGGATCATCCATGCGAAAAATCTTTCCATGGTGAGCGCGACAGAATTCACAACTGTTGGGGCCTTTATCCGAAACAAATCTTACGAATTGGGCCTCAGTTTTTCCCTTGAGCATCTGCATAATTTGTTCGATTTCCACAGAACACCTCCCTTTCGCTGTCGTCTATTCGTCAGTAAGCGAAATGTCAAGATCCATCGTCTGATCCTCAAGGAGTTTTTGAGCGATCCGATACTTTCAGAGCGCGCTGAGAACTTTTTCAGGGGGAGTGGCCCCCCAGAGGAAACTCATTTCCATCCCCGACCTGGTGGCGAAGTTCGACGAGCTTTCCTGCCTGGTGTAAATCTTCCGCAACAAAAAGTCCCGCCCTTCCCGGTCAGGCCGGGGAAGGCGGGACAAATGTTTTCGGGAAAAACGCCGCCCGCGCTGCGGACGGCGCTTGATCGGTCACATGTTTTCGATGAGACGGCGGAAGTCGGCCGCCATGGTCTTCAGGTCCTGGGTGGTCTGGATGCCGCCCGCGAGGCACATGAAGCCGGGGAAGCTGGCGCAGCGGGCGATGGAGATCATCTCCTTGATCTCCGCGCCGCCCCGGGCAAGCGGCGTCACCGTGCCGTCGGGCAGGATGTCGTTCACGTCCAGCTGGCGCATGGTCTTGATGAAGCGGCCCGTGCGGTAGACGCCGAAGGCCCGTTCGCCCGCCATGACGAAGTTGGCCGGGTTGAAGCAGATGCCGTAGTCCCCGCCTTTTTCGAGGCGGCGCTTCAAAGCGGCGTTGGCGGCGGCGCTGGTCAGTGCCACGTTGAAGAAATTAACCGAGAGTCCGGCGGCCCGGGCCGCTTCGGCGGCAGGGCCGGAAGCGGGAAGGGGCAGGATGACGCCGGGGATCCCGGCGGCCTTGACCTTGGCGGCGAAATCTTCCGCCTTGTTGGGGGCGGCGAAAGCGCGGATGGCGCTGACGCCGATGCCGCCGTCGGCAAGTTCCTTCACCACGGCGGCCAGCTTTTCCGCCTTGAGCGAAGCGGCGGGGACGCCCTGCACGAAATCCAGTTCGAGGAAGGTCACACCCGCGGCCTGACATTTTTCCACCATCTCGGGAACGTAGCGCCCGGCCAGACGGGAGGAGGCCGTGAGCTTGAAATCCTCGTGGGCGAAGAAGTCACGGGCCAGCGCGGCCCGCTGGCGGACGCAGTCCCCGCAGCCGGGGTTGTCGCAGAGGATGAAGGCGGGATCCGCCGCCCCCAGTTCCATGCCGCACTCCCACATGCCTTTGGCGTCGATGAGCCGCACCTGCGAGTTGCCGATGCGGAGCTGTTTCATGATCCCCCGCTCCTTGAGAACGTGGTCGAAGGAAATGAAATCCCGATGGGGGCCGGGATAGTATTTCCAGGTCTTTTTGACGGTCTCGCCCTCGGGCGTGGTGAACTCCCGCGAGGTGGAGCCCAGATAGGCCAGACGCAGTTCCGCCTCGATGCCGTGGAGCGAGGTGTTCCGGTCCTGATCCACCCCCATGAGGCAGACGTAGCCGCCCTTGTCAGCCAAACGCTTGAAGGGGGTCCCTTCGCCGTGGCAGCTTTCGGGTTTCCAGTGGTCGCGGCAGAGCTCTTCGGCCGCCGGGCCCAGCGCGGCCACGGTGCCCACGGGACAGGGACTGACCACCGCGCCGGGACGGTTCTTGAGGGTGGTGGTGAGGATCCCCAGATCGCCGAAAACGGGCACGAGGAGCGTTCCCTCCTTGCCGATCGCCTCGAGGAAGGCGTCGATCACCGCTTCGGGGCCGCCTTCGACGTGCCCCAGACTGTAAAGCGAGCTGTGGAGCAGAACGATGTCGCCCTGCTTCAGGCCGAGGGTCCGCAACCCCTGCACGATCTCCTGTTTGGTCATGATCTTTCCCTTCCTGTCAGAGTGAATCGGTGAGTCTGCGCATGGCGTCGAACTGCTCCTCGATGGAGCTCACCAGCTTGAACTGGGTGCGGCAGCGGTCCAGGTTGTGGCCCGGACGCTTCACCTTGAAATAGACGTCGCCCGAAAGGTAGTCGGTGAGGAACCGGATCCCGATCTCCAGCGTGATGAGCTTTCCGGAGAAAGGCAGCAGGGATTTTTCCAGCGGGTTGAGGAACTTCCCCGCGGCGGAAAGATAGCCGCGAAGCAGCGCTTCGAACATCTCGAACCGCATGCGGACACGGGTCAGGTCCTTTTCGTCCTCGGCGGCGGGACTGGTCCCCGTGCGCACCATGTCGCCGAAGTCATAGTGGGGCAGACCGGGCATGACGGTGTCCAGGTCGATGACGCAGATGCCCTTGCCGGTCTCTTCGCTGATAAGGACGTTGTTGAGCTTGGTGTCGTTGTGGGTGGTCCGTTCCACGACCTCGCCTTTGGCCTGCAGATCGAGGAGCAGTCCGCAATCCTTTTCCCTGGCCATGACGAAGTCCACTTCGCGCCCCACCTCCTTGAGTCTTCCGACCTTGTCCGCGGCGACGGCGGCCTTGAGATCGTTAAGCCGGGAAACGGTGTGGTGGAAATTGGGGATGGTCTCGAAGAGCCGTCCCGGCATGTCGGCCAGATAGTTCTGGAACCGGCCGAAGGCGGCGGCGGCTTCGAAGGCCTGCGTGTCGTTTTCGATGATGTCGTAGGTGCGGGCCTTGTCCACGTAGATGTAGCTCCGCCAGAAGTTGCCTTCCGCGTCACGGAACCAGGGTTTGCCCTGCGCGTTGAAGAGGGGCGAAAGGGTCTTGTCGGCACTATTGCCGCCTTTGAGTTTTCCGGCGATGTGAGAGGTCACCCGAACGAAGTTTTCCATCAGCTCTTCGGGCTGGCGGAAGATGGAGGTGTTCACCCGCTGGACGATCAGCGTGTGCCTGTCGGTTTCGACCTTGTAGGTGTCGTTGATATGTCCGGTCCCGTAGGGAATGCCGGAAACGAACTTCCCCGCATCGGGAAACCCGGTGCAGACGGCGCTGAGATCATGGGCCATAATCTTTACCTCCTTGAAAGACCTTGTGAAACGTTGGATGCGCTTTAATATAGCACGGTTCCCGGCGAAAGTAAATGGAAAAATCCGTACCGGGCATGGATTTTTTCGACAATGTGTCTTTCCCGACGTTGCAAAAAGAGCAAACGGTGCTACATTATGCGGAAGATTTTTTCGATTTCGGGGAGGTGTGAAGGAATGATCCCGAGCATAGCAAGTCTTGTTCTGGTGGGTCTCGGCTGGACCTTGACCGGAGCGGTCATGGGGGCCGCCCCCAAAAGGAAGATCGATCCGGGGGCCATCCAGCTTCTGGGAGCCGTATTCTCCTCGCTCGTCTGCCTCTCTCTGCTCGACTGGACGGCCCTCGGAGCGATCCCCGCCCAAGTGCGGCTGCTCACCTTTTTATCTTTCTTTTTCTGCGGGGCCCTCAACTGCGTCATGCTCTATCTGATGGCCTACGCCATGCAGAAAGGCCCCAACGGCATCATCTGGGCGGTCATCCAGTCGGCCATGATCTTTCCCTTCCTGCTGGGAGTGGCCGTCTTCGGCGAGTCGCCGAAACCGGTGCGCATCGCGGGCCTCTGCGCCATTCTGTTTTCGCTGATCCTCTCGGGGGCGGGCCGGGACAACACCGGGAAGGGAAAGGAGTGGAAGATACCGGCCTTCACCGCCTTTCTGCTGACGGGCCTGGTCCACATCCTGGCGACGCTGCCCTCCTTCTTCGAATCCTCGCGGGCGCTGCCGCCGCCCTTCCGGATCCTGGCGACGGGCGCGGGGGTCCTGATCACCTCGGCGGGGATCCTCCTCTTCCGGCGGGGAGGATCCCCCCTGAAGGCGAATCTGCGGTCGAAATATCTCTGGATCTACACGGGGTTGCTCCAAGGCTTCGGACTCATTTCCGCCTGTCTGCTCCAGTATCCCGCCATGGACGCTCTGGCCCGGCACGGCATCGGCGGCGCTTCCTACCCCATAATGATCGCCTCGTGCCTCGTGGGCTTTTCCCTCTTTTCCCTGCTTTATCTCAAGGAAAGGCTCACTTTTCTCCAATACGCCGCCCTGGGGTGCTGCGTCGCGGGGATCCCGCTCATCTGCCTCTGAAGCTCAGAAGAGGCTCCCGCGGAACGAGACGGCGGCGATGACCGCCAGAACCAGGACCAGCACCACAACGACGGCGATGCAGAGCACCTCGAGTTTCCGTCCGCGTTCCTTTTCCGCCGGGTGCTTCTCGGGTTCGGGCCGCCCCTGCGCCCCCTTCCGCCCGGTGTTGGCGCACAGCCGGGAGCGGATGGCGGTCAGACGCTCCTTGACCAGCGCCCAGCTCTGGGGCCGGTCCGCGGGGGACTTGGCCAGCAGCGAGTCGATGAAACCGGCCAGTTCGGGATCCAGGTCGGGATTGGCCGAGAGAAGCGGCGGCGGCAGGTCCTCCACATGGGCCCGCTGGAGCTCCTCCACGGATCCGGAAAAAGGCGGGATCCCCGCGCTGAGTTCGTAGAACATGACGCCGAAGCTGTAGATATCCCCCGTCACGTCGCGGCTGCCCAGCCCGGCGGCGACCTCGGGAGCCATGTAAAGGGGCGTGGCGAAGATATCTCCGGACTGATTGACGCTGCCCACGCCGGCCAGCCCCAGATCGGCCAGTTTCAGCCGGTTGTCGGCCTCGCGGATGAGCAGATTGCCGGGTTTGATGTCCCGGTGGATGATGCGGCAGCTGTTCCATGCGTAATCCAGCGCGTCGGCCAGCTGGATGGAAATACTCAGCAGGAAGGGGAGCGAACGCCGCTCCGGGGCCTTGGTCCGGATATCCTCGACGGTCATGCCGTCCACGAACTCCATGACGAAGTAGCAGAGCCCCGTCTCGGTCCGGCCCGCCTTGATGGCCTGGACGATGTTGGGATGCTCCAGCCTTGCGGCGATCTTGCTTTCGCGGAAAAACTCCTTGACCCGTTCCTCGTCGGAAGCGAACTCGGACATCAGCACCTTGACGGCGTAGAGCTTGTCCATGAGCAGGTGCCGGGCGCGGTAGACCACGCCGTAGCTGCCCGACCCGAGGACGGATTCCAGCAGGAACCCGTCGATCTCGGTGCCGGCGAGCATTTCCGTGATCTCGGGAGTTTGTCGTTCGTTTTCCATGATTCGAATAATATACCCCTTAAGGGGGATTTTTTCAAGTTGACGACGGAAAAACCCGGCAAAAAGCCCCCCGGCGGGAATGATCGGCCTCTTTTTATGAAAAAAATTAAAAAAAAGCCGCTTCCGCATTTGAAAAAATGTCAAACATGGATTATTTTACACAATGTATGAATGTGGCCTCCTGCTCCGCGGCACGGGTCCGAGGTTTTGCCGGGCTTCGGCGCAGGAGAAAAAATCAAGAGGATGGAGTTTGAGCTATGAAGTATGATTTCACGGAGTTTGTCACCAGAGACTCGGTCATGACCCTGACGGGAACGACCAAATTGCAGGTGATGGATCAGCTTATCCAGCGCGCCGCCGATTTGACCAAGCTCAACCGCGATCTTATCTTCCGTCTGGTGTGGAAACGGGAACAGATGATGACCACCGGCATCGGCGGCATGCTGGCGCTGCCCCACATCCGGACCAACGACATCCCCCATCCCTACGTGGTGGTGGGCGTCACCGAGTCTCCCATCAGCGATTATCAGTCCAAGGACGACCTTCCGGTCCGGGTCATCGTCTTCACCGTGGCCCCCGATGAGGATTCCGACGCCTATCTGCGGCTGCTGGGCAGCATTTCCCGGAAACTCCGGAACGACAAGCTGGTCGAGACCCTGATCGCGGCCGGTTCCAATTCCGTGGCCATCTACGAGGCCCTCATGGCCGGGTGCAAGGAGGAAGAGTGACCATGTCCCAGGCTGACTCCGGGCGCCGCGCCGGGATCGGGTTCCACTGTCCGCAGGACAACTGCACGGGCACGGTGGAGTTCGACCTGGAGGCCGCCCCCTCGGAGGAATTTCAGGCGGTCTGTCCGGTCTGTCACCGCGCCTACGCCTTAAATCCCGCACTCCGGGGCAAGCTGGAACGGATGATGCGCCTCATCAACGCCATCCGCGACGCCGAAGATCTGCTGGCCGACTGCACCGTGTCGGTCACGACCGCCGCGGGCGAAGTGCGGATCCCCTACGCCATGCTGCTCACGCGCCTCAATACCCGGCTCAAACTCGACATAGGAGGAAAACCGGTGGACATCCACCTGCTGGTGGAGCCTTCGTCACCGGAGACGTTCCGTTGAGAAGGAGAAGGTCTTTCCGTCAACCGTCAGCCGCGCCCGAGTCGCGGCGATTTTGTTCTTAGAAGAGGAGGTTTTTACCATGACTGAACGCGAAATCATCGAGATCCTCGAAAACTCCGGAGCTCTGCTCAACGGCCATTTTCAGCTCCGCAGCGGTCTCCACAGCAACCGTTTCTTCCAGGCGGCGCTGCTGCTCCAGTACCCCGACAAAGCCGAGAAGGTGTGCCGCTATCTGGCGGACCTCTTCAAGGACTGCGGGGCCACCTGCGTCATCTCTCCCGCCGTGGGCGGCCTCATCGTGGGGCAGGAAGTGGCCCGTGCGCTGGGGATCCGGGCGATCTTCGCCGACAAGGAGGACGGGGAACTGGTCCTGAAGCGGGGATTCACCATCGCCCCCGGAGAAAAGGTCCTCGTGGCTGAAGATGTGGTCACCAAGGGCGGCAGGGTCCAGCAGACCGCGGATCTCGTCCGCGCCAAGGGCGGCGTGGTGGTCGGCATCGCCGTCATCGTGGACCGTTCCGGCGGCGAAGCGAAATTCGACGTGCCCTTCAAGAGCGCCTTGAAGCTCTCGCTCCCCACCTACGAGCCGGAAAAGTGCCCGCTCTGCGCCCAGAAACTCCCCATCGACCGTCCGGGGTCCAAATAAGATGATCACCGCCATTCTCAAAGCGATCTTCGGCACCAAGTCTCAGCGGGACCTGAGACGGATGAAGCCGCTGATCAGAAAAATCAACGCCATCGAAGAGGAGCTGCAAAAGCTTTCCGACGAGGAGCTTCAGGCCAAGACCCCCGAATTCAAGGCGCGTCTGGCCAAAGGCGAGACCCTCGACGACATCATGTGCGAAGCCTTCGCCGTGGTCAAGAACGCCTGCCGCCGCCTCGTGGGCAGGGAACTCGAGGTCTGCGGCCAGACCATCACCTGGGACATGATCCCCTTCGACGTCCAGCTCATGGGCGGCATCGCGCTCCACCGGGGCAACATCGCCGAAATGGCCACCGGCGAAGGCAAGACCCTGGTCGCCACCATGCCCCTCTACCTCAACGCCCTCACGGGGAAGAACTGCCAGCTGGTCACCGTCAACGACTATCTGGCCCGCCGCGACTCCATGTGGATGGGCTTCGTCTACAAGTTCCTCGGGCTCACCGTGGGCTGTCTCCAGAACATGCAGAGCCCCGACGAACGCCGGGCCCAGTACAACTGCGACATCACCTACGGCACCAACAGCGAATTCGGTTTCGATTACCTCCGCGACATGGGCATGGCCACCTCGGCGGACCAGCTGGTCCAGCGGGATCACTACTACGCCATCGTGGACGAGATCGACAGCATCCTCATCGACGAAGCCCGGACGCCCCTCATCATTTCCGGTCCCGTGCCCATGGCCGCGGACCAGTACGCGGAACTCCAGCCCAAGGTGGCCGACCTTTACCGCAAGCAGAACGCCCTCTGCTCCCAGCTGGCGCGGGAGGCCAAAGAGGTCATCAACGACGAAAACGCCTCCGACGAAGCCCTCGAAGGGGCCCTGCGGAAACTGCTGCAGGTACGCTTCGGCATGCCCACCCACAAACAGCTGCTCCGGCTGCTGGAAGACGGCACCGTGGTCAAGGAGCTGGACCGTTACGAATCCCAGGTCCGCAGCGACAACAACCGCGGCATGCTCCAGGAGGTGCAGTCGGACCTCTACTTCACCATCGACGAGAAGACCAACGAAGCCGACCTGACCGCCAGGGGCCGCCAGGCCATCGCCCCCGGCGATCCCGACGCTTTCGTGGTCCCGGATCTGCTGCTCGAGATCAGCAGGATCGAGAAGGACGACTCCCTGAGTCCCGCCGAAAAGGTGGCGAAAAAGGAGGAATTCCAGGCCCATTTCGCCGACAAGAGCGAAAAGCTCCACGATCTTTCCCAGCTGCTCAAGGCCTACTGCCTCTTCGAAAAGGATGTGAACTATGTGGTCCAGAACCGGAAGGTGCTCATCGTCGACGAACACACCGGGCGGCTCATGCCGGGACGGCGGTTTTCCGACGGGCTCCATCAGGCCCTCGAAGCCAAGGAAGGGGTCCCCATCGAGCAGGAGACCCAGACCATGGCCACCATCACCATCCAGAACTACTTCCGCATGTACGAGAAGCTTGCGGGCATGACCGGCACGGCGGCCACCTAAGCCGCCGAGTTCCACCAGATCTACAAGCTGGACTTTATCTAGATCCCCACCAACCGCCCCTAAATCCGCAAGGACGAAAACGACTCCATCTTCAAGACCAAGCGCGAAAAGTTCAACGCCATCATCGAAGACGTGATCGAACGCCACGACAAGGGGCAGCCAGTGCTGCTGGGCACCATTTCGGTGGATGACTCCGAGATCCTGTCGCGGATGCTCTCGATCCGCAAGATCCCCCACAACGTGCTCAACGCCAAGAACCACCAGCGCGAGGCCGAGATCATCGCCGAAGCGGGGCAGCCCGGCGCGGTCACCGTGGCCACCACCATGGCCGGACGGGGCACCGACATCAAGCTGGCCCCCGGCGTGGCCGAACTGGGCGGACTGCACGTCATCGGCAGTTCCCGGCACGACTCCCGGCGCATCGACCGCCAGCTGCGGGGACGCTGTTCCCGCCAGGGGGATCCGGGTTCCTCCAAGTTCTACGTTTCCCTCGAAGACAACCTCATGCGGCTCTTCGGTTCCGACCGGATCATCAAGATCTTCGAGCGCTTCGGGCTCAAGGAAGGGGACGAACTGCAGCATCCCTGGCTGAACAAGTCCATCGAGACCGCCCAGAAACGGGTGGAGCAGCAGCACTTCGGGATCCGGAAACGGACTCTGGATTTCGACGACGTGATGAACAAGCAGCGCGAGATCATTTACGGGCTCCGCAAGGACGCGCTGCTGTCGGAAAATCCCCACGACGTGCTTTTCGGCATCATCGAACAGGTGGTCGAAAGCGCCGTGCTCGAGACCGCCGGACGCCGCCAGGAAGGCGAAAAGGAAGGCAAGTTCGACACCGACCATCTGGCGGGGTTCCTCGGCGTGACCTTCCCCCTGGAGTTCAAGCCCGAAGAGCTGACCGCCGGGATCGAAGCGGGCCGTCTCACCGATCCCGACGCCCTGACGCTCCAGATCGTGGACCGCATCGAACACGCCTGGCTGGACCGCCACGCTGCCGACGACCCCGAACAGCTGAACGACCTGCGGCGGCAGCTCATCCTGGATTCCATCGACCGGCTCTGGCAGGAGCACCTCTATGCCATGGACAATTTGCGTTCCAGCATGTCGCTCCGGGTCTACGCCCAGAAGGATCCTCTGGTGGAGTACAAGAACGAAGCCTTCAACATCTTCAAGGACCTGATGGACCGGATCTACCGCGAAGTGGCGGAGCATCTCTTCACGGAGTACGCCTCGTTCGAGGACATCTTCAGCAACATGCCGCTCGAACTGCAGCATCAGCTGCTGGACCAGTTCGGCGCCTCCCCCGACGGGCAGCTGGTGCTGCCTCCCGGACTGGAGATCGCCCAGGAGCCCGGAACCATGCCCGGCGGCGCTCCCGGCGAGGTCCCGGAAATGGTCCCGGAACAGGAGGTCCCGATCCAGATCACCTATCGCCGCGAAGAGCCCAAGATCGGCCGGAACGATCCCTGCCCCTGCGGCAGCGGCAAGAAATACAAGAACTGCTGCGGCAAGGTGCGCTGAAACTTCGCGGAAAAAGGGGGAAGGCTTCCGGCCGTTCCCCCTTCCTTTTCTCTCCGCCCCCGCCCCGCCGGTCAACTAAAAAAGGAACTTCTCATGGAACTTACTGCTGTTTTCGCTCAGGAAGAACGCATCCCCCTCGGCGGCACTGCCGGCAGGGTGACTGTCTGCACGGGCGGCGCCCGCCGGGGCGTCCTGAAATTTTCCATCTCCGTCGCCGACGTGCACTCCTACTGGTACAGCTTCATGACCGCCCCCGGCGAACGGATCCCCTGGAACATGGAGGCCAATTTCGCCGGCCAGCGGGGGATGCCCTTCATCACCTTTTTCAACATGGCCGGGACAAATAAATTCGCCGCCGGATTCTGCGGCTGCGACTGCGACAACCGTTTTACCGGCAAGATGAATCAGGAAACGGGCAAGTACGACATAAGCTGGGAGATCTCCTCCCCGGATCCCATCCCCGACTTCATCTTCTGGTTCGACCGCGTCGCCACGCCGTGGCAGGAGGCCATCGCCCGGTGGCGGGCCCACCTGCCCGATCTGGTCTGCACCTTCAGCGCTTACTCGTGGTATCCCGTCTTCTGCACCTGGTACGCCGTCCACGGGGCCGTCACCCAGAGCTGGTGCGCCAAAACGGCGGCCAAGGCGGCCGAACTGGGCTTCGGCACCTTCATTCTCGACGACGGCTGGTGCTATCCCGACATGAAGCGGGTCTGCCCCAAGAACATCAGCTCCTGGTATGAAAAGATCGGCGACTGGAAATTCGACCCCGTGAAGTTCCCCGACTTCGGGAGCCACGTGAAGGAAGTCCGGAAACTGGGCATGAAGTACCTGGTCTGGGTAGCCCCCTATCTCATCGGCCTCAAGAGCGCCATGCACAGGAAGCTCGAAAAGATCCCCGGCGCCATCATCCCCGGAGCTCTCGAAGGCTACGAAAAACTGGACCCCGGCAACGCCAAGGCGGCCAAACCCATCCTCGACCTCATGGAAGACCTCATGACCAGGTGGGACCTCGACGGGCTCAAGGTGGATTTCCTCGACCAGATCCATCCGGACGTGGATTCCCCCCATGCGGAGGCATGCTGCCGCTTCACCGAGGAGCTTTCGCGCCGGATCCGCAAGCATAACCCCGACGCGATGATCGAATTCCGCCAGAGCTATGCCGTACCCCGGATGCTCCGGTGCGGCACCCAGTTCCGGGCGGGGGACGCCCCCTTCGATTTCCTCCTCAACCTGCGGCGGATCGCCCACATCCGGCTGGCGCTGGGGGACCACATCCCCGTCCACGCCGACCCGGCCTACTGGCCCGCGGATGAGTTGCCGGTGAACATTTCCCGCCACTTCATCGCCATGATGGCCGGAGTCCCCATGCTCTCGGTGGAGCTGGCGGACCTGTCGCCCGAAGCCGAAGCTATCTGCCGGTTCTGGATATCCTTCTACAGGAAAAACCTGATCTGGTTCCAGAAATCGGGGCACTGGGAGTTCGACTACTCCGGCGGCCAGCTGGGCTGCGTCACGGCGAAGACCGTGCGCAGTGAGCTCGCCATCGTGGTGGATCCCTGCCGGGTCCCGAAGATCACCAAGCCGGGCTACCTGCTCAATTTGTCCTATGCGCCCCTGACGGTTCCGGGAGCGGCGGTCTTCGACTGGTGCGGCAAAAAAATCGCCGGAGACACCATCCCCGAAGGGTGCGGCGCCCGTGTGAAGCCCTGATCTCCCGTCACGACCCGAAGGCTGAAACATGAAGATCGAACGCCGGTTCGTCTACAGCTGCAGCGCGGCGTTTCTTCTGCTCCTCGGCCTCGCCTTTTTCCTGCCGCCCGGAGCGGTCTGGATCACCGACAACGGCAACAAGTACATCCAGATGCGGAACTTCGACGCGGGCGGGGGCGGCCTTATCCGCCACCCCTGCCCCGAACTTTTCCCCACGGGGGGATTCCACTTTTTCCGCCGCGAAGGAGGAGCCGTCTCCTTCTATCCCGGCTATCTGAGCGCCGCCACGGCGCCCTTTTACCGGCTTTTCGGGGAACGGGGCGTCCTCTTCTGGCCTATCCTCGCCACGCTGGTGCTGCTCTTTCTTGCCGGGCACTTTCTCCATCTTCCCCCTCCGGGCCTGCTCCTGGCGACGCCCCTGGTCTTCTATTCCCTGCTGTTGTGGGAGATGACGCCGAGCGTCTGTCTGGTGCTGGCGGGCTTCATCCTCGGCCTGCGCGGGGGCTTTTTCGGCTGCGGCGTGTTGTGGGGACTTTCGCTTTTCATGCGCGAAGAAGCCTACTTCTGCGCGGCGGCTTTCGGCGCGGCGCTCCTCGTCTGCGGCAAATGGCGGGAACTGCTGCGCTTTTCGGGCGGCTTCCTGCTCCCCGCCCTGCCCCTCTGGATGTTGCAGGCGCTCCTTCACGGCCACATCTTCGGGCTCCACGGCAAATTCTACTATCTGAACAACAACGCCGGTTTTTCCCTGCTCACGCAGGTCCGGGCCGCGGCTTTCAACCTTTTCCACCACCTCTTCCGCTTCGACGGCTGGGGCCGGAGTCCGTGGAGCCTCGCGGCCTGGAGCGCATTGCTGCCCCTCGCCGCCGGGGCCGCACCGGGCTTCCGGCGCTGGGTCAAGTTCAAATACGCGGCGGTGATCCTCTACCTTGCCTGCACGGTGTTCCTGACGGCGGGCCTCTGGTTCCAGGCCGTTCCGGTCTACACGGCGGCGGGAGCGGTGGGGCTCTTCAGCACCACGCCCCTTGCGGCGGGATTTCTGGTCAACTGGCGGGCCTTCCTCGGAACCGGAAGATCCCGGGTGTGGACTTGGGCCCTGATCTTCTACATCCTCGGGGTGCCGCTCTTGATGACGGCGAGCGACGTGGGACTGGTCTGGGGCGCAAGGCACTTTCTGGTCATCCTGCCCCTCCTCCTTTATCTGAGTTTCATCGGCTTCCGGCGATTGGGCAATCCGGGGGCGCCTCTCCCCGCGTGGGGCAGGCTCCGCAAACTCCTCTCCCTGGCGGCGCTGGGCGCAGGGATCTTCCTCCAGTGCTACGGCCTTTACGCATTGAACCGGGTGGCGGAGGACTCCGCCGCCGTCGAAGCGGCCCTGCTCCGGGCCCCCGGCAAGACGGTGGTGACCGACGTTTTCTATCTGCCGGAACAGACGCCCCGGCTCTTTTTCGGCAAGACGGTGGTGCAGGTGCTTTCCGCCAATGATCTCGAACTCCTGAGAAAGTTCCTCGCAGGCCGGGGCGAAAGGGAGTTCACGCTGGTGCTCTCTCCCCGATTCCGGCGTCTGCCCGACCCGGTGCTCCGGGAGCTCATCACCGCTTTCCCCCTGACGGCTCCCCCCGTGCGCCTGACGGGCAAGGGGGGATTCCCCGACCTTTTCGCCTCACAGTGCCGCCGTGCCGCTCCCCGGTAGGCGGGGAGCGCCCTCTTCACTTGATCAGCTTGGAAACGGCCTTGAAGGAGGGATGGAGGCTGTTTTTCAGCAGGAGGAAGAGGATCGACTCCGTGCTCAGCACCCACGCTCCGGCCTGACGGGCCGCCTCGAGGGCGAGACAGACGTCGCTGCTCTTGCGGGAACTCACCGCGTCGGCGGCGAGGATGACGGGGAACCCCGCTTCGATGGCGTCGAAGAGGCTCTGGAGCACGCAGACGTGGGTCTCGATGCCGCAGAAGATCAGGGAGCGGGGACGGCGACGCCCCAGCGCCACGCGGAACTCCGGCTCTCCGAAGACGGAAAAGGAGGTCTTGGCCGGAACGACCGTCCCTTCCGGGAAGAGTTCCGAAATTTCGGGCAAAGTGGGTCCCAGCCCCTTGGGATACTGTTCGGTGGCGATGACGGGGATTCTCAACTCCGCCGCCCCCCGAAGCAGGATTTTCACTCTTGCGACGAGCTCTTCGCTCCCGGTCATGGCGGGAACGAGCCGCTCCTGCATATCCACCGTGACGAGACAGGGATCCTGAATGACGGGAAGATTCATTTCAACAGCACTCCCTTACTTGAAAAGCCCCATGTGACAGCCGGTCCAGAACCAGGAGAGGGGCGCGTACTCCTCGGGCGCGTCGCCGTGACCGTTGAGGATCTTGTCGAAGATCATCCGGTTGCCGCCGAGCCGATTGTAGGCGGCGTAGACGCTTGACGGGGTGCAGGTAATGTCGATGAAGCCGCAGCTGGCGAAGACGGGGACCGTGATCATGGGGGCGAAGTTGGCCGGATCGAAATAGCGCATGATCTGGTAATATTCGCGGAAATAGGGCGCCCGCGAGGTGGGCGTGTGACGGCCCAGCAGGAATCCGCCGCAGTCGCAGAAGGCGGGGACGCCGCAGAAGGCCGCGTTGATCTCGGGGCAGAGGGCGGTGAGGAAGAAGCCGAAGCCGCCTCCCTGACTGGCCCCCAGATAGCTGATCCGCTCCCGGTTCACCACGGGCAGGGCGGAAACGAGCTTGGTCATGCGCACGGAGCCCAGGATGGCCCGGTAGAAGAAGGTGTATTCCTTCCCCCGGTCGAGCCCTTCGGCCCAGTAGGCGCTGACGCCGAGGGATTTTAAGTAAGCTTCATGGAGCCTCATATGTTCCGCGTGGGTCTTGCCGGGGCGGTAGTTGTGGGTGAAGATGAGCAGCTGCGCGGCGGGGCCCGTGAGATGGGCGTCCACGTTGGCGCAGTGCTGGAGGAACGTTTCACGGGATTCCCCCGCCCCGGCTCCTTCGAAGTAGACCATCATGGGGACGGGCCCCGTGACCTTGGGCAGCCGCAGGAAACCGTAGCAGGTGCCGCCGTTCACGGTGGCGCAGGAAAGTTCATAGAAGGTGTTGTGGGGCTCGGCGAGTTCGGGGAGCTCGGTCATCTGGAAGTCGGCGGGGATCTTTTCCTGCCGCGCGAGGGCGTCGGCCCAGAACTCCCGGAAATCTTCCGGCTCGGGCAGCGCGGGGCGGATGTCGCCCGGATCGAAGGCCACGCCGGCGAGGGTCGTTTCGAAGCCGGGGGCGGAGACTTCGCAGCGCAGGACGCCGGGGAAAGGCAGCCCCTGCTTCAAGGTGCAGGGGGTGGTGACGGTGAAGCGGCCGAGTTCCGCCTCGCCGTCGGCGGTGAAGACCACTTGCGCCTTCACGCCCGCCGGAGCGGAAACGGTGAACTCCGGCGTATCCCCCACGTGGCAGACGCGGGAGGCGGGATCACAGGTGATGGTGAACTTCTGCTTCTTTTCTTCCATGATGCATTTTCCTTATGTCATTTGCAAAGGTGTCCGAACGAAGCGGGGGGGCGCTCCTGCGGACCCGCGCCGGCGGCGCAGGAGTCCTTCCGCCGGGGGTAAATATACACTCATGCCGGAAAAAATTCAAACAAATTGTGATTTTTTACTTGAAAAACAGGGCGGGAAGAATTATATTAGGTGCAATCCAAGGTTGCACCCGTAGCTCAGTTGGATAGAGCGTCTGCCTCCGGAGTAGAAGGCCGTGCGTTCGAATCGCACCGGGTGTACCATTTTTTTTGCCCGTTTTCCGCAGGAGCGCCAAGTCCTGCTGTTTTTATTTTCCCGCCCCCCGAAATTTCTGCCGACGGCGGAAAACCGGGAGTACTGGGAATACTAAGAATACCAAGAATACTGCGTCGGTCGCACTTTTCCCGCCGCCACGGGCGGGGAACGGCGCCCTTATTTCCGGGACTGCGCCTCGATTTGGTCGAGAAACAATTTGGCCCCGGCATTTCCCTGCGCGGCGGCTTTGCGGAACCACTTTTCCGCCTCGCGGGGATCCTTTGCCGTCCCCAAACCGTAGAAACAGCACAACCCCAGATTCATCTGCGCCTGAGCCAATCCCTGAACGGCGGCTTTTCGATACCACTTGACCGCTTCGCCGAGATCCCTCGGCACACCTTGCCCCCTTTGAAAGCAGAGGGCCAAATTGAATTGCCCCCGTGCATCTCCCTGCCAGGCAGACTTCCGGTACCACCTGACCGCCTCTTCGTCACTTTTTTCGACGCCGTGTCCCTGCGCATAACAAAACCCCAGGTTGTTCTGCGCCAGGCCGATCCCCTGTTCGGCCGCGATTCTGTAACACTTGACGGCTTTCCCGAAATCCCGTTCGACGCCATGGCCGTTTTCGTAGCAGACGCCCAAGTTGTTGTGCGCCATCGGGACTCCATGCTCAGCGGCTTGTCTGAACCACTTCACGGCCGCCGCAAAATCTTTTTCCACCCCTTCCCCGTTATAGTAGCAGAGCCCCAAATTGTACTGTGCCTGGCCATACCGCTGTTCGGCGGCTTTCCTGTACCACCCGGCGGCCGCCGCAAGATCCCTTTCCACCCCCAGTCCGTTGTAATAACAGATGCCCAGATTACACCGGGCCGGGGCGAACTCCCGATCTGCGGCCTTCCTGAACCATTTCACGGCCTCCCGATAATCTTGTTTCAGCCCCTCGCCCCTGTAGTAGAGGACCCCCAGGGCGTACTGCGCTTCCTCATCCCCTTTTTCCGCCCTCTCCCTATAGGTTTTCACGCGTTCGAATAAAGCACGTTCCAAAAGTTCCCTGTCTTTGGGATCGGGGGAAGCGCTGCCCGCTCCAACGGAAGAATCATCCTTTTTACCGGAACGATTCTCACTGCCCGGTTCGGAAGGTGCGAAGGCCGCCGGAAATTCTTTCTTCAGCTCGGCGATTTTTTCATCTTCGCTTTTCTGCAGATCGTCGATCCGGATCAATTTTTTTTGCGCGGACCTCTTCGCCATCGGCATCTTGTAGGTCTGCTCTATCCAAATTTCCACCTTTTCGAGGGCATCTTCGTATTTCCCGGCAAACAGGAAGACGGGCAGGCACAGGCAGAAGGGCAGCAGGAAAAATCTTTTCGGGACGAACATGATATACTCCTCGTTCATTGCGTTTTCAGATTCCCCATAATATAGCACCTGTCGCCCCGCATTGCAAGCCGCGCAAAAACGCTCTCCGGCTGTATGCCGGAAGAACTGCCGGACTGCGCGTTTCCCCTTTCCCGCACCGGGCCGCTTCGGCTTTCGTTTTTCCTCAGGGCTTCTTCCGGCGCAGCTCGTCGAAGGCGGGCTGAAATTCCGCACTGCGGCTCCGGATCAGAGCGGTGCGCCGCCGGAACTCCGCCAGGGGAAAGATATGCCTGGCGCTTCCGATATCCTGGATTATCCGGGTGTTGATCTTGGGCGAATAGTGCGTTACGTCCTTGTACACATCGAGAGAACAGACGATATCGAACTCCGCCTGAAAATCATAGATCCGCACATTGGGATATTCCGCCGCCATCCGGGCGAAAACATCCCGCAGGTGCAAGTAGGGCTCCAGCTTGCCCTGTTCACGCAGAAGACACCACAAGTAGATGTTGTAGGGCGGCAGGAAGAGGTCGAACCGTATCTCGGGGTGATTGCGCACATGGACGAAAAGGTGCCGGTCGAAATTCGCAATGGTCCGGGCGGGATCCGGCATGACCGGACTGTATGCCGACTTATGCACATCCTTTTCCAGGGTTTTCCGGTCGTATTTGAAGCGCGGCTTGTTGCTGAACATGACATCCTCGTCGAGCTGGTGCCGGGAGATTCGGTCGTACGGCGCGGAAATATTGGTTATGAGCACATCCGCGATGGCCTCGGCCGTATCCGCCGAAAAGAAGTATTCGCAGGGGAAGAGCCGGTCTTCGTAGAGATAAAGGTAATTGCTGTTCTCGCTTTTTTTGGCAAAGGAAAAAATGTCGATCCCCATCACGCAGCGGGTCAATTTATGCCCGCGGTATCACCAGGCGGTTTCGAAGTACCGGCTCATTGCATCGGACTTCAGCCCCGCGGAAGTGGCTTTGACGCTCCTGACATGCAGCGCCGCGTCGATTTCCGAACGTTTGAAGTTCTGGCACAGGGAGGTGCCGAAAAGAACGGTGTCGAAATCGAAATTCCGCATCACGCCGGGGATCCGGGCCGGAGAATTGCTGAAGACGTTCTTCAAGCCCCACCCCCGATGGTAGTAGATGTAGGGATCGATCACAAACACCAGCAGCGCCCAGAGAAGGAAAAAAACGCCGAAGGTCACCAGAAAACTGATGACGAACCGCCGGGCGGGGATCGGGCGGCACACCCGCTCCCTCACCCGCCGGACCATCGCGGAAAGTTTTTCCTGCAGCACCATGAACATATCCCCGAAATCAGAAGTTGAAGTAGATGAACGGCGATATCCTGCTGAAACAGAATATGCTCCACACGAGCAGCACCATGGCGGTCACCCAGTGCCACACGGCCGGCTTGAAATTCTCACGGAAGGAATTCGCCGGAGGCAGAAGGAAGACGATCCCCAGCGCGACCGCCAGCACGGTTATGGAAGCGCTGTCCAGACTTTCCCATGCCGCCGCCAGCTTCTCCCGGCTGAAATCGCCGAGTGCCCGGTACATCCGGAACGCTCGGGACGGAGTATCGGCGCGGAAAATGATAAGCGACATCCAGAAGAAAACGAAGGTCACGAGCACGGCGAGTTGCCTCGGCATCTTGAGCTGCAGCCCCTTGCTCCAGATCCGGTGGATCACGATCGCCGTGCCCTGCACGGCCCCGAACAGGATCATCATCCAGCTGGCGCCGTGCCACAGGCCGCAGAGTATGAAGGTCACCATGATGTTCACCCCGGTGCGGAAAGGCCCCTTTCGGCTGCCGCCGAGGGGGCGGTAGACGAATTGTCCCAGGAAGCGCCCCAAGGTGATATGCCACGTGCGCCAGAATTCCTGGATGCTCGCGGAACGGCAAGGCGAGAGAAAGTTCACCGGCAGCATGATGTTGAACATGGCCCCGAGGCCGATGGCCATGTCGGAGTAGCCGCTGAAGTCGAAGTAGATCTGCATGTAGTAGGCCAAACTGCCGATCGCCGAATCCGCAAACCCCGGCGCGGCCAGGGCGAAAGCCCGGTCGGCGACGGGGGCGAGGTTGTCCGCGACGAGGATCTTTTTCGCCAGCCCGAGGGAGAAGATGAAAATGCCGCAGCTGAAGTTGCCGTAATTCAGCTTGAGATTCTCTTTCTCGGCGAACTGGGGCATCATTTCGTTGGCCAGCACGATCGGTCCGGCGATCAGCTGAGGGAAAAACGTCACGAACAGCGCGTAATCCAGCGGCGAATAACGTTCTCCCAGCACCCCGTGATACACGTCGGAAAGATAGGAGATCTGCTGGAAGGTGAAAAAGCTTATCCCCAGGGGCAGGAGCAGCTTGTGGATGACCAGATCGGTGCCGAAGAGGGTGTTGACGTTTTCCACGAAGAAGTCGTAGTACTTGAAATAACCCAGCAGCAGGAGGTTGACCACGCAGCCGAAGATCAGGATCCAGCGCTGTCGGCGGCGTTCGAGGACGGCGCCCACCGCGTAGTTGAAAACCAGCGACCCCAGCAGCAGCAGCAGATAGGAGCAGTTGAAATATCCGTAGAAGAAGAGCGACGCCGCCAGGAGCCAGCAGCGTCCTGCCTTGGCATTGATCCGGTTCAGGGAAAAATACCCGAGCAGCGTCAGAGGAAGAAAAGCCAGAACGAAGACGTAAGAGCAGAAAAGCATCGCAACTTCTTTTTTTACACGAAAGAGTTTCCTACGGCGAATTTACCAAAGACAAGCCCTCATACACGATTTTGCATAAGATAGCCCCACTTCCCCGGTTTTTCAAGTGATCTATGAGGAGAAAGACAAAAAAACGCCCCCGCGCGGCCGCCGTCGAAAGACAAAGCCGTGCGTCCGGGTCCCGCGATGGAGTCTTTTGTTCCCCTTTCCCGCAGGGGTCACGGGGGACCGTTTTTTAAGCCGTTTGGGGACAGTGATGCAGGGAAGGAACTGCAGTTACGATCTGCTGGTAATGAGGGCCAGCGCGTCGATGCCATAGATCAGTTTTCCAGCGCCGATGCAGAGAGCAACGTTCCCTATAAGCGCACCGATGACAGCAAAACCGATCTGTTTGCCGTTATCGCCATCCCCCTGTGCATTGGCGACAGCCGCACCGATCCCGGCACCCAAAAGTCCCCCGATCGCGCCGGAGATAAAAAATACGAGGAAAGCCCCGGTACAATACCAAAACCCGTTCAGATGGCGGATGATGGAGATCGTCAATATCAAACTGACAACAACAACGACCGCACTGCTGCACCCGATCAATTGATTGTTCGAATTTTCTTCCGGCATAAGTCACCTCGTTTTTTGTTGCCGCCACAGATGCACCTTGTGCCTGATGGCAGCATTTGCGTAATCCAGCGGAGAATGTCCCCACCTGTCCTTTGCTGTCAGGGAGGCCCCGCGTTCCAACATCATGATCACGGCCTTTTCGAACCCCAGATTCATTGCGTGATGAAGCGGAGTTTTGCCGTCGACGTCTGCGACATCCAATTTCGCACCGTATTCTATCATCGGAACGACCATGTTCGTCATATTGTTTCTGAAGACGAACAGCAACGGGGTCGGCCCCTTGAAAAAATCGTCCCTGATATTCACGTCGGCTCCATGCTTCAGCAGTATCAGCGCAATCTCTTCGCCGTTGGAAAATTCCCCGGAAAGTGCGGCAAACAGCGGAGACATGGGGCGCGTGTTCTGATAGGGCAAACCGTGTTTATCCAGCAACCGCCGCGGGGTGTTGAGGTCAGCACCTTGCCGGATCGCCTCTTCAACGGTGACCACACTTCCGGCATCGATACCGACCATGAGCAGGAAATCGACCTTGGTTTTGTGGTCGGCCTTGCTCATTTTTTCAACGAAATCCCCCGCTTCCTTTGCCCTCCTGAACCGTTCACTCAGAGTCGGCATCTTTTCTCCGGAGGCACAAATTTCACCGCCGAGCATGGTTATCGGCATACCCCAGAACACCATCAGCAGCAGATGGACTCCTATTGCCCAACCCAGTATGATACCGCCCAGCTGCGGGATCGCCAGCCAGAACAGCTTCGCCTGCAGAAGGTTGCCGACGCCGCCCGTCCGAATAAAGCGGGGAGCGGCAAAATTGCGTATCCCGAGACCGACGGCACTGCCGATCACCCCTCCGATCAGGCCTCCGAAAAACACGGTCAGGAACATCCCGACCGACAGCCAGAAGCCTGAGACGTGCCAAGTCGCCAGCACCGCCGGACCGACAACCAGCAAAATCATGAAACATCCCAGACAACCGTTCGTTTTGTCGTCCGGTTCGGGAGCGTCCGTATAATTTTGGATATCGCTCATTTCTTATTTTTCTGCTTTTTCATTTCGGAAGCGATAAACGCCAACATTTTATCCACACCGCGGCTTATCGCCCCGATCCGGACAATGACCTGCGCCGGGTTGTCAAAGACTGTCCGCTTACCGTTGAGCTCATCGAATCCGCCCGCCTTTACGACGCCGGTTCCCCGGGGTGAAGCGTAGACGATGAACTCAAGTACCGCCAGATACGATACCGGAGTTCTTTTGCTGGCATCAATCCTGTACTCTATCTTGTAAACGACCTCATTCCTCCGGGTTGGATCCATGCTCTCCTGGATCACTTTGTGGGTCACGGTCGTTTGAACATCGGAGAAACCCTTCTTGAGCAGATCCAGAATCGGTTCGTCCAGAGGAACGCCCTGCTTCCTGCAAAACTCCTCGTAACGCTGCGCGTGGTAACTGCCGACATTCGGTGCCGCCGCCAGAGCATCCTGCATCGTCACTTCAAAAAGTTGGGCCGCAGTAAGTTTTCTCGACATCGCCTTGCCCACCGCCTCCGGAGAACCGCCGCATCCGCAGAAAAACATCAAAACCGTCATGCCGACCGCAAAATAAATCTTTTTCATCTTGAACCAAATCCTTTCTCAATTTTCAAATTATACCAAACCAGCGCATTTTCGCGCGCAGTATTCAGGGGAACAGTACTCCGAAGCGATATCTAACATACTTTTAAACATCGCCTTTTCCGCCATACCCAGATTCCCGTACAATTATTGGTTGTAACCGTGTGCAATGGTTTTCATTGCCGGCATGTATTCCTGTTTTGCGGAACAAGCTATCAATTTGACGCCGGTCTCGACTTGTTCAATATCATTTTGCTTGGCAAACAAAAGCATTCCGCAAAGAAACATCGCCTGCGGATCAGTGTTTTTCGCCTCTTCGGACAGGTCATCCATGACGGCTTTAAGCACACTCAGATTTTCTTCCTTAAAAATTTCATCCCGTATGGCTTCAAGGTCATAGTTTTCAGCTTTCGCCTTCAAAAACTGTCTGAGGGCCGCCTTTTTCATGTCCATCGGGGATTCTGCCCCCATTGAATTATTCTTCTGACGCAAAGTTCCGGTCCCATTCAGCATCTCTCCGCAATAACGGCATTTGATAGCTGCCGCCTTGATCGTCTCTCCGCAAAACGGACAGTTTTTTGTGCCGGAAGCGCCACCGGCTGAAATGGCCGCAGTCGTTGTCACCTCATCGTCGAACTTTCCCTGATAAAGCCCGTTCAGCCATTCAAACAGGTAATAAAGATCTTCGTAACTTGCCTGTGTCAAGGACATGATCTTGCTGCCGTCAAATTTGATCACAGTGCTCAAAAAACCTTTTTCCACCGAAAATACGTCGCCTCCAGTCGGCTTGAGGATTCTCGGAGAATTCGCCATTTCCTTATACTGGAAAGAATCTCGGGTTATTATGACTCCGTCATTTGCACTCCCGAACACGGTATCGTCGATAAGTACTATGATCTCATCCTCCTCGATTCCGAAACCATAATTCGCCAGTGCATTGTGTTTTTTTTGTAACGGCAGATCCGGAGCAAAATAGATTTTATTTTCCAGACTCAAGCGGCATTTGTCCGCATAATCTTCCCCTCGTCCCATAGTACCAGCTTCCTTTCTCTTGGTTTTTTACGACTGTCTGTCGTTGCTGTTCAACCGTTCGACAACCTTCTGTATCGCAAGGGAATGCTGGCAATAAAAGAAGCGCATGCCCAACAGATATTGTTCCTCTCCGCTGTTCCGGGAACAGCCCACGGCACAAGCGACGAGCACCACGGCGAGAAATATTTTTTCAGCGTTGACGATCTCATAACAATCTCCCGTACACCCCGTAATTTACTTGAAAAAGCTCATTTTTCACAACAATGAACCAACAATTATGTTTTTGCCCACCTCAGCTGAGAAGCGCAGCCAGTAATTTGACCCAAAACACCCCCGCTATGATCAGCAGCGGCATGGCGATACCAGCGGCCGCCAAATTCTTGGTGGTCCCCGAAGTCCATAACCGCTCTTGTTTTTCTTCCGGGGTAAGAAAGCGGAGTGCGACGATCCCGAGGACCGTTCCGACAACAGCGGAAACCAGCGCCGTTATGGCGAAAACAAAGCCGAGCAGAACGGCAACGACGACACTGGGTAAAGCACCGGAAAAAAACCAAAGCAAAGATGTACATAAGCATACCAGGGCACACTTCGAAGCAACACGTGCTGTCTTCCGGCCCGGTGTTTCCCGACTCTTTTTTTCGGCCGTTTCGGCCTCCGGCCGGGGCATGACATTCTCAGACATGAGCTGATCCATGATGCCGTCAAAATTCTTTTTTTCCATTTGGGACACCCTCCTATTTATCATTTCTCTTGAAAAAACAACTTTCTTACACCGATTTGCTTCCAATAAATATTTTTTTGCAAAAACGTCATTTCCGCCTTCCTTTCTTTTATGTAATATCGGAAAGGAATGCGGGCAATAAAAGAGGCGCATTCCCACCGCATGATCATAGTAGGCAACGCCAATCGCCCGGGTAATCCATACGGGAAAATGCGCCGTATATACAAAACGGCGCATCCTCGAGTGGCCGGATTACCTGATCGTTGAAATTTGGCGTTTTCACTATGATCGAATCCTGCTCGAAGACACTCTCGCTCTTCAAACAAATTTTATCAGCTGTTTTTCAGATTTGTTTATCCTCCTGTCGTCGGACTTGGATCAAGAAACTGTTCTGAATATAGCACAAAATACTCTGTTTGTCAAGTCATTTCCATTCCCGGAATGGATTTTTCCCGGCGATTGACGCCGCCTTTTCAATCAGCCCGGAACACCGATGACGATGTTTCCAGCCTTTTGAACGCACGCCGGAGGGATTTTTTACTCGGGAAAAATTTATTTTTGGTATTTTTTCAGGATCTCGGCTTCCAAAGCCCGCTGCTGACGATAGAGGTCGAGCAATTTCTTTCGGGCTTCCTCGATGGAATACCGGCGAGGTACCACATGCTCTTTGGTATTGGCAATGCAGACCGGAATCTCCTGCTGGTTGCGGAAATAACGCCAGACGGGGTCGGATTGATGACGCGCATCGAAATCCTTTTCAGCCTGTCTGCTCTTCCGGTCAAGCACGAATGATTGCGGATACCCGGCCAGCAGGTTTTCCGGATGCTGAACCAGATATTTTTCCGCTTCGGCAAGCTCCTCGGTCGAAACATTGGATGCCGCGGCGGAGCGTGCCGCGAGCAGCTGTGTCTCCAGTGCTTGATAATGTTTCCGCAGCTCCGGCAGGAGTTCCAGCATCTCCTGAGACGGCACATAGAGGGGTTCGTCCGCAGAGGCGATCGGCGGCCCGGACTCCGTTTTCGGCGCAGTTTCCTGAACCGGCACATCAACGGGTTTTGCCGCGGAGACGATCGGCGGCCCGGACTCCGTTTCCGGGGTCGGTCGGGCCGGGCTTTTCCAGTATCTGCCCGCGAGGAACACGACGGCCAGAAGGCAGGATATCCCCACCGGGAAAATGATCCTCCGGGCGGACCGCTGCCGCCCCTGCCGCATGATCGTTTCTCCGGCACAAAGCCGGCTGTACAGTTTGATGATCTCCCCGGCGCCGGTCAGCGTCGAACTTTCCGGAAACGAGGGATATTGGGAAACCGGCAATCCGGTCAGCGCGCAGTAAAGGACCTTGCCCAAGGCATAAAAATCATCTTTCGCCTCATATTCCCGGAGTCCGGCAAGGACCTCCGGCGGCATGAAGCCGGGAGTCCCGGCAAGGGTCGTTTCTCCGCCGCCGGTGATCAACCCGATGTCGCCCGGCATAGCCAGACCGTCCACCCACAGGATGTTTTCCGGCTTGATGTCGCGGT
>JAFSYV010000253.1 GCA_017443585.1 Lentisphaeria bacterium | reverse complement strand
CTCATCAGCTGTTTTCTCGCTTCGGGCCTGCGGGAGTCGGTGGACCTGCCTCAGGACATCGTCCTCGCCGTGGAGTACACGCTCCGCAAGGCCCCCCGCGAAGAGCTGATCTTCGGCCGGGGCGAGCTGGAACGGGCGGTGATCCGGCTCCTCGAAGAGGCGGGGTTCCCCGAAACGGCCCGGCTCTACCGGTCCGGGTGCGGCACCGAAAACGAGCTTTACGTCACCCCCGAAAGGGAGACCTTGTCGGCGATGCTCAGAGGCCATCTCGGCTGTTCGCGGGAAATTTTCGAACAGGTGATGACCGCCCTGACGGAGGCCGCGGCGAAGCTCGGGATCGAAAAGGCCCCCGCCCACCTCTTTCTGGAACTGGCCCGGTACTACGAACACGAGCTGACGCTGGAAAGCACCCGGTGCGACGTGGCCCGGACCCCCGAGATCACCCTTTCACGCGAGGAGATCGCCGCACTCCTGCCCCCCGAAGCAAGAGTCCTCGCCGATGAGGGGGTGCTCCGGGTGGACGGCGTGACCACGCTCTTCCCCTGCGTCCACCTCTTTTTCCGTCTGGAACAGTTCGTCCGGCGCCGGCAGCTGACGCCCCCCGTGACCGAGCTGGAGCTGGAGCCCCTGCTGTATCGCGTGAGCGCCGCCCTCGCGGGAGTCCAGAAGGCCGTGGAGGAGCGCGCGGGCCGCGCTTTGCCCGTAATCCTCGCCGTGCCCGACATGTCGGGCTTCATCGGCGGCTGCGCCGGGGCCGACCGGGAACACGGTGAAAAACTTGCTTCGGAACTGGGGGAGGTCCTCTGTTCCGCCTTCCCCTGCGGCGTCTACAAACTCAACATGAGGTGAGAAGTGCTGGACTTTCTGCAGATCGACAATTACGCTCTCATCGAACACGCGGAAGTGGAGTTCAAATCGGGCTTCAACTGCATCACCGGGGAATCCGGGGCGGGGAAATCCATCCTGCTGGGCACGCTGGGGTTTCTCACCGGGGCCCGTGCGGGGACCAATCTGATCCGGGCCGGAGCGGCCCGCTGTCAGGTGAGCGGCCTGTTCACCGTGCCGGCCCCCCTGCGGCAGGCCGTCGCCCGGCTCCTGGAGCCCGCCGGGATCGCCTTCGACGCCGAAACGGGGGAACTGGCGCTGCGCCGGGTCCTCACCCCTTCCGGTTCCCGGCAGTTCATCAACGACGTCCCCGTAACCTCGAAACTCTGCGCGGATCTGGGCGGGCTGCTCATCGACCGGCAAAAGGTCAACGAGCAGCTGTCGCTCCAGCATCCCGCCCGCCAGCTGGAACTGCTGGACCGCTGGGCGGGAACGGTGGAACTCCGGGAAAAGTGCGCGCAGCTCTGCGGGGAACTCGCCGAAGAGAAGCGCCGCAAGGAGGCGTTTACACACTCCCTTCCTTCCGCCGCCGAAGCCGACCGGCTGAAACTCATGCTGGACGAGATCGCGGCCGTTTCTCCGGAGGAACGCGAGGACGACACCCTCGCCGAAAGGTTCCGCATGGGCTCCAACGCGCGGGAAATCATCGGCGGGGCCCAGGGCTTGATCCAGCTGCTTTCGGAATCCGAAAACTCCGTGGCCGATCTGCTGGGGGGCGCCTGCCGCAAGCTCGAGGAACTGCAAAGGCTCGGGGCCGACTGCGGGGAACTTGTTTCCGGATGCGCCGTGATCCAGGAGGATGTTGAGCAGCTGTCCCGGAACTTGAGCGCTCTCGCGGGCAAGGTGGAACTGGACCCCGAGGAGCTGGCCGCCATCGAGACCCGCATGGGGGCGATCTTCACCCTGAAGCGCCGCTACGGCCCCTCCCTCGAAGAGCTTTTCGCCCACCGGGATCAGGCGCAGGAGGAACTGCGCCGCTTCGATGCCGCCGCGGAGGAGCTGGTCGCCTTCGACAAGCGGATCGTGCTGCTGGAAAGGCGGCTCGCCGACTGCTGCCGGGAACTTTCCCGCCGCCGCCGGGAGTCCGTCACCGGCCTCTTGAAAGAGGTGACGGCGAAACTCAGGAAACTGGGCTTCGGCAAGTGCCGCTTCGAGGCGGCCTTCGAGGAGATCCCTCCCGGCTCCACGGGCGCGGACAAACTGGAACTCCTCTTTTCGGCCAACGCGGGCGTCGAAGTCCAGCCCCTGCGGCAGATCGCCAGCTCCGGGGAGCTTTCCCGGCTCATGCTGGGGCTGAAGACCGTTCTGGCCGATGCCGACGACGTGCCCACGGTGATCTTCGACGAGATCGACATGAACATCGGCGGCGAGACCGCCAACGCCGTGGGCGAGGAGCTCCGCCATCTGGGGGAAAAGCGTCAGATCATTTCCATTTCGCACCTGGCTCAGGTGGCGGCCCGTGCGGACCACCACTTCAAGGTGGAAAAGACCACCGAAGGCGGCGTGGCGGGCAGTCACGTCCGGCTCCTCGCCGACCCGGAAGAGGAGATCGCCCGGATGCTGGGCAACTCCAAAGCCGCCGCCGAACACGCCCGGAAACTCCTCAAGGAACTGGGGCGGAAATAAGCCGCGTCGCCGGGCCTCGGGGGAGGGGCGGCGGGGAAGACGTCAAAAAAGCCGGGACGCGGGTACGGTCCGTATCGCCGCAAATGACGCCGCCGGGCCGTGTTTTTGGGGAACGGCGCTCTTCGTTTCAGATGAGGGCCCGGAGCACTTCCAGGTCGGAACGGATGGTCAGCTTGAAGTTGGGTTCGGGGTTGAGCACCAGCGCCACCGGGAACCCCGCCGCCCGGAGCAGTCCCGCGTCGTCGGTGAACTCCTTTCCGGGGAGTTTTTCCGCCGCCTGATGCCAGAGCCCGATATCGAAAAGCTGGGGCGTCTCGACGGCGAAAAGCCCCTCTCTTTCCACCCGTGCGTCGAGCAGACCTTCGGCATCGCCGCGCCACAGCGTGTCGCTCACGGCCTTGCCGGGCAATGAGGCCCCGTGTTCCAGGGCGGCGTCGTGGAGCCGCCGGAGCAGCGCGGCGTCGGCCAGAGGCCGCGCGGCGTCGTGGACGGCGACGATGCCCCGCGCTTCGCCCAGGGCGGCGATGCCCTTCCGGACCGATTCGCTGCGGCAGTTGCCGCCCTCGCACCAGAAGAGTTCCAGATCCCGTGTGAAGGGGAAAGCCGCCTCCTGAAATTCCCGAAGCCGGCCCGGCGGGACCGCGATGACGCATTTGCCCGTCACCGCGGGCAGAAGCCGGCGCAGGGCATGGACGAAAACCGGTGCGCCGTTCAGGTCGGCCAGCAGTTTGTCTCCGCCGCCGAAACGGCGGGAGCTGCCGGCGGCGGCCAGAATGAGATGCAGCGGGACGGTCACGAAATGCTCCTCGGAAGTTCAGCAGTTGGGGAAGTTCTGCTGGAGATTGCGCAGCCAGCGTCTGATGACGGGCGACAGCACGAAATCCTCCAGTGCGGCGTCCGAAGTGAATTCGTAGTCGCAATAGGGACAGCGGGGACAGCTCTCCAGATCCACGGGCTGGAGCTTCTCGCCGCAGCCGGGGCAGAGGATCTCGGTCCTGGGGACCACGGAGATGTTGTTTTGTTCTTGCGTTTCCATAATGTCCATAATATAGCACGGTCCGGGCGGCTTTTCAACCGGAGTCGGCGCAAAAAAACGAAAAGAGCCTTGATTTATTCCCTTTTTGGCTTTATATTATCCGCACGGCAATTCACGGACGCAACTCCGGAACGGAAAAACCGGGGGGCGTCGAAACTTTTTTACGGAGCTTGGGAAAAATGGAACTTACGCTTCTGGTTCTGGCGGCGGGCATGGGCAGCCGCTACGGCGGACTCAAACAGCTGGATCAACTGGGCCCCGGCGGGGAAACGGTGATGGATTACTCCGTTTTCGACGCCCTGCGGGCCGGGTTCAACCGGGTGGTCTTCATCATCCGCAGAGACTTCGAAGAGGACTTCAAGCGGGTGATCGGTTCCCGTTACGCGGGGAAGGTCAAGCTGGAATACGCTTTCCAGGACAAGAACGACCTGCCGGGGGGCTACACCGTCCCCGAGGGCCGGGAAAAACCCTGGGGCACGGGTCACGCCGTCTACGCCGCGCGGAAACTCCTCACCGGCCCCTTCGCCGTCATCAACGCCGACGACTTCTACGGCGCGGACAGCTACCGGAAGCTGGCGGCCTACCTGACCAATCCCCCCGCTCCCGGCAAGATCCGGGGCTGCATCGCAAGTTTCGTCCTTTCCAACACGCTGAGCGAGAACGGCTCCGTTTCGCGGGGCATCTGCTCCTCCGCCAACGGGCTGCTCACCAAGGTGGTGGAAAACACCAAGATCTTCCGCCGGGACGGCAAGGTCTGGAGCACTCAGGAGGACGGCACCGACGTGGAACTCACGGGGAACGAGTACGTTTCCATGAACTCCTGGGGCTTCATGCCCGAAATGGTGGGCGAGATCGAAAACCTTCTGCTCCAGTTCCTCGCCGCCCGCGGCAAGGAAATGAAGAGCGAATTCTACCTGCCCGGCATCGTGGACAACCTCATTTCCGCCGGCAAGGCGGAGATCGCCATGCTCCACAGCGAGGACAGCTGGTTCGGCGTCACCTACCGTGAAGACCGGCCCGCGGTCCAGGCCGCGCTGGCGAAACTGGTGAAGTCCGGCGCCTATCCCGCCAAGCTCTTCTGAACTTCCATCCCTCGGGAACGGTACGGCAAATGGCTCTCACTCAGGCGGAAATCAAGGAGATCATCTACAAGTTCGTCGTCTACGGGGATTTCCTTGTCGGGGTGCCCTTCGGCACCGGCAACGTGAACGACACCTATCAGCTGACCCTCGATCAGGGCGGGGTGCGGCTCTTCTACATCCTTCAGCGGATCAACCAGGGGGCGTTCCGCAATCCCGAGGCGGTCATGGAAAATCTGGACCGGGTGACGAAACACCTGCTGGGCAAGATTCACGCCCGCCACCTGGAGACCCGCCGCCGCACCATCCGGCTGCTCCGGACCCCCGAAGGCAAGAGCTTCATCTACGACAAGAACGGCGAGTGCTGGCGGGCGTACGTCTTCATTGCCAACGCCCGCTCCTACGACGTGGTGGAAACTCCGGAACAGGCTTTCCGCATCGCCCAGACCATCGGGGAGTTCCAGCTGAATCTCATCGACCTGCCGGAGCCCCGGCTCAACGAGACGATCCCCGACTTCCACAACACGCCCAGACGGCTCCAGGCGCTGGAAAAGGCCATCCGCGAGGACCGGGCGGGCCGGGTCAAGGCGGTGGGCCCCGAGATCGACTTCGTCATGAAGCGCAGGGAGGAATGCTCCAAGCTGATCGATCTCCTCGCGGAGGGCAGCATCCCGGAGCGGATCACCCACAACGACACCAAGGCCAACAACATCCTCATCGACGACCTTTCGGGCGAAGGGCTCTGCATGATCGACCTGGATACGGTCATGCCGGGGCTGTCGCTCTACGACTTCGGCGACATCGTCCGCAGCGCCACCAACCCCGCCGAGGAGGATGAGACCGACTTGAGCAAGGTGGGCATGCGCTTCGAGGTCTACGAAGCGCTCCACCGGGGCTACGTGGACATGACCGGGGATTTTCTCACCCCCGCCGAGTTCGAAAATCTCCCCTTCGCGGGGAAACTCATCACGCTGGAGATCGGCATCCGGTTCCTGACCGACTATCTGGAAGGCGACGTCTACTTCAAGACCCGCCGCACCGGGCAGAATCTGGACCGCTGCCGCACCCAGTTCAAACTCGTGGAGTCCATCGAAAAGCAGATGAACGACATGACCGCCCTGCTGTGATCCGGGGAGGATCTTCCGGTCTTTGAGGGGCGGCCCAAACAGTCAAGGAGCAGACAACCGTGGCATCAGGCAGTTTTCCCACTCTGACGGTCCAGCGTTCCACGGAACAGCTGGAGATTTTCGAACTGAACTCCGCCAGGATCACCATCGGTTCCGATCCCGCATGCGACATCGTGGACGACACCGGGACTCTGGCCCCCCGGCATGCGGAACTTCTGGCCGGAGGCGGCGATTACCTCATCAGCGACTGCGGCGCCCCGGACGGCTGTTTCGTCAACGGCGCCATATTGGAAAACTCCCGGGTCCTGCGCCACGACGACGTGATCCAGCTGGGGAAAATGATCCTCGTCTACCATCTGCCCGTTTCCGGCGGGAACACCATCGCCAGGGCCGCCCGGTTCGACGCGGGTTCCTTCCGCGAGCTGGCGGGCAAACTGGAACGGAACATCGCCCAGGTCTTCAAGGGCAAGCCCGAGGTCATCCGCAATCTGCTGGTCTGCCTGCTGGCCGAAGGACATCTGCTGTTGGAGGACGCCCCCGGCGTGGGCAAGAGCATGCTGGCCCAGGCGCTGGCCCGCTCCATCTTTTCGTGCTACCGCCGGATCCAGTTCACGCCCGACATGATGCCGTCGGACGTCACCGGTATGAACATCTACGACTCGGGCTCCGGGAAATTCCGCTTCATGCCCGGCCCCATCTTCGGCAACGTGATCCTGGCCGACGAGATCAACCGCACCACCCCCCGGACCCAGTCCAGTCTGCTGGAGTGCATGGCGGAAGGCGCGGTGACCATCGACGGGGTCCGGCGGATCCTGCCCCGGCCCTTCTTCGTCATCGCCACCCAGAACCCCGAGGACTATCACGGGACCTATCCCCTGCCGGAACCCCAGCTGGACCGCTTCATGATGCGCCTTTCCATCGGCTACCCCGATGCCGATGCGGAACTGGAGATCCTTTCCGGCTCCAAGAACGGCAATCTGCTCAACACCATTTCGGGCGTGGTCGGGAGCAACGACGTGGTCTGCGCCCAGTCGCTGGTGCGGAAGATCGAGGTCTCCGACGCCATCAAGTCCTATATCATCGCCATCGCGGGAGCGACCCGCGAGCATCAGGCGCTGGTCAACGGATGCAGTCCGCGGGCGACCCTGGCCCTCATGCGGGCCTGCCAGAGCCTGGCGGCCTGCGAGGAACGGGACTACGTCACCCCCGAAGACGTGCGCCGCCTCTATCAGGTGGTGCTGGCCCACCGGCTCACTCTGAAACTCCGCTGGAAAGCCCAGTGGAAGAGCGTGGCCAACGTGCTGGACGACATCGTCTCCGGGATCAAGCTGCCCAACGAAGGACGATAGAAGGGAGCCCCGCCCGCGGGAGGAAAGGAGTTTTCCGCCGATGTTCATAGCCCGTCCCACGTCAGGAGGCGTCATCTTTCTTCTGCTCACGCTGGCCGCCGCCGGAGTGGCCGTGATGAACGTGGGGCTCATGACCGCCCTCTGCGCTTCGGTGCTGGCG
>JAFSYV010000252.1 GCA_017443585.1 Lentisphaeria bacterium | reverse complement strand
CGGAACGCCGTGCGGCAGGGGCTGGTTTCCTACACGGGGACCTTCTGCACCATCATCATCTGCACGCTGACCGGGATCGTCATCGTTTCCTCGGCGCTGGCCCATCCCGAACTGGTGAGTCTGGAGGACAAGAGCATCATAACCCAGACCTGTTTTGCCCAGATCCCCTATTGCGGCAAGTACATTCTGACTTTCGCCATCTTCGCTTTCGCCTCCACCACGCTCCTCGGGTGGTTCTACTACGGAGAACAGTGCGTGCGTTTTCTCATCAAAAAGAAGTCGGCCGTCGCCGTTTACAAGGGAGTCTACATCCTCTTTTCCTTTCTGGGAGCCATGGGATCCCTCTCGCTCGTGTGGGATTTCGCCAGCTTCGCCAACGGGCTCATGGTGATCCCCAACGTCATTTCGCTGCTCCTGCTGCATAAGGTCGTGACGGCGGAAACGCAAAAATACCTTTGGAGCGGCAATTTGGATGTGAACGATCCGGAGTGTACCGGATTCTGATCCCTGCCGCGGAAAAAAAGGGCCCCTTCTCGACGAGGGGGCCCCTTTTTCTTTTCCGTTTCCGGCTGCCGCGCCGGGTCTCCTCAGCGGACGAAGCGGATGTAATCCTTTTTGCGTTCGGCGGCGGGGGCGGGGGGCTGTGCGGCGTAGCCCAGCGCCACGTGGCCGATGCCTTCGAGATCGCCGGCGATGCCCAGCTCCGCAAGCAGCTCTTTGCCGAAGGGGGCGTCGAACTCCTCTTTCGCCCGGTGGATCCAGCAGCTGCCCAGCCCGACGGCGGCGGCGGCGTTGAGGAGATTGGCCATGACGCAGGAGCCGTCATAGAGGTAAGTCCTCGGATTTGTGCTCCGGTCGGCGAGGACGATGAGGATCACGGGCGCGCCGTAGAAGGGATCGAATCCCGCCTGCCAGTTGCCGATCTTCCGGTTTTCTTCGGCGATGCGGTCCCGGAGTTCCCGGTTGGTGACGGCGATGATGAGGGGAGATTGTTTCCCCATGCCGGTGGGGGCGAAGGTCCCGGCCCGCAGGACGGCTGCGATCTCTTCTTCGGAAGGCATGTCGGGCTTGAAGTTCCGGCAGCTCCGCCGGGTCTCGAGGGTGAGCAAGGTCGGGTTGGTCATATTTTTCTCCTTGATTTACTTATTTTTTCGAGTCGCTTTTTTCGAGGATCTTTCTGCACACGGGATTGTCGGGGAACTTCCGGGCGATCTCCACGGCCTCGGCCAATTCCGCTTCGGCCCGCACCGCCTGCCGGCGGGCCCGGGGTGAAAAAACGAACGAAAGGAAGTTCAAAATCCCCTGCCCCTGCGGGGCATGAAGAAGAGCGAGATTGTACAAGGTTATTGCGACATCAGGCAAGTATTTCTCGGGGATTTTTTCGGCCAGTTCACGCCGAATCGCCAAGGCTTCACCGTATTCCCGTCCCGCCTCCTCGCACCGATTTTGATCGTTATGCAGGATAGCGAGGTTGTTCAAGATGTTTGCCACACCGGGAAGATATTTCTCGGGAACTTTCCGGGCCAGATCACGAAAAATCCCCAAGGCTTCGCCATACTCCCGCTCAGCCTCATCGTAACGATTTCGATCACCGTGTAGATTGGCGAGGTTGTACAAGGTCATTGCCACATCTGGAAGGTATTTTTCCGGGACTTTTTCGGCCAGTTCACGCCGGATCGTCAGTGCTTCGCCATACTCCCGCTCAGCTTCCTCATAACGACTTTGGTCATGATGCAAATTCGCAAGATTGTTAGAAGCCAAGGCCGCATAGAGCAAGTATTTCTCGGGAACTTTTTCGGCCAGTTCACGGAAGATACCCAAGGCTTCCCGAAATTCCCGTTCCGCTTCGTCATTACGATTTTGGTTCTCATGCAGAAGTCCGAGGTTGTTCAAGGTTATCGCCACATCTGGAAGGTATTTTTCCGGGACTTTTTCGGCCAGTTTACGCCGAATCGCCAAGGCTTCACCGTATTCCCGTCCCGCCTCCTCGCACCGATTTTGGTCGTTATGCAGGATAGCGAGGTTG
>JAFSYV010000251.1 GCA_017443585.1 Lentisphaeria bacterium | reverse complement strand
GTTTCCGCAGGGCGACGTAGGTTTCTTCGGCGGATTTTTTGGCCTTGAGATAGAGGTCATTTTTCACCTTGTCGGCGCGCACGGCTCCGAGCACTTCGTCGAGCTTGGCGGGCCGGGTCTCCGTGCGGTTGCGCAGAAAGGCCACGCAGGCGCTGTCGGGGGCATTGACCACCTTGGTCACGGGATTGCCCGCGCACTGGTCGAGGGCCTGGACGAGTTCACGGGAAACGATGGTGCCGACCGAGGAGGCCGTGAAGGGGACCTTGGAAACCTCCGCCACGGTGAGTTTCCGCTTGGCGGCGGCATCGCGGAAGGATTTGATCTTGTCGGCCTGCTTGTCCACCGCGGCGGCGGCATCGGCGGCTTCGACCGAGAAATCCTCGGCGGCCCGCTGGGCCAGATCGGCGCTCTCGATGCGGATCAGTTCGGAACGGACCTTATCCTTGACGGCGGCGAAGGGCTGAAGTTTCCCGTTCTTGTCGTGGAAGAGAGTGGGATTGGCGGCGTAGAACTTCTGCAGTTCGGCTGCCGTGGCCTTTTTGGCGGCCTGAGCGGCGAAGAGTTTGTGCTTGAATTCCACCGCCAGCACGTCCATCCAGCCGGGGATGGTGTAGTTTTTGCCGTTGTTCCGGAAGAACTCCGACACGGCCTTCTGTTCGGCGGCGGGAAGTTCGCTGAGCTTTTTGGCTTCGGGCTTGACGAGCGTGGGGGCGGCGGGCGTCTGGATCTCGGCGACCTTGACTTCGTAGGAGGTGTTGAACTGGCGGTAGAGTTCCTTCGCCTCGCCGGGCGTGGCGATGATCGTGGCCCCCAGCTGGTTCTGAAGTTTGGTAATCACCAGCACCATGCGGACCGCCTCCTGGATGTCCTGCTTGGAGATGCCGAAGCGGCCCAGGTTGCCGACCAGATTGTCGTATTTCTTCTTGTCGAACTTGCCGTCGGTCTGGAGCATGGGATGATTCTTCAGACTTTCCGCCACTTCCTTGTCGCTGGCGGCGATGCCCATTTCTTCGGCCTTCAGCAGCAGGCAGTAGAAGAAGAACTGCTGCTCGATGCGGGCGTCGCCCACGGGGAAGCCGATCTGGCTGCACACTTCCAGATTGCGGTGGACTTCGCGGAGGTCGTCATAGGTGACCTTCCTGCCGAAGGCGGTGCCCACGCGGGCGGAGCTTCCCGTCTCCGGGCCGAACCCGAAGAAGGAGCCCGGCACCATGAAGCCGATGAACGACACGATGATGATGATGGTGAACAGCCCGAACAGCCAGCGGCTGTGACGGTGGAATATGGAGTTGAGTTTCTTGATGATCATGGTCACTTTTCCTTTCTTGATTTGTTTATTTCAGAAGTGTTTTTGGTAAACTGAACTTCCAATTCTGCGGGAACCATGGAAACCGGGGTGATCCCCGGAACTCGCACATGACAGCGCACGGGCAACTGGCGGCGGCCGGGGGCGGCGATCTCGGTCGCGTCCACGAAGAGCCGCACCTGTTCCGGGGTCAGCTTGGCCAGCTCGGCCGCGGGACCCCGCAAAACGACCTCGACGCCGCTTTCGGGGCCGGAGATGATGACGGAGGAAAGCGCGCTCCCCGGCGAAACGAGCACCGCCGCCGGAAGCTGCATGGGTCTGCGGCTGGTCTTCCGGACCAGCGTGACCCGGAACCGGATCTTGCGGGGCGTCGCCGTCACTCCGGGGGGGAGGTCCAAGTCGGTGTCGTACTCGAAGAAATCCGGCGGGTCGGTAAACGGGATGCGGGCGGAGCTGATCTTCTGGAGCTTGGACACGACGTTTTCCGGACCGGTGATCCGGACCTGATCGGGGATCGCCTCCCACCGCCGCTCCACTCCGGGCGGGGGAAGGGCGTCGAAAATCGGCTGGACGGCGACGTTGCGCTCATCCTGCCGGAGCAGCGTGAACGTCAACAGCCCGTCGGCGGGAAAAACGATCTTGTCCAGCTTGAAGCGGGAATCGGGGAACTTCACGTCGTTCGGAAACACCTGGACCTGGTAGGTTCCGTCACCCAAGCTTCTCAGCCGTTTGGACGGCACGTAGGCATGGATCTTCGACGGCAGTTTGTCGACATCGACTTCGAATCCGGTTTGGGCCTTGACGTTGATCTCCACCTGGGGTGGTTCCTGCGGCGGCCGGAGTCCGGATTCCAAGCTCAGCTGCACGGGGATCTTGATTCCCGGAAAGTCGCGGTCGTAGGGGGCGGCCTCGGAGCTCAGGTGCAGATAGACGACAACGGCAAAGGCAAGGGCCACCAGGGGCCGCAGAGGGTCCTGTTTCAGGAAGAGCCAGATCCTATTGGGCATTTTCGGCTTCCTTTTCGGCGTTTTCCGCTGCAAGCAGCTGGTTCGAACTGTCCATTTCTTCCGCCATCAGCATGGTTTCCGCGACCTCGGAGTCGTCGCGCTGGACGATGAGTTGCTCGAGGAGCCGCTCCAGCACGGGAATGGTGAGATCCCGGTGGAAGTCTCCCCGGCAGGCGACGCTGATGGCCCCGGTTTCCTCGGAAACGGTCACGCTCACCGCGTCGGACTCCTCGGAAATGCCCAGGGCCGCCCGGTGCCGGGTGCCGAGACTGCGGGAAATGTGCTCCGCCCGGGTCAGGGGCAGGATCACCCGCGCCGCCAGGATCCGGTCGTCCCGGATGATGACCGCCCCGTCGTGCAGGGGGGAGTTGGGGTAGAAAATGGATTCCAGGATCAGGGAGTTGACCTTGATGTCGAGGGGGATCGAGTCGTCTATGAGGGTCTGGAGCTTCATCCGGCGTTCGACGACGATCAGCGCTCCGCATTTGCGCAGGGACATGTCCCGGACGGCGGCCACCAGTTCTCCGATGAACTCCCGTCGTCTCTTGCCTTCCCGCACCACGAGGCTGCCCAGCTGGGCCAGCGCCCGGCGCAGCTCAGGCTGAAAGACGATGATGAGGGCCAGCAGGGCCGAGCCGTAGAGGTTGGAAAGGATGTGCTTGATCACCAGCAGATCGAGTTTGTTCGCCGCGATGGCCAGAGCCACGACGCCGATAAGCCCCCCCGCAAGCACCAGGGAACCCCTGGTGTTCCGCAGGTAGTAGAGGACCTGATTGATGACAATGAAAAGGATCGCCACCTGAAGCGCTGCTTTGAGAAAATCCATTCGAACGGTCAGCGCTCCCTGTTTTGCAGCGCTGTCCTCAGCGCCCGGACGTCATGGGTCCGGATGACGGCGGCTCCGGCGGCGGCCAGTTGGCACTCCAGGCGCAGCGTCTCGGGACCGCGCGCGGAAACATCGCCGCCGATGAAGGACTTGCGCGAAATGCCCCAGAGCCAGATGTACCGGGGATCGAAAAGGGCCGCCTCGGCGATGAGAGTCCGGCACTGCTCCGCCGTCTTGGCGAAGCCGATGCCCGGATCGAAAATGATCTTTTCCGGGGCGACTCCGGCCGAAACGGCCTTTTCGCGGGCCGCTTCCAGCTCCGCCGTCACGGTGAGGCGCACCCCGGCGGAGTAGGAGGTGTATTGCGGGTTCTGCATGGTGTCCGGGGTCCCCCGTGCGTGGCAGAGCACCAGCGAAGCGCCCTTCCGGCCGACGGCCTCGAGGAGCGCCGGATCGGCGCCCATGCTCACGTCGTTGATGATGTCGGCCCCCGATTCCAGCGCCCGGCGGGCGGTTTCCCCGTGGCGGGTGTCGATGCTGATGACGGTTTCGGGCAACGCGGCCCGGAGACGGTCCAGTACGGGGAGCAGCCGGGCGCACTCTTCATCGGGGAGCACTTCGCGGCTGCCGGGACGGGTGGATTCCGCCCCCAGATCGAGGATGTCCGCCCCCGCCTCGAACAGGGCAAAAGCCCTCCTTTCAGCCGATTCCGGCGCCGAGGCCGGACCTTCGCTGAAGGAGTCCCCCGTGATGTTGACGATGCCCATGACGGCACACCGGTCCAACCGTTCGAGGAAAGAGGCGGGATCGAACATCATTCCTGTTCCGGAGCTTGAGGCGTTTCGGTTTCCGGCTGCGACGAGCCCTGTTCGGGCGCGGCGGGAGCTTCGGGAGCTGCCTCCGCGACAGGCGTCTCTTCCCGGACCGGCGCGGCGGCGACCTTGGAAACGCCGGTGATCCGGTCGCCGGCGTTGAGGCGCATGATGATGACGCCCTTGGCGGCCCGTCCCACCCGCCGGATCTCGTGGACCGGGATGCGGGAAAGCTGACCGCGCTCGGTGGACATCATCAGTTCGTCCTCATCCGTGACCTGGACCACGCCGAGGACGCTCTCGTTTTCCCGGAGCCGGATGTTGAGCACGCCGCGGGCGCCCCGGTTGGTCTTGCGGTAGGTGCTGACGCAGGAGCGCTTGCCCATGCCGCCGTCGGTAACCACCAGCACTTCGGGACCGGAGGAGCTCACATCCTCCTCGGCCTCCAGCGAATCGCTGAGTCTGTCCATATCGTCGGCTTCGGCGTCGGACATGACTTCGGGCTCGTCGAAGGAGTGTTCCCGGATTATTTCCAGGCTGACCACTTCGTCCCCGGCGATCTTGAAGCGCATGCCGGTGACGCCGCGGGCCGTGCGGCCCATGGGCCGGATCTGCTCGTCGGTCTGGTCGAAGCGGCAGGCCATGCCCAGTTTGGTCGAAAGCAGCACCTCGTCGCCGTTGCGCGAAACGGCGGCGCCGATGAGATCGTCGTCCTCTTCGATGACGAGGGCCCGGAGCCCGATCCGGCGCAGATTCTTGAAGAGCTGCAGTTCGGTCTTCTTGATGTAGCCCCGCTTGGAGGCCATGACGATGTACTTTTCGGGATCCTGGAGCTCTTCCTGGGTGACGGTGAGCATGGCGCAGATCCGCTCGCCGGGCTCCATCTTGACCAGATTGACGATGGCCCGGCCTTTGCCCTGGCGGGAGCCTTCGGGGATCTCGTAGACGTTGAGCCAGTACATGAAGCCCCGGTTGGTGAAGAAGAAGATGAGATCGTGGCTGTGGGCGTTGAAGAGATGGGCCACATGGTCCTCTTCGCGGGTCTCCATGCCGATAATCCCCTTGCCGCCCCGGTGCTGGACGCCGTAGGTGTCCGCCGGGATCCGTTTGATGAATCCGGTGTCGGAAACGGTGATGACGCAGTTGTGCCGGGGAATGAGGTCGGCGATGTTGAGGTCGCTGTCGTCGGAGGTGATCTCGGTGAGGCGCGGCGTGGCGTACTTTTCCTTGATCTCCAGCAGTTCTTCGCGGATGACGCTGAGCCGTTTCTCGCGGGAGCCGATGACCTCTTTCAGGTAGGCGATGTACTTGATCAGCTCTTCCATCTCGGAGCGCAGGGCCTCGACGGTCAGTCCGGTGAGCTGGTGCAGACGCATGTCGAGGATGGCATTGACCTGAGGCACGGAAAATTCGAACCGGGCGATGAGGGCATCGGCCGCCGCCTGACGGTTGGCCGACTTCCGGATGATCTCCACAACCTCGTCGATGTTGTCCAGAGCTTTGAGGAGACCTTCGAGGATGTGGGCCCGGGCTTCGGCCTTCTTGAGTTCGAAGATGGAGCGGCGGAGCACCACGTCGAGCCGGTGGTCGATGAAGGCGTCCAGCACCTGGACCAGGTTCATGGTCACGGGGCGGTTGTGGTCCACCACCAGCATGGTGCAGCCCATGACGGTCTCGAACTGGGTGTGGGTGAAGATCTGGTTGAGCAC
>JAFSYV010000250.1 GCA_017443585.1 Lentisphaeria bacterium | reverse complement strand
GAAGCGGCCAGCTGCTTCAGCGCTTCGGAGTAGTAGTTGAGTTTTTCCCGGTAGAACTCCTGCCGCTGACGGTAGATGGCCAGCTGCCAGCGGGAAAACTGCTCCTGATTCCCCGTGTAGGGCTTCCCCTGAAACTCCGCCTGGAGCCGGGAAAGCTGGGCTTCGAGGGCGGTGATCTCGTTCCGGAGCCGGTCGGCTTCCGCCTTGTTGATCTCCGGGTCGAAGGTGATGAGGAGCTGGTTCGTTTTCACCGTGTCCCCGATCCGCACATGGATCTGCTTGATCACGGAGCGCTCCAGGGGTTTCATGACGATGGTGGGACGGTTGGTCACCAGTTTGCCCCCGCACTGGACGATCACGTCGGTTCGGGCAACGCAGGCCCAGACGATGGCGAGACAGACCGCCACGAAGGGGAACCAGACCCCGAACTTGATGAAGAGGGGCAGGGGCTGATTCTTGATCTCCAGCGCGTCGGGCTGGGATTCCACGATCTGCCGGGGCGTTTTCTGCCGGGCTTCGGCACGGTCGGAAGATTTCATCTTAAGCCTCCACATTCATTTGCTGATTCCAGAATTCCCGGTAGATCCCCGGCTGCTTCATCAGTTCCGCGTGGGATCCCGCCGCGGAGATCCTGCCGCCGTCGATGACCACGATCTTGTCGGCGCGGCTGACGATGGAAAGCCGGTGGGAAACGATGATCACCGTCCGCCCGCGGGCGATGGCGTTCAGGTTGCGGCGGATCACCTCTTCGCTTTCGGGGTCGAGGGAACTGGTGGCCTCGTCGAAGATCAGGATCGGGGGATTGGTCAGCAGCGCCCGGGCGATGGCCAGACGCTGGCGCTGGCCGCCGGAAAGGTTGGAACCGTTCTCCTCGAGGACGGTGTCGTAGCCACGCGGGAGCTTCTGGACGAATTCGTCGGCTCCGGCCAGCTGGGAGGCGTAGATGATCTCTTCGAGGGAGGCGTTCTGCCGGGCCAGGGCGATGTTCTCGCGGACCGTGCCGCTGAAGAAGTAGTTTTCCTGAAGCACCACCCCCAGATTGCGGCGCAGGTGGGCCTTGTCCAGTTCGCGGATGTCGATGCCGTCGATCCGGATGATCCCCTGCTGGACGTTGTAGAGCCCCTGCAGCAGCTTGGTGATGGTCGTCTTGCCGGAACCGGAACGGCCCACCAGACCGATGGTTTCCCCGGCCCGGATCTGAAGCGAAAGATCCGTGATGACGTAGGGCAGGTCGGGGCGGTAGCGGAAGGAGACGCGGTCGAATTCGATCGCCCCCCGGAGCGGATTGCGCACGCCGCCCCCGGCGGGTTCGGGGGGCGTGTTCATGACCACCCCGAGCATTTTCACCGACAACGCGATCTGCTGGTACTCGTGGATCAGCCCCACCATCTTCACCAGGGGACCCGTGACCCGGTTCGCCAGCATCTGGAAGGCGATCAAAGCGCCGATGGTGATGATGTGTTCGAAGCAGAGATGGGCGCCCGCCCAGATGATGCAGACCGACATCATCATTTCCAGCATCTGGCTGATGCTCTGCGCCGTCATGGAGATCTTGCCCACCCGGAAATAGGACTGGATGGCGTAGGCCGTGGAGTCGTCCCAGGCCTTGCGTTCCACCGGCTCCAGCGCCAGGGCCTTGACCGTCTTGATGCCGTGGATGGACTCCACCAGCATGCTCTGCCGTTTCCCTTCCGCCTGATAGAGTTCATTGAGCCGCTTCTGGAAGGTCTTGATCAAGGACGCGATGACCAGCGCCATCAGCCCGGTGAAGACCAGCACGATCAGCGTCAACGTCACGCTGTAGAAGAGAAGGAAGGGGATGAAGATGCACAAGGAGCAGATGTCCAGAATGGTGAAGAAGAGGTTCCCCGACAGGAAGCCCCGGATCTTTTCGGTCTGCTGCATGTGCTTCAGCAGGACCCCCGAGGGGACGCGCTCGAAGAAATCCAGCGGCAGGCGCATCAGGTGCGAAAAGGTCCTGGTCGCGGTGGATATGTCGATCTTGTTGGTCACGAAGAGCAGAAGGTAACTGCGGACATAATTCACCAGCGCGTTGAAAGCTATGACGATCAGCACTCCGACGCCGAGAACGTTGAGGGTGTTTCCGGCATGATTGACCAGGACCTTGTCCACCACGATCTGGAAGAAGAGGGGGATGACCAGCGAAAAGACGGTCAGCAGCGCCACCATCAGCGCGATCTCGCCGAAGATCCCCTTGTGCTTGAGGAACTCCGGGATGAACCAGCGCAGACTGAAGGGTTGTTCCTCGTCGGTGAGTTTGTACCTCTTCTTGAGCAGGATGAAGTTGCCCGCGTACTCTTCGCCGAACTGCTCTTCGGAAAGGAAGATGAAGCGGTTCGGGGAATTGAACCGGTCCGACTCGGGATCCACCACGACGGCCTGCACCCCGCCGTCGGGCAGGGCCCGGAAGCCGCACAAAACCGCCGATTTGCCGCTCTTTTTCAGGGCGATGCAGGGAAAGACGGAACTGCTTGCCTGCAGCTCTTTCCACGACAGCTTGACTTGGCGGACCTTGTAATTGTAGTGAGCGGCGATCTCCCGGAAGAGGTTTTCCCGGATCTCCTCGCTGCCCACGGCGTATTCGTGCATGATCTCCCGGATGTCCGCCGGGGTGTTGTCGTTGCGGGCGATGAGGACGAAGCTGGCGAGCCGGGTCTGCTGACGGGAATCGACCGGCGTCAAATTGCGGAAAATGATCCCCTCGCCCTCCCAGTTTTCCCGGAGTTCGCCGACCGGGACGGTCTTGCCCTGGACCTCGAGCGACGGGTCGGCGATCTGGACGCTTCCCCCTGCGGCGATCTGCTGCCCGTTAAGGACCAGGATCCAGTTCCCCGCCTTCAGCCGGAGCAGGGCCGGCCCGGCGTAGGACTTGAACACTTCCGCCGACGCGATCCGTTCGGGGAGCAGCTGCTGATCCCCGGCGAGACGCAGCAGTTCCTCGACGGGATCCGCCTGATACTGCTCGAGGACTTTCTGCGTCACCAGCGCGGGAAAGTTGACCGTATGGCGAAACCGGCCGAAGAGAAGCTGGAGACATTTCAGTCCCGTGGTGTCTGCTTGTTTCATAGAGGTTTCCTTCGTATTGTCATTGCGTTTCGAAAACTTATGCCGGAGGCCCTACACCGCGCCGCGGTAGTGCTCCGCCTTTTTGGCCAGATGCCAGAACAGCTGCTGCAGACGGACCGCGTGTTTCGCGGAAACGGCGATGCAGCCCGGCGGCCACAGGGAATGTTTGATGCCCCGCCAGCGGGCGTAAAGTCCCGGCTCCTGCGGAAGGGCGAAGATCGCGGTGGATCGATCCTTCCCGAAATCCGCGCTCCGCGGGGGCACTTCCAGCAGACGGGCCTCGGCCGGAGCGGGATAGCGCAGCAGATGTTTCCACCGCTTCACCACGTTCCGGGTCGCCGCCGTGCAGTCGCGCAGATCGACGGAGTGCCCCTGCATGAAGTACTCCTTGACGCCGCTCCACATCTCATCCGCCGGGCCGCCCGCGGTCCGCTGTTCCCAGTCGGGGAGCATGGCGTTGCACGAGCCGTCGGGCAGGTAGTACTCCGCGCTGGGCAGGTCCGGTTCGAGCACCGCCTCGATGAGGTGATGGTATTCCAGAAAAACATCGACGGCCTCCCGGCACTCCAGACCCACGGCGTCGATCATCAGCCCGGCGATGTCGGCGAAATAGGCCGGGACCTCCCCCCGGTAATTCCAGCGTCCGAAGAACAGCCCGTCCCAGTGCCAAGCGGGTAATCCCGCCTGCAGGGAGCCGAGGGTCGAACCGTACCAGCCGGTGTCCACCAGATGCAGGGTGCGGAAAGATCCGAACTGCTTCTCGATGAAGCGCCTGCCGATATCGTGCTGCTCCCGGAAGTGGGTGCGCAGCGCCTCGGAAAAGGGGAGATCCCCGTTAAAGAGCCGGAACACGTTTCCCCGGTCGACCGGCGCTTCGGCCAGCTCGGGGGGGAGTGTGGCGACGAGCTCCGCCCTGTTCGGGTAAAGGGGGCCGGGGAGCAGGGCCGCGGCCATTTCCCGGCAATTCCCGGCGGCAAATTCCCGGACCAGATTGGCGACGGCCAGTTCCGGATTTTCCCCGAAGGTCATCTTGACGGCGGCGAAGCGGGAGATCCAGAAGGGGAAGCGCCGGACGGGCATTTCCAGTTTGTCGACTTTCAGAAAGAGGTCGAAAAGATACTGCAGGCGCAGGCCGCCCCGGGCCATGAAGAGCAGCGCCTCGCTTTCCGGAGAAAACGCCGCCGCGACATACCACAGGCGGCAGCAGAATTCGTAGAGCACCGGGGCGAGAAGAAGTCCGGCGTCCTTCCGGCTTTTCAGAATATCCTTCATTTCATTCTCTTCCGGTGCAGCAGATAGGCAAGCTTGAGACGCAGCTTTTTCCAGAAGCCCATCTCGCTGTATTCGATGTTGAATTCCTGCCCGTACCTTCGGGGCGAAGGGGGCATTTCCCGGTGGCCGCGCCACGCCTCGAGCAGTTGGTAGTAATAGGCCTTGTCGACTTCGAAGAGCTCCTGCACGAGGTCGGCGTTCCGCGGCCGGACGCAGCTCCAGAGATAAAGCTCCGGCTGGACCCGGGTCAAAGGCTTCCCGTCGGCGCTGGGCAGGTGGGAAAAGGCCCTGTCGTACAGGGATTTCTCGATGAAAAGCAGCATGTTCTGGCGGTACCAGGGACAGATGGCGCCGTCGTTCCAGAACTCCTCCCTGAGCAGATCGAGGGGGATGTACCCGAACTTTCTGAAGAGCAGGGCCCAGTCTTCCGGAAAGTTCTCGTTGAGGTGCCCCGTCCCGCCCTGGTAGGGGAAGGCGCTGGAAAAGAGGACGATGCCCGCCAGCGAGGTCAGAGTCCGCACGAAACCTTCCGCCTTTTCCGGGGGCAGATGCTCGGCCACCTCCAGACTCATGGCCAGATCGAAGCGCCGGGCTGGGAAGGGCCCGGTACAGAGGTCGGTCGGATGAAAGTCCGCCTCGGGGATCTGGAGGTACTCCCGGGGGACGTAGTCCCCGTCGAAGCCGGAGATCTCTTCCACGCCGCAGGCCTTGAATTCGGCCAGCCAGGTCCCCAGCCCGCAGCCGAGGTCGGCCGCGCTCTTTACGGGGAAGTGCTTCAGCAGCCAGGGAACGACCCGTTTTGCGGAACAGCGGCTCCCGAGGGATTGTTCCTCATAGAAACTCTTGTCATAAGCCATGGAAAATGTTCCTTTCATGCAGATCCCGTTCCCGGCAGCTCTGTTTGAACTTGCGGTACCGGTTGCGGAGGGATGAACCGGGCAGCCAGACGCTCCGGATCCCGTGCCGGACGAAGGGGCTCAGAAAATCGGCTTGGAAATCGTCTCCGAGATGGAGAAGCGCTTCGGGCGCGCACCCCAATTCGCGCAAAACGTGATCGAAAAGCATACCGGAAGCTTTCGAGACTCCGAAGTCGCTGCTGCTGTAGACCTTTTGCGGCATCTGCCCCGCAGGCAGCAGACGCTCCAGCAGAGACGAAAGATCCCTGCCGCCCCAGTACATGTCGCTTACGGCGATGACCGGGATCCCCCGGCCGCGGGCCGTCTTCGCCAGATCGAGGATGACGGGGTCGGGGCGGAGATGGGCCGATTCGTACTTCAGTTCCTCTTCCATCAGCGCAGGAATTGCATCGGCGGGCAGCCCGAGGATCCGGGCCATGATGGTGAAGATCCGCTCCGCGGAAGCTTCCCGGCAGCCCTGCACCGGAGGGACGCTTTGGTAGGCCAGCCGATGGGCCAGCGCCCGTGCGTCGTAGAGTTCCCGCGGGGAGAACCGGGGGAATCGGGAAGCCTGGCATTTTGCGGTCCCGGCGAAACGCTCCAGCTCCGCAGTGCGGTCCCGCAGGAGCAAAGTATCGAAAATGTCCAGCGAAAGCACGGCGATCGCGCCGGAGTCGAGCAGCTGACGGGCCGCGTTCAGTCGGCGGCGGTTGCGCAGTCCCCGCGGCAGCAGACGGCGGAACAACGAGTCCCGGCAGCGCCAGGATTCGGTCGGCAGACTGAGGGAAAGCTGCCGCAGGCTCCGCTCCAGCTCGATGGCCTTGTTGCCGAGCGTATCCCTTTCGGCGGAAACATTTTTGAGTTTTTCTTCGACTTCTCGGATATAGATTTGATCCTTGTGCCAGACTTCCGCCGCATCCTGAAGCTGCCGGTCCCGTTCCGCGATTGTGACTTTGAGCGCATCCCTTTCATCGGAAACTTCTTTCAGCTTTTCGCCGAGTTCCTTGATATAGGCCTGATTCCTGCGCCAGATATCGGCGGCTTCCCGAAGCTTGCGGTCCCGTTCTTCCGCGACCTCTTTCAGTTTTCGGCCGAGCTCTCCGATATAGGCCTGATCCTTGTGCCAGGCCTCTTCCGCATCTTTCAGCTTTTTGCCGAGTTCTCCGATATAGGCCTGATCCTTGCGCCAGGCCTCTTCCGCATCTTTCAGCTTTTTGTCGAGTTCTCCGATATAGGCCTGATCCCTGCGCCAGACTCCGGCGGCTTCCTGAAGTTTGCCGTTGAGTCCGGCGATGCGGCAGAGATTTTCCACCCGGTTCAGTTCCAGCACGCTCAGCAGCTCCCGGTGGGAATCCAGTTCGTCGAGGAGGGGGCGGAGCGCGGGCTCTTCTCCGGGGGCGAGGTTTTCCCGGCAGACGAGGATTCCGATGCCGTAAAGCACGGGCAGACGCCGGAATTCCCAGCCGTCGTGTCGGGCGAGGAACTCCTCCACCGCGGTCAGAACGCCGTTTCCGGGGCCGCCTTCCGCGTCGGCGGTCACGTATCCGGCGGGGGGCAGTCCGGGAGAGCCTGCCACGTAGGGCGAGGCGGTATTTTCGGCATGGAAGGCATGGGGGCGGGAGATCCGCGCCGGGTCGTAATAGATGTCCCGCCGGGCCCAGGGCCAGCTCACATCGTGGAGGAACAGGAGCTTGATTCCGGTCGCGGCCCGGCTGCGGAAGATCGTTTCCAGATCCGCCAGCACGGTCTCATAATTGTGGTCTCCGTCCAGAAACACCGCTTCGGCCGGGAGGGGGGCGGCCAGAAATTCCGCGGAAGTCCCCCGGAAAAAGGTGAAATCCGGCTCCTTTTCCGCGTCGAAGGGAAAGTGCACATCCGCCGGGTCCACGGCGACCAGCTTCGCCCCCCGGCTCCGGGCGTAGCCCAGCAGGACCTGCGTGTTCACACCGGCTTCGCTGCCGATCTCCACGATCCGGGTGATGCGGAGCACGTCCATGAGGCGGCGGTATTCCGGGGCGAAATTGACCATGGAGCAGATGTTTTCCTCCCGCTGGGCGCCTGCGGCGAGAGGGAAAAGTGCCGCGGTCGGCGGTGTGAGTTCGGGTGTGCTCATTTTTTCGATTCGGCGGCCCTCAGTTTGTGGACGAAGCGGCTGAACCAGTTCTTGTCCTTCAGCCACAGGAAGAGCGCGTTGACGCCGCGGTCGAGCCGGCGGGGGGAGATGGCGTCGATCCTGGTGTTCTGCCAGTTGTTCATGACGGCCAGATTGATCAGCGTCCCCAGTCCGGCGGGGTCGGTCCGGAAGTAGTGGTTCCGCAGGATCGCGTCGTACCGGGCGTGTTTTTCCAGTCCGGCGACGACGGTGTTGCCGCACACGTCGCCCGCGTCGGAAATGTTTTCCCGGAAGTGGTAGTTGGCCAGCTGTTCCTGGATGACGCCTATGTCCGCGCACCTGAGGAAGCGGATGTTGAAATCCCAGTCCCCCAGCACGGGCAGGGACTCGTCGTATCCCCCGAGGGTGTCGTAAACGGAGCGCTTGTAGAGGAAGGAGATGGGGGGGAAGCTGTTGACCATCAGCATTTCCATCAGATAGACCGATTTCAGCCAGGTGTTGAAGCCGTACTGCGAGGTGGTCCGCACGGCGCCGTTCTCGATGACCTCGTTGACCCGGGTCGTATGGGTGATGACTCCGGCGAAGAGGGGCTCGCTGTCCAGAAAGGCGGTCGTCCGCTCCAGGAAGACGGGGGCCCAGCTGTCGTCGTCGTCGTGGATGACGATGTACTCCGAAGCGCAGGAGCGGATCCCGGCGTTGCTGGCCGCTTCCATGCCGACGCTTTTTTCGCGGTGGAGGACCCGGGTCTCGATGCCGCGTCGGCGGGCTTCGGCGGCGATCTCCTCCACGGGGGGACGTTCGCCCGCGTCGTTGACGATGACCCAGAGGAAGTCCCTGAAGGTCTGGGAGCTCACGCTTTCGAGGGCCCGTTTCAGGAGCAGCGCACGGTTTTTCGTGCGGGTGATGACGGCGACTTTCTTTCCGGTATCCACGATCATATTCTCCGGCAGCTGAAATGTTCCGCGGGGAGATTGAAGACCCCGTGGACGATGTCTTGTTCCTTTACGCTGGTCACGGTGCGGAAATCGGTGGCCCAGCAGAAGAGCTCCTGAGCCATGACGTCCCGGCCGGACCCGATGCCCAGAGTCAGCGTATAATCTCCGGGGGCCACATCCGGCCAGGTGAGGTCGAAGGAAAACTCCACGTTTCCCGCCGGGAGCGTTTCTCCGGGGCGCATGCAGTTGCCGAAGATCCGTTTCCCGACCCGGTCGTTGAAGAAGAATCCGACGATGGGGAAGGGGCACTGCGTATTGAGTTCCGCCCGTGCCTTGACGGCGAGGGTGTCCCCCGCCCGCAGGATCTCCGGCGAGACGGCGGCGGCGGAAAAGCTTCCGTGTTTCCCCGTTTTCCGCGATTCCGGGATGAGCTGGAATTCGGGCGTGAGCTTCTGCGTGGGCACGGGGGCCTGCGGCGTGTCGTAGAGCAGATGGGTGTAGAACTCGATGGCTTCCCGTGCGGGCCCGGTGAAGACCGCCCGGCCCCGGTCCAGGACCATGACGGAACTGCAGAGGGTGGCCACGGCGTTGAGGTCGTGGCTGACCAGCACCAGCGCGCCTTTTTTCCGGTGTTCTTCGAGGAAGCGGAAACACTTCTGCTGGAAGCGGATGTCGCCCACGGCCAGCGCCTCGTCCACCAGACGGATCTCCGCGTCGGTGCAGGCGGTGACGGCGAAAGCGAGGCGCAGGAACATGCCGCTGGAGTATTTCTTCACGGGCTGATCCATGAACTCCCCGATATCGGCGAATTCGATGATCTGCCGGGTGCGGGCCCGGGCTTCGGCGCGGCTCATGCCCTGCATCATGGCGGCGACGACGATATTTTCCCTGCCCGTGAACTCCGGATCGAAGCCGTAGCCGGGATCCAGCAGAAAGGTGGTCCGTCCCCGGCGCTCCAGAGTCCCGGAACTGGGGCGGCGGATCCCGCAGAGCAGGGAAAGGAGGGTGCTTTTGCCCGCGCCGTTCCGGCCGATGATGCCCAGACATTCCCCCCGGCGGAGCGTCAGGTCGATCCCCGACAGGGCCTCGAAGCTCCGGGCGGGGGGAGTGCTGCGGAAAAGTCCCGTCAGTTTGGAAAGGGGCGAAGTGCGCAGATCGTAGCGTTTCCCCACGCCCCGTGCCTGCAGCAGGATATCCGGTTCAGACGGCATCGATGAACCCCTTTCGTGTTTTGCGGAAGAAGGCCCATCCGGCGAGCGCGGCGGCGATCCCGACGATCCAGAGCAGCCCGACGTTTTCGACGGGGAGCCCGAAGACGGCGGCGCGGAACGCCTCCACGAACCCGGTCAGGGGGTTGACGTAGAGCCACGGGCGGTATTGTGCCGGGATGACGCTTGCGGGATAGACGATGGGGGCGAGGAAGAAGAGCCCCTGCTGGAGCAGCGCGGCGAACTGGGGAAAATCCCGCAGATAGACGCTGGCCGCGCCGGAAAAGAGGGCGACGCCCGCGCAGAAGAGCCCGAAGGGAATGAGGACCGCGGGCAGCCAGAGGAGCCGGATCCCCAGTGTCCCGGCGCATCCGGCGGCGGCGAGGACCACGGCGAGCCAGCAGAGCCCGGTGAGGAAGGCGCACCCGGCGGCGGTGAGCGGCAGGACCTCGAGGTCGAAGGAGGCGTTCCGCACGTAGCCGGGCTGCGAGATGATCGAGAAAGCGCCTGCGTTGAGGCTTTCGGCGAAGACGTTGAAGAGGGCCATGCCGCTGAAGAGGGCCAGGGCGTAGTTGGCCCCGCCGATGCCCTGTCTGAGGTTGAGGATCAGCCCGAAAGCGCAGTAGTAGACCCCCAGCAGAAAGAGGGGGGTGACGATGGGCCACAGGGCGGAAAGGAGTCCCCCTTTGCCGCGGCTTTTCCAGCTCCGCGCAACGAGGACGGTCAGCAGTTCCCAGTCGGCGCGCAGGGTGCGGAAAGGCCCCGCCGGGCGCCGGGCATCTCCGGCTGAAACCGTTGTCATGGCGCTTTCCTTTCCCTCATATTCGAAGTTGAGACCGACACTTGATGATGATACGCGTTAATATAGCATCGCTTCGGGCATTTTTCAAGCAAAAGGCGGGACATCGGCGGGGTGAAGGACCGTCCCGCGGCCCCCGACAAAAAAGCAGGGGGCCCCGAGGGGGCTCCCTGCGGTTTCGTCCGCCGTTTATCCCAGGGCGATCAGGCCCTTTGGCGCACCGTTATTCACGGTCCAGGCTTTGAGGCTGCTGTCGAAGTCGGTGAAGAGGACGTCGTCCACGCCGTCCCCGTCCACGTCGCCCACTCCGGCGAGATTCTGGCCCGCACTCAAAGTCCCGATGCCGCCGACGGAAACGTATTTTGCCGTGGAGTCGAGGAGCCAGGTCGCGACTTCGCCGCTGGAGGCGTTCTTCAGGAGCACGTCGTCGACCTCGTCG
>JAFSYV010000249.1 GCA_017443585.1 Lentisphaeria bacterium | reverse complement strand
ATTTCGGCACAAAAGCGGCAGCCCCGCTCGCGGCAGACCTTTTCCGGATCGTGCCGCCCTTCGGTTTGAAGGGTTTTGCCGTACAGCAGCGCGAAGGCGATTTTCTTGTGCGCGGAGTAGAGCAGCCGCTGAAGCGTTCCGCGGGAAATATCCATCTCTCCGGCCGCAACTTCCTGCGAGTGCTCCTCCAGATCGCAGAGACGCAGAGCCTCCAGCTCGTCCACCGGGATCTTTACCGGCTGGCTGTCATCACTCACCCGGAATCGGTATCCCCGGATCCCGGGACAGACTTTGCGTTCTTTCTGCGGTCTCGCCATGATCGTTTCCTGTTTTTGTGCATCCGCACATAATATATCACGGTCCGGCCGATTTTTCAAGTTGCGAGGTAAAGATTTTTCGACTCGCGGGACCGGATCTGCAGCATACAAAAAGGGGCCGCCGCAAAAACGGTTTTGCGGCAACCCCCTGTTTCCGGCTCCGGGCCGGAGGAGATCACTTTTTGAGCAGAGAGGCGCTGCCCTCGTCGAGAAAGGTGGCGCAGCAGGGGTGCTTCTGCAGAATGGAGCAGGGGCAGGTGTTGGTGACCGGACCTTCGAGCATACCCTTGACGGCCTTGGCCTTGCGTTCGTCGGGAACCACGTTGACGATGACCTTGCTCTTGAAGATCTGGGGCACGCTCATGCTGAAAGCATGGGTGGGAACGGCGTCGAAGGTGGGGAACCAGCCTTCGCCCAGCTGCTGACGGCGGCAGGCGTCGTCCAGTTTGACCACGAGGAAGGCCTCGTCGGTGTCGAAGTCCGCCGGGGGATCGTTGAAGGCGATGTGCCCGTTCTCGCCGACGCCGATGAAGGCGATGTCGATGGGATGGGCGGCCATGATTTTTTTCATTTCGGCGCAGAAGGCCCTGGGGTCGTCGGTGTCGCCGTCGACGAAGAAGACTTCGGCCAGTTTGCAAGGCAGCTTGTCGATGAAGTTTTTCCGGAGATTGAGGCGGAACCCGGCTGCGTGCCCCTTGGGCAGGCCGATGTATTCGTCAAGATGGAAAAGGGTGACCCTGGACCAGTCGATCCCCGGTTCCTTGACCAGAAAACTCATCATTTCGAACTGACTGGGAGCGGTGGCGGCGATCATGTTGGCGGCGCCCTTTTCGGCCAGCACCTTGCGGAGGACCGAGGCGCCGTAGGCGGCGGCGGCCTTGCTCATTTCGGTTTTGTTCTTGAGGATCTTGACTTCCATTTTTCTCTCCTTGTCAAGTTACAGATCCCGCCAATCCGGGACTCTCGCCTTGAATATACACCAACATGAGCTCGATTGCAAGGGCTTTGAGGAGAAAAAGAGGCTTTCCCCCCCGGATTTGCCTTTTCGGCAGAGCGAGGAGACCGGAAACGGCCGCGCCGGGGCCCGGCGGTTCCCGGTGTTTCCTTTTCGACCCGATAGGGGCTTCGAGAGCGTGTTTCCGACTTGAATTTGCTTCGTTGAGGCGTTATAGTATGAAATTGGAACAAGAAAAATAAATTCACGGCCAAAATTTCAAACCGAAAACAAAATGGGGGACAGCATGAAGATCAAGGCAGTCAAATTCAACGAGAAAGGTTTCATGACGCAGCCGTTCGCAATGGGCGGGGAAGACGGAATGGAAAAATTCGATGCGAAGGTGAGCTACCGCTCGTGCCTTCAGAACTATCTGATCGACACGGGGGACGAGGTCATCCTCGTGGACACGGGACTGCCGGCGGAATATCCCGAGATGGTGGTCGAGGAAAACACGCAGATTTATATCGGGAGCCGCATCGTCGACTATATGACCGCCCTCAAGGCATTGGGCTACCGTCCCGAGCAGGTGACGAAGATCCTCGTGACGCACAAGCATGAGGACCACACGGGAGAACTGCGCAGTTTCCCGAACGCGAAGATCTATCTCTCCCCTGAAGAGGCGGACGCGCTGAAGCTTGACGGTCCGAACATCGTCCGCGTGCAGTACAAGGACGGCCCCTATCACACCTTCGACGCTTCCGAAAAGATCGCCGACGGCGTCTATTTGCTGCCCGCCAAGGGGCACACCGCCGGAAACAGCATCGTCGTGGCCGAGTGCGACGGACTTT
>JAFSYV010000025.1 GCA_017443585.1 Lentisphaeria bacterium | reverse complement strand
GGAGGGGAAGGACCTTTCCTCAAAAGGGCTTCCCCTCCGCCCCGGCGCCCTTGCCCGCTTTTTACAATCCGAGGATGCGGATGGCGTTTTCGCGGGCGATCTTCTGGAAGACGGTCTCGCTGATGGCGCCTTTTTTGCGCATATCGAGAAGGAAGTCCACCAGCGGCGTGTCGAGGTGATCCGGACAGCAGATGTCGGTGCCGAAGAGGAGCCGGTCCTGAAATTCGTTCATGAATTTGACGGCGTATTCGGGATCTCGGGTCAGGGCGTTGCAGCCCGAACCGGCGGAAAGGTCGCCGTAGAGGTTTTCATGTTCGCGCATGAGTTTGGGGATGCGGCCTTCGGGGTCGATCTTGCCTTTGGGATAGCCCATGCGGTCCTGCATGGCGGTGTTGGGTCCCATTTCCGCCCAGAAGGTCTGGGAGTGTCCGAAGAACTTCAGCTTCGGGAAGCGTTTGAGGGAAAGTTCCAGTCCCGGAAGCCCGCCGTCGTCCGCCAGTCCGTAGAGGCCGCCCACGAAGGGGGCCAGATGGAAGGTCAGGACCAGTCCGTTCTCCTCGGCGGCGGCGAAAAGATTCTGCACACGGGGGTCGAGTATGGGGAGATTGGCGGTGACTTCGCCCACGCCCCGGCAGCCCTTGTCCCGGTAGTAGGCCAGCACCTTGCTCAGGGGAGCGAAACTGCTGTTGTAGCAGGCCCGGGGATCCAGATTGCAGAATGGGATGAAGCGGCCGGGGAAATTTTCCACCATGCGCAGGACTTCCTCGTTGGACTGCATGATGTGGGTGTTTTCCGGAGTGAGCAGGGGCAGGATCACCGCCCGTTCGATTCCCACTTGGTCGTAGCGCCCGATAAGGACGTCGGGGGTGGAGATCAGCTGTCTCCCCGTCATGGGAAAGGGGCAGGTCTTTTCCTGAACGGCGTGACCGTGGATGTCGATGAACATTGTTTTTTCCTTTCATCAAAAAGCTCCCCCCTCGGAAAAAGGGGAGAGCTGCTCGTTTTGCGCGATGCCGGACCTTGTCAGAGGGACTGGCAGACGGTGATGACGATCTCGCCGTAGATGTCGTCGGCGGAGCAGCCGCGGGAAAGATCGTTGAGGGGCTTGGCCACGCCCTGGAGCACGGGGCCGTAGGCCTGAGCCTTGCCGAGACGCTGGACCAGCTTGTAGCAGATGTTTCCGGCGTTGAGGTCGGGGAAGATCAGCACGTTGGCCTGTCCGGCCACGGGGCTGCCGGGAGCCTTGGACTTGCCCACGGAAGGCACGATGGCGGCGTCGGCCTGCAGTTCGCCGTCGCAGAGGATGTCCAGTTTTTCTTCGGCGACCCGGCGGGCGAACTCGGCGGCCGCCTCACGGATCTTGATGAGCATGTCGTTTTCGGCGCTGCCCTTGGTGGAGAACGAGAGGAAGGCCACCTTGGGAGTCTTGCCGAGGAGCGACCGGTAGGTCTTGCTGGTCGCCATGGCGATGTCCACCAGCTGGGCGGCATCGGGGTGGGGGATGACGCCGCAGTCCGAGAAAAGCAGAACGTCGTCGCCGGATTCAGTGGGAGTCGCCAGATCCATCACGAAGGTGCTACTGGCGCTCTTGATGCCGGGAGCGGTGCCGATGCAGTGGAAGGCTGCCCGGAGCATGTCGGCGGTGGAGGCGATGCTGCCGGCCACGAGCCCGTCGGCCAGACCGTTCTTGCACATCATGGCGCCGAAATAGATCCGGCTGGACATCATCTTGAGGGCCTTGTCGGGCTCCAGACCTTTGGCTTTGCGCTTTTCGTAGAGCTGGTTGGCATATTCCTTGAGCAGGGGAGAAGCCATATAGTCCAGACACTGGAACTTGCGGGTGGTGATCCCGGCCTTGGCGCAGGCATCGGCGATCTCGGCCTCGGTGCCGAGGACGATGATGTTGCGGACGACCTTTTCGGTCATGGCCTTGTCAGCGGCGGCGACGACCCGTGGGTCCTGCCCTTCGGGAAGAACGATGGTGCGGGCCACGGAACGGGCGCGCTCGGCAAATTTTTCGATTGCGGACATTTTGTCACTCCTTTTCTGTTGAAAGTAAAAATTCCGTGTTCCATAATATACCCCGGAAAGGCGTTTTTTTCAAGCGGGGAAAGCAGCTTCGGAGAAAAAAATTTCCCGGTACTGTTCCCGGCCGCGCCCGCCCGTGCCGCCTGTTCCGGCGGATCCGGCAACTGCCGCAGGATATGCGGGACGAAAAAAAAGGACCTTTCGGCGAGTGCGAATCGCTGAAAGGTCCTCAAGAAAAATTCCCGGCATCGTGCTACTCTCCCATAGTCAATTGTACAGTACCATCGCCGCTG
>JAFSYV010000248.1 GCA_017443585.1 Lentisphaeria bacterium | reverse complement strand
GTTTTCGCTCCGGAGCGCCTTGTCCCGGGCCTCTTCGGCCTCGAAGGCGGGCCGGTTGACCCGGTCGAGACGCGCCTTTTCCTTTTCCAGGTCGCTGCGTGTAAGTTCCGGCAGGCCGGGAACGGGTTTGGCGGCGGGGGCGAGTTCGAAGAAGACCCAGCGCAGCGCGCCCGCGTGGAGCGGGATGCCCCGCGCCAGCTCTTCCGAAGTGTAGAGCTTGCCCTTCTTGCTCGTGAACTGCCGGTCATAGGGGATCTCCCGCACCTGCCAGCTCTTCCCGGCGGGGAGGCCCTTGAGTTTGAGCGAGAAGATCACGTCCGCCTTTTCCCAGAAGTTCCCCACGGCGGCGAGGTATTTGCCGCCTTTGGCGAAAGCGACGCCCTGAAGCAGGGGAGAGATCTTCACATCGGGCATCATGGAGGGCGAGATGTTGCGGATGGGCGCGGGGAAGGGCGAAAGGGGCGCGACTTCGAGGGTGTCAAGCACCTTGCCTTCCATGACCATCTCGTCCGTCAGGGCGATGAGGCGGGAACTGCGTCCCAGTTCCGCCCAGAAGCGGTGGTCGTAGCACCGGGGGAAGAAGTAGAGCTGGGAGGCGTCGAAACCCGCCAGATAGGCGCTGATCTGGTCCATGGCCATCCCTTCCGGCTGGCCCAGCGCGGTGGTGCTCACCTGATTGCCGTGAGGCATGGCCAGCAGTTTGGCGCGGGAGCCCTTGAGGGAGGCCCGGAAGTCCCGGACTGCCCGGCGGATCACTTCCCAGTAGCGCACGTGGGCGCCCTTGCTGTAGACGTAGGGCCGGTCGCCGATGAACCAGATGTAGGGGCCCCAGACGTTGAGCCATTTGGTCTTGCCCGCGTACTCGTAGGGGGTGAACTCCCACTGCTTTTCGAAGTAGCTCGGGCTCCGGACGATCTGGTCGGTGCCCACCTCGGGGCAGAAGCCCACGCTGGAAGCGCCCATCTTCAGCAGGTCCTCGTGGAGCGTCAGCGCCATCCGGCCGTGCTGCCAGCCCCGGAAACGGATGGCCTGTTCCCGGTGGGAGCCGCCCACCTGCAGTTCCTTGGGCCAGAGTTCTTTCACTTTGTCGGGGGGGAGCTTGGCGTATTTCGCAAACTCTTCCCGGCAGGTGTCGCAGAAGCATCCCTTGCCCCGGAAGGAGTAGGGTTCCCAGTTGGGAGTGATGCCGTCCCGGCCCGCCACGGACTTCTTGAGTTCGGGCAGGACGTGTTCGGTGTAGTAGGGCGTCCGGTTGTAGATGGCCGCGGGACAGGTGGCGGGGCCGCCGATCTCCACGGAGCGGCCCTGGGCGTCGCGGTAGAAGCTGTAGGCGGGCTTCTTCGCGGCAGGCATCCGGCCCAGCCGGTAGCCGTTGGCGATGGCCCAGGGCTCGAAGGTCAGATAGGTGATGCCCGCTTTCCGGAACGCGGCGACATCCGCATCGGTCACCGAGGCGGTGATCCAGCGGGTGCCGGTTTTGGCCGCGACGAAGCGGGCGAAGGCCTCACGGACTTCGGGCCGGGGGAAGATGACGTCGTTGGAAACGGAACTGAAGCCCGGCAGAAAACGTTTCGGGCGCGGCACTTCGGGCAGCGCGGGGATCATCTTCAAGGTGAAGCTTCCGGCGTTGCTGATGGTCTTTCCCGTTTCAGTCAGGTAGAAGCGGCAGGGACGGCCTTTGTCGGGGGCGGCATTGCTCCTGAGCACGATGCTCGGCACGTGCCAGCCGGTGAAGCTGTTGCTGTTGCGGAGCCCCGCCGTGATGGCGTAGGCAAGGGGCAGTTCCCAGCGCTTGTACTTCATGCCGCCGGCGGTGATCTCCTTTGCCGTGAAATCCGGGCCCAGAAAATTGTTGGTCCCGATGATCTCCACATCGGCGGGGAGTTCGACGTTCATGACGAGCTTTTTCGGCTTGAACTGCCCTTTGGGCAACGTGTTCTTGAAGCGGAACCCCAGCGTTCCGGGATCGCCCGCGCCGAGGGCGAAGGTGTTGTCCAGCATCCCCATGGGGGTGACTTCCGCGATGACGGGCGCTCCGGCGTCGACCGCCTTCCTGACCAGCGAAACGTTCCGGGCAAGAAGCCTGCCGCAGCCGTCGCCCCGGATGGCGACGACGACCGCGACGGTTTTCGGCGGCACGATCAGCTCGGTGCTGAACGTCGTCCACTCGGGCGAGGAACTCAAAGTGAGCAGCTGATAGGAGCGGGTGTCCTTGCCTTTTTCGGCCTTGTAGTAGACCAGTACGCCCTGCATCGAGCCGCTGGTCCCGGCGGTCTGGTTCCGGTATTCGAGGGAAAACTTGCAGGTTCCCCCCAGCGCATCGGGGAGAGCCGCCCGGTGGGTGGCGCTGATGTAGAGCTGGCGGGCCTGAGCGCCCATGAGTTTTTCCAGTTCGGCGGGGCGGTTGAGTTCGAGGACTCTTTTCCCGCCCTCGGTGACGATCTTTGCCCCGGTCAGTTTTCCGGCCTCTTTCATGAACTTTTTGCGGTTGGCGTCACCGAAGATCCAGTAGCCTTTGGACCAGCCTCGGGTATTCTCTCTGGAAGGAACGAAATCCCGAGCGAAATTGCCGTCCTTGAGGAGATTTTCGCCGGAGGAGGCTTCGGGGGCGAACCGGACCGCGGAGATCTTTTCCATGGGGAAGGTCACGCCGCCCCGGTGGAAGGCGGGGGGGGCGGCCGTCAGCGCGGAAACCGACGCCGCGGTCAGAAAGAGAAAGAAGTGTTTTTTCATTACGGGGCTCCTTGGGTTTGAATTATTGCGCTTTTTCCATGAGGAGCAGGGCTTCCCGGCAGTTCATGCCCGGTTTCACGCCGCAGGCCGCGGCCGCGGGGCTCGCTTCGGCCACCTGGGCGGCCAGCAGCTCCGGGATGTTGCCCACGCCCCGGGCGATTGCGAAGCGGTCCTGCATCCTGGCCGCGGCCGCCATGGAAAAGTAGCCGCAGCCCAGATTGGCCTTGCTCCCCTGCACGAGGAGGATCACGCTGTTGGCGGTGGGCAGCACCGCCGTGGAAAAGACGATCCCTTCCAGTTCGAGCGTGCCGGTCATAATTCCACCTTGACCTTCTCGCGCATGCGGAAGACTTTGTCGAGGGCCTCTTTTACGTCCTTGCCCCGGGCAAGGCAGACGCCCAGACGGCGGTGGCCCTTGAGTTCGCCCTTGCCGAAGATGCGGATGTCGGTCCCCGGTTCGGCGATGGCCTCTTCGATGCCGAAGGAGACGGCGTTGGAATATCCGTCCACCACGATGGCCTTGGAGGCGGCGGGCCCGTAGAGTTCGATGTTGGGGATGGGCAAGCCCAGGACCGCCCGCGCGTGGAGGTCGAACTCCGACAGGTTCTGGGAGATCATGGTGACCATGCCGGTGTCATGGGGACGGGGGCTCACTTCGCTGAAGATCGCCTTGTCGCCCTTGATGAAGATCTCCACGCCGAAGATGCCCCGGCCGCCGAGGGCGCCGGTGATGGCGGAAGCGATGCGGCGGGCTTCTTCCTTGGCCTTGGGGCTCATGGGCTGGGGCTGCCAGGACTCCTGATAGTCGCCGTTGACCTGATGATGGCCCACGGGTTCGAGGAAGATGGTGCCGCTGACGCAGCGGACGGTCAGCTGGGTGATCTCGTAGTCGAAGTTCACGAATCCTTCGACGATAACCCGGCCCGCTCCGGCCCGGCCGCCTTCCTGCGAGACCTTCCACGCCGGATCGATGTCCTCTTCCTTCCTGACGGTGCTCTGGCCGTGGCCGGAGGAGCTCATGATGGGCTTCACCACGCAGGGCAGTCCGATCTCCTTGACCGCCTGGCGGTACTCCTCGTAGGTCCCGGCGAAGCGGTAGGGCGAGGTGGGCAGCCCCAGTTCCTCGGCGGCCAGACGGCGGATCCCCTCGCGGTTCATGGTGAGACGCGTGGCCCGCGCGGTGGGGATCACGTGGAACCCTTCCTTTTCCAGCTCCACCAGGGTATCGGTGGCGATGGCTTCGACTTCGGGCACGATGAAGTCGGGCTTTTCCAGTTCGATGACCCGGCGGAGTTCCTTGCCGTCGAGCATGTTGATCACATGGCTCCGGTGGGCGGCCTGCATGCCGGGGGCGTTGGGATAGCGGTCCACGGCGATGGTTTCCACGCCCAGACGCTGCATGGCGATGACGACTTCGCGGCCCAGCTCTCCTGCGCCGCAGAAGAGGACTTTGGTGGCCTTGGCGGTCAATGCGGTTCCGATCATGATTCGATTCCTTTCCTTATTTTGGTGAGAATTCAACTTATGGTGCACCAGGCGGAAATACCCGCCGGGAGAAACTTGCCCGTGCTTTCGGGGATGGTCATTTCCTCCGCTTCGATCTCGGCCTTTCCGCCGGTCTGCTCCCGGAGGATCCGGGTCAGGACCGCGGGGGAAAATCCGGGGGAGTGACAGCTCAAAACCAGATGGAAGGGCCGTTCCGGATCCCGGAGTTCCCGGCAGAGTTCCAGCAGGCCGGGCAGGTCGCTTTCGATCTTCCACACCTGTCCGGAACTGCCCCGGCCGAAACTGGGGGGATCCAGGGCGATCAGGTCGTAACGGCTCTCCCGGCGCACTTCGCGGCGGAGAAATTTTTTCACATCGTCGGCGATCCAGCGGATCCGGTCGGGAATTTCGGGATTGAGACGCAGATTTTCCTGTCCCCACTCGTTCATGCCCCGCGCGGCGTCCAGGTGGCACACCCTGGCGCCCCCCGCGGCCATGGCCATGGAGCCCACGCCGGAGTAGCCGAAAAGGTTGAGAGCCGAGGCGAAACCGCCCTTCTTGAAGCGCTCCCAGTTCCGGTACTGTTCGGCGAAAAAGCCCAGATGGCCGAACCCGGTGGGCTTGAGCTTGAGCGTGAACCCCGCGTACCGAACAAGCCAGAAATCGGGCAGGGAACGGCGGAACTCCCAGCGCCCCGAGCCGGAGCTGTCCCTGGTGAAGACCGCGTCGGCCTCAGCCCACTCCTCTTCCGGCAGCGAGGGCTCCCAGAAGGCGTTGAGGGCCGGGCGCACCAGCCGGTAAGGCCCGGCCTGCTCCAGTTTGCGCAAGTTTCCGCTGTCCAGCACCTTGTAGGGGAGGGGCTCGGTTTTCATCATTTTTCCTCCGCAACCGTTTCGGCGCGGTGGATGATCTGCCCGTTCTTGACGGTCATCAGCACCCGGTTGGTCCCCGTTTCGAAGACGGCGAAGTCGGCCCGGCGGGTGGGGAGCAGCTCGCCCCGGTCCGGGAACCCGAAGACCCGTGCGGGGTTGGAGGTGACGCTCTGGGCGGCGTCGTTTTCGGAGAGGTGGCCGTTGCTCATGAGGCTGTGCCAGCCGGTGTCCAGCAGGGCCGAGCTCCCGGCGAGGACGCCCTCCTCGGTCTGCGAAAAGCCGTCCTTCACCACGATGCGCGCCGGACCGATGGAGTAGGTGCCGTTGGGCATCCCGGCGGCCATGGTGCTGTCGCTGATGCCGATGAGCCTTTTCACCCGCTTGCAGCGGCAGACCAGGTCCACGATCTTGGGGTGGATGTGGACTCCGTCCATGATGAGTTCCACCGTGACCCGCCGGTCGGTGAGGGCGATGCCGATGAGGCCGATGTCCCGGTGGTGGAGGGGGGACATGCCGTTGAAGAGGTGGGAGCAGTAGCAGGCCCCCGCGTCCACGGCCCGGAGCGCGGCGCTTTCGTTGGCGCTGCTGTGGCCCATTGAGGGCATGACGTGATTTTCGCACAGCAGTTCGATGAGGGACCCGGCGTTTTCCAGTTCGGGGGCGAAGGTCATGAGCTTGATCAGACCGTCTCCGGCGCTGAGGAGCTCTTTGGCGAATCCGGTGTCGATGGGCATCAGGTATCCGGCGGGCTGGGCGCCGCACTTGCCGGGATTGAGGAAGGGCCCTTCCACATTGATCCCCACAGGCTCCGCTCCGGGGTGGGGTTTTCTTATTTCGGCAGCGAGTTTCGCCAGGTTTTCGAGCATGCGTTCCCGCTTGTCGGCCACCACCGTGGGGAAAAATCCGGTGACGCCCCGGCTCCCCAAAATCTCGCACATGGAGTCGAGAGGCCGCTCCGAGGAGTCCACCGCCGAGCAGTCGAAGCCCCCCGCCCCGTGGATGTGGGTGTCGATGAAGCCGGGGGTGATGTAGGCATTGGGGAAGTCGAAGACCTCGATCTCCTCTTCCTTGCGGAATCCCGTGATGCCGCCCACGGCGAGGATGTGGTCGTTTTCGAGCAGGAGCCCGCCGTTGGTGATGCTCTGTTCGGGGGTGATGAGCTTTCCGGCGCAGAAGAGCCGGCGTTTCCGGGCGGAGTTCATTTCTTCTGCCCTTCCTCTTTGCCCGGCAGGAAGAGGTGCCGGTATTTGATGAAGTATCCGGCTCCGGAAAGCACCGTCACCAGCACGATGCTCCACAGATAGGCGAGCCAGAGATACCAGAGCCTGACCCCGTACCACTTGGCGTCGTGGAGATAGGCCACGCCTCCGTCCATGACCCAGGCGAACCCGGCGATGGCCAGCATGACCATCTGGAGCGCGGTCTTGAGCTTGCCCCAGCGGTCGGCCGAAATGACCACCTGTTTTTTCGCCGCCAGAGTCCGCAGGCCCGTGACCATGAATTCCCGGCAGAGGACCAGCACGGCGATGAAGGCGGGCATCAGGTCGAATTCGATGGCCATGAGCATGGTCCCCGTGACGAAGATCTTGTCGGCCAGGGGGTCCATGAGGGCCCCGAAGTCGCTGACGATGTTCAATTTGCGGGCGATGTAGCCGTCGAGCAGATCGGTGAGCCCCGCCAGGATCACCATGATGTAGGCGATCCAGCGCAGCGTGTACATTTCGGTCTGGCTCTTGCCGAAGTAGTAGGGCTCCGCCAGCGTGGCCATCAGGACGAAGACCAGGACCATGACGATGCGGCTGACCGTCAGGATGTTGGGAAGATGTTTCATTGTCGTACCTTGCGTATCATGTGAGTTCCGCTTCGAGGTCGCCCCCCGGCAGTGCGGAAGTGATCCGCACGGCGATCCGGTCGCCCGGGCGGTGACGGAATTTCTTTTTGAAGGGGATGAAGACCAGCTGGTCGATTTCCGGCGCGTCGGCGTCGCTCCGGGCGGCCGCGCAGCCGTTGCAGACGCTGTCCAGCATGACGGTCATTTCGGTCCCGAGAAGGGCCCGGTTGCGCCGGGCGGTGCGGATGTGCTGACGGCGCATGAGCTCTTTCGCCCGGCGTTCGGCGACTTCGCGGGGGACCTGCTTTTTCATTTCCGCCGCCGGAGTGCCGGGTTCGGGCGAGAAGGGGAAGACCCCCAGCCGTTCGAAGCGCACTTCCGCCGTGAAGTCCAGCAGTTCGCGGAAGTCCGCTTCGGTCTCGCCGGGAAATCCGGTGATGAAGGTGGTCCGCAGGGCAAGGCCGGGGATCGACTTGCGGAGTTTCCCGATGAGCGCCTTGATTTCCCGCGGGGTCGTATGCCGGTTCATGGCCTTGAGCAGATGGCCGCTGATGTGCTGCAGAGGGATGTCCAGCGCGGGGATGAATTTCTTCGCCCGGCTCAGCGCTGCGATGAGTTCCGGCGTGTAGTGGGCGGGGTGGGTGTAGAGGATCCGGTAACGGAAGTCCCCCTTGAGTTTTTCCAGCTCCCCGAGAAGTTGGGCCAGTGTTTCCCCCTTTTCCCCGAAGGCGGTGGTGTCCTGGGCGATGAGGATCAGCTCCTTCGTGCTGCCTTCGATCAGCTGCCGGGCCTCGGCGACGCAGGACTCGATGCTGCGGGAGCGCTTCCGCCCCCGGAGTTTCGGGATCATGCAGTAGGCGCAGCAGTTGTCGCAGCCGTCGGCGATCTTCAGATAGGCCACATGGGGACGCATGAGCAAGAAACGCACCGGGACTCCCGAGGGGCACTCCGGCTGAGGAGCGATCTTTCCCAGTTCGTTGGGACCGGCCCACAGGTCCACCTGGGGGAAGCGCTCTTTCCACGAAGCTGAGTCCGGGTGGGCGACGAGACAGCCGCCCACGATCAGTCTGCCCGCCGGATGGCGTTCCTTCCACGCGCACCCCTCGGCGACGGCCTCGGCTGCTTCCTCCCTCGCGGCGGCGAGAAAGGCACAGGTGTTGATGAAGTAGCAGGTCGCCTCGTCCGGGTCCAACGTCAGCGCGGCCCCGGAAGCGAGAAAGGCGCCCGTCACCATCTCGGTGTTGACCAGATTCTTCGGACAGCCGAGAGAAACCACAAAGAGTTTTTCCGCGGCCGCCCCCTTGTGTCTTTCGGACGGCATCTTATGAAAAAACACTCCAAAACGGAACATGAATACAAAAGCACACTCTAAATATATCCTTTCCGCCCCTCTTTTGCAAATGGATATGGCACTTTTTTTTGCAATTTTCCCCTTGATTTTCCGCCGCGGCGTCTTATTGTGAGAAAGAGGGGAAAAGAACGCGGTTCCGGGCAGCGGCCGGAAGGGCCTCCGGGACCGTCCGCGGTTTTCCCCGGAAAATGAGGAGGAGAAATGAAAAGGATTTTGATCGTCGTCACCTCGCACGACCGTCTGGGGTGTACGCCGGAGCAGACCGGGCTGTGGCTCGAGGAGTTCGCCGCATGCTACCGCCGCTTCATCGATTCGGGATTCACGGTGACGGTGGCGTCGCCCGCGGGCGGGGCCGTTCCCATCGACCCCCGGAGCCTGGAAGGCCCCTTCCCGGCCGAAGAGGGCCGGAAATTCATCGCCGGGCGCGATCCCGTTCTCGACGACGTCCGGCCTCTTTCGCAGGTGGACCCGGGGGAGTTTTCCGCGCTGTTCTATCCCGGCGGCCACGGGCCCATGTGGGATCTGGCATGCGACCGCCGCAACGCCCGGATCGCTTCGGACTTCTTCGCCCGAAACAAGCCCGTGGGCGCTCTCTGCCACGGGGCGGCGGCACTGCTCAAGGCCCGGAAACGCAACGGCTATCCGGCGGTTTTCGGCCGCCGCCTCACCGCCTTTTCCAACCGGGAAGAGCTGGATATCGGCTATGACGGACTGCTCCCCTTCATGCTCGAGGACAAACTCCGTTCCCTGGGGGCCTGCTTCACGGCCAGGGAGCGCTGGCGTCCCCACGTGGTGGTGGACGGCAATCTGGTCACGGGGCAGAATCCCGGTTCCGCCCCGGCGGCGGCCGCGGCCCTGCTCGAACTGACCGCCCGCGGGGAGTGTTTCATGCCTCCGTGCACGCGCCATGTCTGGCGCTTCGCTCCGGGGAGCCTTTCGGGAGCCTGACGGCCCTTTCGCCCCTTGCAAAAGCGCTTTTTTCGTGGTATATTATCGCGAACTCCCGCGAAGGACCACGGTTTTTACATGAAAAAAGCGCAGAACATCTTCCGCGACCCGGTCGCCAAACTGGGCTCGCTGCTCAGCCTGCTCCCCCTGACGGGGCGGCTCGTTCCCGGCCGCCGCCGCCGTCTGGCGATCCTCAAGAACGACGGGCTCGGGGACATCATTCTCTTTCTGCCCTATGCCGCCGCGCTGCACCGGGCCTTCGCGGCCAGAGGGTACGAGGTCTCCCTCATCGTCCGGAGCCCGTGGGCGGAATTCGTCCGCCGGGCCGGGTGCGCCGACCGCGTCATCGTTCAGCCCCCTTACCGGAACGCCTTCCAGTGGCTGGGGTTCCGTCTGGGCTTCTGGGCAAGACACTGTTTCGACAACATCGTCGAGGCGGTGTGCGAGGCCCACGATGTCACCGACTGCTGTCACCCGAAGGAGCGGGTCAACATCTATCTCGACCCCCGCTGGAAAAGTCCGGATTCCCCCGGGACGCGCTCCTTCGACGTTTCCGGAATGACCATCCGCGAGCGGTACGCCGTGCTCCTCGAAGCCTGCGGGATCGACAGGGATGTTCCCTCCTTCGACTATTCGGTCTTCGCGGACCCGGTCCCGGCGGCGTGGATCGAAGGGCCCTTCATCGCCTTCTGCGCCGATTCGAGCGATCCCCGCCGCTGCTGGGAAAAGGAAAAGTTCGCCGCTCTGGGGAATTGGCTGTGGGGGAGATACCGCAAGCGGCTCCTTTTCATCGGCTCCGACCGCACCCGGGCCGAGGAGATCATCGCGGCCCTTGACCCGGAAGTCGAGGCGGAGAACCTTTGCGGGGAAACCACGCTGTTCCAGCTCTTCACGCTGGTAGGTCAAGCGGAGTTCCTCGTTTCAGGCGACACCGGGACCGCCCACGCGGGCGCCGCCTGCGGCACGCGCTCTTTCGTCATCTGCGGCCGGGGGGAGTACGGGACCTTCGTGCCTTATCCGCCCGAGATCGAGGGAAAACGGTTCTTTTCCGTCTTTTCGGAAAAACCTTGCCGCCGCTGCTACTGGCGCGATCCCGCCTGCGCAAAGCTGCCCGTGTACGAGTGCATCAGCTCCATTTCCGTCGAGCAGGTGAAGCAGGTGATTGAAACGCATCTTCCCCCGCCGCCGGAAACATCGGCTTCGGGAAGCGCCGGATGAGGGCTTCCGGGGAAAAATGAAGAAGCTCTTCCTGCTGCTTTCCCTCGTCGGGCTCGCCCTCGGGGCGGGAGAGTTCCGCGTGGCCGCCACGGCCGACATCCACGGGAACCTCCGGAATCTGGCCGCCCTCGCCCCCGCGATCCGCCGCGAAAAACCCGACATCCTGGTCGACGCGGGGGACCTGATCGGGGGCGACGCCTTTTCCGAACACGACGGCGGCCGGAGCATGATCGACGCCTTGAACCTGCTCCACTGCGCCTTCCGGGTGCCGGGAAATCACGACTTCGAAACGACGCCGGGAGACTTTCACGAACTCTGCCGCCGTTTCCGGGGCGTCACCCTCGGCGGCGACTGGCGCTGGGGCGACGTTTCCGGCGTCCCTTGGCGGATCGTGACGAAAGGGAAATTCCGCTGCGCCGTCGTCGGCCTGACGGAACCGGGGATCCGCCGCCGCCACCTGCCCGGAAAAGGGCCGCGCTTCACGGACTGGACCGCCGTTCTGCGGAAAAACTTGGCCGAGATCCGCCGCCGGCAGGTTTCCTTCATCGTGCTCGTCTGGCACAACGGCCTCGAGGCCCGGCCCGACGGCATCGCCCATGTGATCCGGAACTTTCCGGAGATCGACGCGGTCGTCGCCGCCCACTCCCACCGGGCCAACCCCGGAAGCCGGGAGGGGAACTGTTACGTGGTCCAGCCGGGGGCCTACGCCCTTTCGGGGGCGCTCCTCGGCATCACCTACGACGACCGGGACGGCAAAGCTCGAAGCATCCGCTCCCGTCTGCTTTCGCCCGACCCGGAAAATCCCGACCCCGAGCTCTCCCGTCTTGCCCGGCGGAGCAGCGCTTACTGGTTTGAACTCGGCAAGAAGCGCGTTTGCGCTCCGGGCGAGCTGGCCCTCGGGCGCTTCCCCGCCCTCGCCGCCGAAGCCCTCGCCCGTGCGGGCGGCACTCCCGGAGCGGTCTTCGTCTGCCGTACGCCGGGGAACGGGAATGTGCCGCCGGATTCCCTCGCCGCGCTTCACCGCCTGCTCCCCTTCCGCAACGTCCTCTGCACCGTGGAGCTCGACCGGAACGAACTGCGGGAGCTGATGGAGGAGCTTTCCCGGAATGCGGCCCGGTTCAAGCGGCGCGTCGCCGTGCGGGGCTTTTCGTGGCAGCCGGGGAGCCGCAAGCGCCCCGCCATCTTCCGGGCGCCGATGCGGATCCGGCTCACCTTGACCGACTACATGCTGCTCTCTTCCGCCGTCCTGCGCCGGGTGCTGGAGGCCCGGCCCGACTGCCTGCGGCGTCTGGAGATCACGGAGCGCGACGCCGTGGCGGCCTTTCTGAGTTCCCGGCTGTGAGCCTTTTTCGGGAAAACTTCCGCCGCCGGATTTGACTAATGACGGATCATGCAGTATTTTATGTATCGTCGCGTGAGAACCCGACAGGAATGAAAGCGTAACAAGGACTTTATATATGGCAGGCGGAAAATTCATCACCTTCGAGGGGCCCGAGGGGGCCGGAAAGAGCACCCAGCTCCAGCTGTGCGCGGCTTTTCTGCGCGCCCGGAACATCCCCGTCGTCACCACCCGCGAACCGGGAGGGACGCCCCTCGCGGAACAGCTCCGGACGATCCTCAAAACTCACCGGGGCGGGGAAAAACTCCATCCCGAAACGGAACTGCTCCTCATGGAGGCCGCCCGGAGCCAGCACGCCCGCGAAGTGATCCTGCCCGCTCTGGAGCGGGGCGAAACGGTGCTCTGCGACCGCTACTACGACTCCACCACCGCCTACCAGGGCGGCGCCCGGAACATCGATCCGGAACTCATCGCAGGCCTCAACGCCTTCGCCGCGGGATTCCGGAAGCCCGATCTGACCTTTCTGCTGGATCTTCCGGTGGAGTCCGGCTTCGTCCGTGCGGGGAAAAGAAGCTCCACCGCGGGGGAGTACGACCGTTTCGAGGCCGAGAACCGCGCCTTCCACGAGCACGTCCGGCAGTCGTTCCTCGCCATCGCCGCCGCCGAGCCGGAACGGTTCCGGGTCATCAGCGCTGAAGGGACTCCGGAAGAGGTCTTCGATTCCATCAGGGAGTGTCTGAATGAGCTTTTTGACTGAACTGGAAAAGAAGTTCCCGCAGGCGGTCGAAAGTCTCTGCACCGCCCGTGCGGGAAACCGGCTGACCCACTCCTTCCTTCTCGTTTCCGAATCGGAAAAGGTCCGCCGGGAGTTCGCCGTCGTGCTGGCCCAGATCGCGGGGTGCCCCTCGCCGGAGCCTTCCGGGCGGCCCGATGTGACCTGCTCCGTCTGCCGGGCGCTGGAACGGGGCATCTACCCCGACTGGCACCTGCTTTCCCCCGTGGGGAAGATGTACCAGATCCGGGTGGGCGAGATGAACAACCCCGAGCCCAACACGGTCCGCTCCTTCATGAACGACCTCTACCTCACCGCTTCCACGGGATTCCGGAAGTTCGGCGTCGTGGAGGAGGCCGACCGGATGAATCGGGAGTCCCAGAACGCCCTGCTCAAGACCCTCGAGGAGCCCCCGCGGGACACCACATTGATCCTCTGCACCGCCAACCCCGGCGCGCTCCTCGCCACCACCTGTTCCCGCTGTCAGCGGATCGTCCTGCCCGACCGGGAAGAGCTCTTCGTCTTTCCCGGAAAGGACGACGTCATCGCCGCCATGCACGAACTGGTCTTCACCGGCCTCAACGACGGGGCGCGGGCGGAAAACGCCGCTTCCGTGCTCATCCGCGTGGCGGAGGCGTTGGAAGCCGCCGCCGAAACCGAGGCGGGGAGCCGGTTCGACGACGCCATCGCCGCCGCCGAAAACATGAAGGATCCCGCCATGCGCAAGCGGCTGGAAAGCCGCCGCGACGACGAGATCTCCGGAGCCTTCATGCGGATGCGGGCGAAGTTCCTCGCCCTCATCGAGACCTATTGTTCCCAAGTCTTCATGCTCTCCCGCGGGATCCTCCCCGAACAGCTTCCCCATCCCGAACTGCTCGCCGGGCTCTCGCCCCTGCCCGTGACCACTCCCGCCCGCGGCAGTTTCGTGCAGGAACAGGGGGAAACGCTCCGCCGCACCCTCAACTACAACGTGAATCTGGAACTCGCCCTGCGCACCTTCGCGCTCCAGTTGGCGCTGTGAGGCAGGGGAGCAAAGACGATATGGGAAAACCGGGGATCATATTCCTGTGCGGGTTGGCCGCGGGAATTCTGCTGGCGGCGGGGGGCTGGTTCGCTT
>JAFSYV010000247.1 GCA_017443585.1 Lentisphaeria bacterium | reverse complement strand
TTCCTTCTGGGAAAAGAACGTGGCCAAACTCCGCCACAACGGCAAGGCCAACTACCTCTGCGCCGACGGCCATGTGGAAAGTTCCGCTTTCGAACCCACGGTGGGCGACCGGAGCGAGCCGAACAACCGCCACTTCGTCCGCGAATGGTTCAAAAATTATCAGTGAGAACCATATTTTTCTCTTGACTAATGGGGTTTTGCGATGTATCTTATAGGAAGAACGGACTGCATCGCAAAACCCTGCATCAAAATTCCGGAAAGGAGGTGGGGCCGATGTTCCTCAATACATTCTGGGTCGGCGTGTGTGCCTTTGCCTCGGTCACGCTGGCCATGCTGGTGCTCATCGACTTCGGCATCTACATCGCCGGAAGATACCGGGAACGCTACCTGGAGGAAGCGAAAACCGAGCTTGACGACATCCTCATCCAGCTGCCCGCCAGCCGGATGCTGGATCTTTCCATCGCCCTCAGCGCGGTGGGAGCCATCATCACGGTGGTCATCACCTCCACCCAGTCGGAGCAGATCAGCTGGGGGCTGGGAGTCTTCATCGCGCTGATCGTCGGCGCGGCGCTCTTCCCCGTGCCCCGGTTCATCCTGCGGTTCCTGCGCGCCCAGCGGCTCATCAAATTCAACCAGCAGCTGGAAGATGCCCTGGGCATGATCTCGAGCTCCCTCAAGGCGGGCTTCAGCATCAACCAGGCGCTGGAAAAGGTTTCCGAACAGGATCTGCACCCCATCGCCTTGGAGTTCCGGCTCCTCATGCAGGAACTCCAATTGGGCGTGCCTCTCGATCAGGCGCTGGAGAACATGTCCCGCCGGGTGGGATCGGACGACTTCGAGCTGGTTTCCACCGCCATCATCACCGCCCGCCAGACGGGCGGCGAACTCACCGAGACGCTGGAGCGGGTGGCCGGGCTCATCCGTGAACGGGGACGCATCAGCAACAAGGTGCGGGCCCTGACCGCCATGGGCAGACTGCAGGCCGTCATGATCGGCGCCATGCCCTTTCTGCTGCTCTTCGGCATGTACCAGATCAGCCCCCGGATGATGGATTCCTTCATGGGGAGCATCCTCGGCGTGGGAGCCATGATCGGTGTGGTGGTGCTGGTCATCGCGGGCTTCTTCACCATCCGCAAGATCACCAACGTGGAGGTCTGAAGATCATGGAAAACCTGCTGGATTTTCTCACCGCCCTCTGCGCCGGATGTTCCGTCGGCTGCATCGCCTTTTACATCATCCGGGCCCTTTCCGGGATCGAACTGGAGCGCAAGACCTCCTTCGAAAAGCCCATCCCGATCCTCTTCAAGCTCCTCTATCCCTTCCTCGCCGTGGGAAAAAGGATGGCGGGGGGCAAGGGCTTTTCCACGTGGCACCAGACCGCCGAAACGAAACTCGCCATGGCGGGCTACAGCAACGTCCTCACGCCCGCCGACTTCGTGGGGCTCCGGCTGCTCTTCATCCTGGTGGGGGTCATCATCGCTTTCCTGGGCGTCTTCAGCAAACAGCCCATGGCCTGCATCATCGTCGGGCTCCTTCTGAGTTTCTACCCTTCGGTCTGGATCAACACCGTCATCAAGAAGCGGCACACCTCCATCATGCGGGCGCTGCCCAACGTGCTGGACCTGCTCACCTTGTCGGTGGAGTCCGGCCGGGATCTGGTCACTTCGCTGCGGGACATCATCAACCGCCGTCCCATGGACGACCTGGGCGAAGAACTGCTCTTCACCTTTCAGGAGATCCAGCTGGGCCGCAAGCGCAGCGACGCGCTGCGGGGCATGGCCAAACGGGTCCGGCAAGTGGACCTGACCGCCACGCTGAACTCCATCGTCCAGGCGGAGGAGCTGGGGGTGAGCATCGCCCAGCTGCTCCGGATCCAGGGCGACACCCAGCGGGCCAAGCGCTTCGCCATGGCCGAGAAGCAGGCCAACGAGGCCCCGGTGAAGATCATCATCCCGGTGGTGCTCTTCATCCTGCCCGCGGTCTTCATCATCCTGATGGGCCCCCTCATCAAGATGACGCTGGACCAGATGAGGTAACGGGGTGGTCCGCAACCTTTCCAAGGGGACGGAGCTTGCCTCCGCGCCCCGGTACGCAACGACTTTTTTCGCCCGTTTTCTCGGGCTCATGGGGCGAACGAAATTTCCGGAGGGTTCCGATGCGCTGATCTTCGAAGCGTGTCCGTCGATCCACTGTTTTTTCATGCGCATGGCCATCGACGCCGTTTTCGTGGACCGCGAGGGCCGCGTCACAAGGGTTTTCCCCGACCTCAAGCCCTGGTGCCTCGCCTTCGGCGGCAAGGGGGCTTACGCAGTCATCGAGCTCCCCGCCGGTGTCATCGAAGCGACCCGCACCGCCCCCGGCGACCGGCTGGAGATCCAAAAATAACGCCCCCAAGACTCTTGGGGGCGGTGAGTTACGGGGCTGTCGCGATTGATTGCCCGGCGGCCTCGTCAGTAATTGTTGCGGAAAGTATTTCCGCTGCCGGTGGAAGATCCGAAGAAGCCGCCTCGGCTGTTATAGTGGTTGGTCGTGTTGCCGAAGGTGGTGGAGCTCCCGGAGAAGCCGCCTCGGCTGTTGTAGTGGTTGGTCGTGTTGCCGAAGGTGGTGGAGCTCCCGGAGAAGCCGCCTCGGCTGTTGTAGTAGTTGGTCGTGTTGCCCAGCGTCGACGAACTTCCCGCGAAGCCGCCTCTGCTGTTGTAGTAGTTGGTCGTGTTGCCCAGCGTCGTCGAACTTCCTGCGAAGCCGCCCCTGCTGTTGTAGTAGTTGGTCGTGTTGCCCAGCGTCGTCGAACTTCCCGCGAAGCCGCCCCTGCTGTTGTAGTGATTGTAAGTTTGGGGAAGCTCCCACCCGAAACATCCGACCGCCAGCAGGAACATGGCACAACCGACAAAAAACTTCTTCATCATCAAATCCCTTTCTTTTTATGGCGACCACCTTGGTCTCCACTTACCAACTGTCCTGTTTTGCGTTTTTCTTACGCCTGTTTCGAAAAAAATTTGAAATTTTTTTCCTTCGAGGCTGCGAAGGGGAGGTTTTTCCGGGAAAAGGGCAATAAAAAAGCCGGAGCCTAACCCTTTCGGGGCTTGCGTTCCAGCTGTGTTCGAGGGCTCAGGGCAATAAAAAACCGAACGCCCTCAAACACAACTCTTCGAGGTCCGACCAAGAACCTTCCATAACCATGCCGGAGAACGTCCGGCAAGATGTGAAGACACGATCTCACCGGATACATTTCACCTGCGGTCATGGCAAAGCACTTTTTACTTGGTCGGTTTCGAAGAGTTTTGCTGAAATATAACGGTTTTTAACAGCACGAGGCGACACGGTCCCCCGCGGAAGCGGGAGCCCGATCACACTCCGATTCTAATATATCACCGAATTTCCTGTTTTTCAAGCGATGCTTTGACGAAAGTTTTTCTTGGGCAGACCGCCTTGGTTTTTATGAGCGCTTTTGTCAGCGTTCGTCCGACAAGTCCGACTGGTCCGACAGGTCCGACAACAGCGCAGAGCCGAGGGCGACGTTCGCCCCGACGTTCGGCTTCAACGCAGAGAGCGGAGCAACTCCAACACTTCCGTCAGGCTTTCCCTGGTCTGGCGGGGGTTGAGCAGCGTGAATTTGAGGAAGACGCGATCCTTCCAGACGGTCTGGCCGATGATGGCGCCGTATTTGTGCATCAAGGTCTTGCGCAGGCGGCGGTTGAGGTCGTCCGCGTCTTCCTGCGAGCCCTTCGGGGGGAGCAGGCGGAAAACCACCGACGAAAGTTCCGGGGGGACCGCCGTTTCGAAATCGGGATCCTTTTCGAGCGTTTCGTAGACGAAAGAGGCGTTGTCGATGCAAGTCGTGATGATCCGCGACCACTCCTCCTTGCCCCGCATCCGGAACGAAAACCACACCTTCAAAGCGTCGAAGCGCCGGGTGGTCTGCATGGACTTGTTCACCAGATTGGTGTAGCCCTCCTCCTCGTCCTCTTCCCGGTTCAGGTAGTCGGCGTGGAGCGTCATGGTGTCGAACTCCCGTGCGGAGCGAATCAGCGAGACGCTGCAGCTCACGGGCATGAGGAACATCTTGTGGAAGTCGGCCGTGATGGAGTCGCACCGTCCCAGCCCCGCCGCCCGCGAAGCGTATTTCGCCGACAGCACCGCGCCGCTCCCGTAAGCCGCGTCGGCGTGGAGCCAGAGGCCGTATCTGTCGCAGATCTTCCGGAGTTCCGGCAATGGGTCGATGCTGCCGAAATCCGTGGTCCCCACGGTGGCGGCCACGCAGAAAGGCAGAAGCCCCGCTTTCAGGTCGGATTCGATCCGTTTTTCGAGGGCGCAAGCGTCCATCTTCAGTTTTTCGTCCACGGGGATCTTGACGCAGGCGTCGTAGCCGAGGCCCATCAGATGGGCGCTCTTTTCCACGGAAAAGTGGCTGAGCTCCGAAGTGTAAAGCCGGAGTTTGCGGAACTCGGGGGGAAGCCCGTGCCGTTTGAGGTCGTGATGCAGTTTTTCCCGGCAAAACCAGTCCCGGGCGAGGAGCAGTCCGGAAAGGTTGGACTGGGTCCCCCCCGAGGTGAAGACGCCGTCCGAGCCCTCCCCGTAACCGAAAAGGCGGCACAGATGGCGGATCACTTCGACCTCGATCTCCGTGGCCGCGGGGGCCTGGTCCCAGGAGTCCATGGACTGATTGAAAGCCCCGATGACGAGTTCCATCACCGCCGTTTCCATCAGGGCCGGGCAGTGGAGATGGGCCATGCAGCGCGTGGAATCCGGACGGACCATGTTGGGGAGGACCTTTTCTTTCAGTTCGTCGAGGAGCGCTTCGAAGCCAAGCCCCTGATCCGGAAGCAGTTCCGGCAATTGCAGGAGCTTCCGGAGCTGTTCCGGGGGGAGCCCTGCGTAGGCCTTGCCGTGGTCCATGCTCCCGACGAGAGCGCGGAGCACCGCTTCGGTCATCCGGGCGAAAACCTTTCCGCTTTCCGGGGTACGGGTCAGAAACAGATCGGACTGGAACATCGCTTTCCTCCCTTGGTTCCTTCGGTGATCGCCGCCGGATAATATTTCCTTTTCCCCCGCCGCCGCCGGACGCGGGGGCGTTTTTTCGGCGCGAACGCCGCATAATATACACCCTCGCGCTTCAAATAGCAAAGGTTTTTGCATGAATACTTGCAAAAAAGCCTTTCGCGTGCTATGTTATGGGGAAATTCGAAGCGTTCCGCCGTTGGGCGGCGTTTGTTCATTTTCCTTCAGAAAGGTGCGGTGTCCGAATCCATGTGGAAGACCTTGATCCGTCCGGCCATGATCTTCATCCCTTTGGGGCTGGGCGTGTTTTTTCCCGGAGCGGGGGCTTACGGCTTTCTCATCCGCTACCTGCTGATGATCATGCTCTTCATGGTCTTTTTGAAGCTGGATCTCCGGCAACTGGCCTTCAAGCGCTCCCACTTTCTCCTCTTCGGCGCCAATCTGCTCGTGGGCGTGGGCGCCTATCTGGCCGTCCGGGCCGCCGCAGGGGACGGGCCCCTCGCCCAGGCGGCCTTTTTCACCGGCATCACCCCCACCGCCACCGCCGCCGCCGTGGTCATGGGCTTTCTCGGCGGCAACGTGGGATACGTCATCACCGCCTTCGTCCTCACCAACGTGGGCATGGCGCTGCTGCTCCCCTGGCTGCTCGGCTGGGTCTGCGGGAACACCTCCTTCGGCTTCATCCTGAACGTGGGCGAAAACCTCTTCTTTCTGCTGGTGATCCCGGCGGCCGTCGCCTTCGCCGTGCGGAAGTTCCACCCCGCGGCGGAAAAGTGGCCGTCCCGTTTCGCCACGGCCAGCTTCGGGCTGTGGTCGGCGTGTCTTTTCATCATCGCCGCCTCGGCTTCGGCCAACTTCCGGGCCAATCCGGGGATCTCGCCCTGGATCATCGGCGAAACGGCCCTCATCGCGCTCGTGCTCTGCGTCCTCAACTTCACCGCAGGTTATTTCCTCGGCGAAAAGGGGCTTCACCACGAAGCGAGCCAGAGTCTGGGCCAGAAGAACACCACACTCACCATCTATCTCGCGCTGGTCTACGCAGGTCCCCTCGCGGCCTTCGGCGTCATCAGCTACGTCCTCTGGCACAATTCCTACAACGCCGTCCAGCTCTTCCTCACCGACCGGGCAGCGGCCCGCCGCCGCGCCGCCGAAAGTCGCGAAGCGGCCGGGGAGTGACCTCATGCGCGTGGCACTGCTGCACTACTGGCTCACCAACATGCGGGGAGGCGAGATGGTCCTGGCGGAACTCTGCGAACTTTTCCCCGAAGCCGACATCTTCACCCACGCCTTCGCCGCGGACAAAGTGGCCTCGCTCTTTTCCCGTCACAAGGTCCGCGAGACCTTCATCGGCCGTCTGCCCGGAGCCCGGCGGAACTGCCAGAAGTACCTTCCCCTCATGCCGGCCGCCCTCGCCCGGCTGGACCTGCGCGAATACGATCTTCTCATCAGCAGCGAATCGGGGCCCGTCAAGGGGGTGAAAAAGGCTCCGGGCGCGAAGCACATCTGCTACTGTCACACGCCGATGCGGTATCTCTACGACATGTACGACGTCTACTACCGCGATGCAGGCCCCGCCGGGAAACTTGCCATGAAGCTCTTCCGGAAGCCCCTGACCCGCTACGACCTGCGGTCGGCGGAAAGCGTGGATCTCTTCATCGCCAACAGCACCTTCGTTGCGGAGCGGATCCGGCGGATCTACGGACGGGAGTCCACCGTCGTCCACCCGCCCGTGGACGTGGAATTTTTCGCCCAGGTCCCCCCCGGAACGCCGAAGGAGGATTTTTATCTCGTCGCCGGGGCCTGCGTCCCCTACAAGCATCCGGAACTGGCGATCGAAGCCTGCCGCCGGATGGGAAGAAAACTCGTGGTGGCGGGTTCCGGGCCCCTGTGGAAGAAACTCCGCAAAAACGCCGGGGCCGAAGCGGTCTTCATCCCCTCCCCTTCGAAAGAGGAGCTGCGGCGTCTTTACGCCTCGGCCAGGGCGCTGCTCTTCCCCGGCATCGAGGATTTCGGCATCGTCCCCGTGGAGTGTCAGGCCGCCGGGACCCCCGTCATCGCCTGCGGCGCGGGGGGCGCGCTGGACACGGTCCGGCCGGGCCGGAGCGGCCTCTTTTTCGAAGAACAGACGGTGGAGACCCTCTGTCGGGCCATCGAGGAATTCGAGGGGCGGCGCTGGGAAAGCGCCCTCTGCCGGGAATCCGCGGAACGTTTCACGCGCGAGGTCTTCCGGCGGAAATTCATGCTCGCGGCGGCCCCCTTTCTGCCTTCCGCCGATGAAAAACGGTGATTTTCTCCCTTTGGGTTTGACAAAAGAGCGTCAAGGAGTTAAATTATGGAGAAGCGTTTTTTTCTCAAGACAAAAGAGGAGCGTTGAAAAATGCCGGAATTCCTGAGCAGTTGGAATTATGTTTTTCTTTATCGTCTGGCTCTGGCGGGGGTTCTCGGGGCCGCCATCGGCTTCGAACGGGAGTGCCGGGCCAAGGAGGCGGGCACGAGGACCCATTTTCTCGTGGCCGTGGGCAGCTGTCTGATGATGATCGTTTCGCAGTGGGGCTTTCAAGACATGGCCGGCCGGAGCGGCTTCTTCCAATGTGATGTGTCCCGTGTGGCCGCCCAGATCGTCAGCGGCATCGGTTTCATCGGCGCGGGCACCATCATGATGCAGAAGCAGGTGGTCCACGGCCTCACCACCGCCGCCGGATTGTGGGCGGTGGCGGGCATCGGCATGGCCATCGGCGGCGGCCTCTACTGGGTGGGGATCGCGGCCACCTGTTTCGCCCTCATCGGCCTCGAAGTCATGCGGTTCCTGCTGCGGAAGTTCCGGACCCGGTCCTGCTATCTGGTCTTCACCACCCGGGACCGCAACCAGCTGATCCAGATCACCAACGAGCTGAACGCCAACGACTACCACATCCTGAGCTACTCGGTGGGCAGTGAAAAGAACAACGGCGAGGAGATCTTCCGGGTCAAGATGTGGCTCCGGGAGCGGGTCCCCAACGGGGAAAACCAGATCTTCCGCTTCATGCAGCAGTTCCCCGGCGTCGAAGTGGAAAAGGTGGAGTAGCCCTCCTTCCGTGCTCTGCTACGAGATAACACAAGGCCTCACGAAACGGCGGATCACGCTGGACGAGGAGTCTTCATGCGTGACCGTCGAGACACGGGAGGGCCGTTCCTTTTTCAAGAGCGAAAAGATCCTGCTCGAAACGGTGTTCCCCTCCTTTTCGGAAGTTCCCGGAGCGCGGCCCCGTTTCCGGCAGATCGTATTGTGGTGCATCTCGGTCGCGTGTTGCGTGCATGCCTTCCTTCTCTTCCAGGGACGTCTGGGCTCCGGCTCCAGTCTCATAGATCTGAATTTCGTCGCCGCCACCGCCATCGGCTTGAGCATCCTGCTGTCCCTGAAAATGGAGAACGTTCTTTCCTGTTTCCATTTCGACTGCTGGCAGGGGCCCTGCTGTCTGGATCTGTATTTTCCCCCCGCCCAGCGCGAAGAGGCTTTTCTTTTCGCCTGCGCCGTCTCACGGGCTGCGGTGCCCAAATTCCGCATTTTCCCCCTGAAACCGGAGGCCTGCGCCGAAGAACTGAAAGAACTTGCCGAAGAGGGGTTCGTCACCCCCGAAGAACGGGCCGCGCTGGAGCGCTGGTACGCCCGGAAGGAAACGCCGCCGCCCCGGCCCTCCGCCGGGGGAAAATATATGGAATATCCCTTCGACGAGGGAATGGCGGAGCTCCGCGGCGGCGAGCTGATACTGCGCTTCCACGACGGCGAAATATGGCAAACGTTCCGCTACGACGAACTGCACCCCTTCGTTTCCCGCGAGGAATGGCGGAACCGGGCGCGGAACATTCTCTGCCGCATCGGGGCGGGGCTCTTCTGGGCGCCGGGGCTGATCCCCCTCGGGTATTTCCTCTTTTGCCAATGGAACTGGCAGAACCTCTTAGGGCTGACGCTGGCCGCCCTCCCGCTCTTCTTCATCGGGCTCTATTGCTGGAAACAGCAGCGCCCCGTGGGGATCCAATACACGCTCTTCCCCGCTTTTGATCCCGCGAATCCCTTCCCGCTCACCGTCTCCGACTGCAGGGAAGAGGAGGCCTCTTTCATCGCGGAACTGGAACGGCGCATGAATGAGCACGGACTTGCGGAGCGTCTTGCCGCGGAAGCCGACCCCTGTTCGCCCGTCTACTTCCGGGATCTGGGGGAACTTTGGCGCGCCGGACTCCTGACGGAAGAGGAGTACTTCGCCGAAAAGCAAAAGCACCTGCCCCCCGCCGAAAGCGGGACGGCACATTGAACAAAGGAACCATTTCATGAACCTGATCGAAAGCATTCCGGGCCCTATCGAACTCGAAGGCGAAACAGGCGTCTGGCGAATCGCCGCTTCTTCCGAAACGCCCGAGGCGGGCGTGGAGCTTATCCACTTGCAATTTTCCGCGCCGGAGGCGGCGCCGCCGCCCCGGGTCACGCTGAAGTGGAGCGTTCCCCAGCTCGATATGCAGAGCCGGTGGCACCCGGCGTGCGGTTTCGACCGGAACATTCCCCCCGACTGGAGCGAGCCCGTTTCTTCCTCCCTCGCCTCGTCCCTCCCCCTGATGCAGTTTCTCAATTTGAAGGGCGAAAACCGGCTCCTCATCGCCGTTTCGGACGCCCTGCGGCAGGTCGATATCCTCGCCGGCGTCGACGAACGGACCAACGAAATCGCTTTCGAAGTCGGCCTCTTCTCCGTGCCCGAAGCGCCGCTGGCCTCCATCGAAGTGATCCTGCGGTTCGATACGAGAAAGGTGTTCTATGCGGACGCCATCCGCTCCGCCATGGCGTGGTACGCCTCGTTCCCCGAGTACGCCCCCGCCCCCGTTCCGGAAGCGGCCTTCGATCCCATCTACTCCACCTGGTACAGCTATCACCGGGAGCTTTCCGCCCCTGAACTCGAGGCGGAGTGCGCCCTCGCCGCCCGTGCCGGGCTCAAGGGGATCATCGTGGACGACGGCTGGCAGACCGAAGACGCCGACCGGAAATGGGGCTACGCTTTCACGGGCGACTGGGAGGCGGCAAAAAAACGCTTTCCCGACATGCGGGCCCATGTGGAAAAGATCCACGAACTCGGCATGAAGTACATCCTCTGGTTCGGCGTTTCCACCGTCGGGGAACTGAGCAAAAACTACGGCCGTTTCAAAAACAAACTCCTCTGGAGCCGGACTTCGCGGCGCGTGGGGTTCCTCGACCCGCGCTTCCCGGAGGTCCGGGAGTTCCTCATTTCCATCTACGAAAAAGCGCTGAAGGAGTGGGACATCGACGGCTTCAAGCTCGACTTCATCGACAATTTCCGTTTCGTGGGGGAAGATCCCGCCGTCGAAGAGAACTACGCAGGCAGAGACATCCGTTCCCTGCCTGAAGCGGTGGACAAACTCCTTTCCGACGTGATGGCCCGTCTGCGGGCGGTCAAGCCGGAGATCCTCATCGAATTCCGGCAGCGCTACATCGGCCCCGCGATCCGGAAATACGGCAACATGTTCCGCTCCGCCGACTGTCCCGCTGACGCCCTCACCAACCGGATCCACACCATCGACCTGCGGCTGACTTCCGGGAATACCGCCGTTCATTCGGACATGCTGGAGTGGAACGTCAACGACACGGCGGAAAACGCAGCCTTGCAGTTCCTCAACATCCTTTTCAGCGTGCCGCAGATCTCCGTCCGCTTCGCGGAACTCCCCGAGTCCCACGGCAGGATGCTCCGTTTCTGGCTCGACTTCTGGACTCAGCACCGGGATCTGCTTCTGCACGGGGAGTTGAAACCTTACCATCCGGAGCTCGATTATCCCCTTGTCGTCGCTGAAAACGCCTGGGAAAAAATCGTCGCTGTCTATCATGCCGGGCAGATCGCGAAAATCGAATGCGCCCCGGGCAAGACCTGTTTTGTGGTCAACGCCGCGGGAAGCGCGGGCGTGATCCTCGATATTGCGGCCACCCCTCTGAGCACCGCGTACTTCGACACCACGGGCGCCCCCGTGCCGGGCCCCGCCGTCGGCGCGGGACTCGCCCGCGTCCCCGTCCCCGCCTCCGGGCTCCTCGAACTGCGCTTCTGAGGCCGACAACGGACGCCTATTCGGCGGGCAGCCGGAGTTTGGCGAGGGTGCGGTCCCGGTCCGGCCAGGGGAGATATTCGGGCTCGCGGGGACTGCGGACAGTCACGGCTCTGACGCTTACCGTGTTGGTCGCGATACTGTAATAGTTCTCCCGGACTTCCGCCCCGAAACTTTCCGGGATCTCCGCCTCGCCGACGCGGTAGATGAGCGGCTTTTTCGTGTACGGATCGACGGGCAGGCCGGACATTTCCGCAGGGAAGGAGCCGTGAGCTCTCCGGTGCGCTTCCGCCCGGAGCAGGACCTGCATTCCCAAAGTCCGGGCGGTCAGGTCGTGGAAGCCCCATCCGGCGCGGGAGAGCTCGTGGATCCGCATGAAGTTCAGGAGACGGAGCTTCGGGAGAGCGGCGCTGACGGCGACGAAGTCGGGCTGACGGAAAGCGGCGAAGATGCGGCCCTTGTCTTTCGCGGCGAAATACCAGATCATGGGGAAAAACCACCGGTAAGGCGCGAAGGCGATGGAGCAGCCCTCGAACCGGCCCGTTTCGAGCCCCAGAAGGAGGTCGCAGGAAACGACCGCTTCGTGATACAGGGCGCGCCGGTGGAGTTCCGGAACAGTCCGGGCAAGTTCCGTCAGGTCGGTCCGGAGCTGTGCCAGGCGGGCATCGGAAAGGAGCTTTGATTCCAGCATTTTTTCGATGCAGTCCAGCTGCATGTGCCCGGCGAAATTCCCAAGCAGATCGGAAAAAAGGAAGGGCTCCTTCCGGAGCGGCAACCCTGCATTGCTCAAGCGCCGGTAACACTTCCACGCCGTATCGACGTCCCTGCGTTCCAAGGCCATCCGCACCCGGCCGGATTCGAGCAGGAGGAAATGGCGGATCGGCCACAATTCCGGCAGCTCCACGGACCCCAGATCGCCGGCAGGGAACGTCCTTTCCGGCAGGGGCGGCGGGGCGTCGAAGCACTTTTCGAAATTCGCGATCGCCGTCGCGTTCCGCCGGGAAAACTCTTCGTATGCGGCCTTGAATTCTTTTCCGGGGCGGTCCGGCAGATCATAATTCCACCACAGGGTCTTCCCCCCGATGGTCAGTTTCGAAGGCAGACTTTTGCCGATCCGGACCGCCTCCTTCCAGAAAGCGCCGTCGGGCCTGCCCGAACTTGCGTAAAGCTCCGCCAGCGCGGCGGCGGTCACGGGGCGGCCGAAATGGTGTGCCAGAGCAACTTCGAGTTCCGAAACGCGGCAGCTTTCCCGCAGGGCGAAACCGAGAAAGCCGAAGTGGAAAACGAGGGCGATCCCCCACAACAGCAAAATCCCTTTCCCGAAGACCTGCCGGAGCTTTTTCCCCTCCCCTGCGCCAAGGGCCCCGGCAAGAAGAAAATAACCTGCAAGCAGCAGAACACACCCCGCAAGAAAGAGGAAGATCCACTGCTCCGGAGCAAGGCGGAGCGGGGTCGAAATGAGCGGTCCCGCATCACACCTCCCGCCGTGCAGACAGATGTTGGTGTGGAGAACCGGCAGCGCCGCGCCGCAGCAGAAAAGTCCCGCCCCGAAAGCGAGGAGCGCCGGGATCACCCG
>JAFSYV010000246.1 GCA_017443585.1 Lentisphaeria bacterium | reverse complement strand
GCAGGAAGCGCCCCGGAGTGGTCCGGTTCGGCGTGGTTGGAAATGATGTAGTCGATCTTTGCGGGGTCGATCAACGACCGGATCCGGGCCAGCATCTCTTCCGCGAAGGGGGCCTTCACCGTATCCACCAGCGTCACCTTGTCGTCGATGATGAGATAGGCGTTGTAGGTGGAGCCCCGGCCGGTGAGGTAGCCGTGAAAGTTCCGGACGTTCCAGTCGACGGCGCCGACCCACCACACGTTGGCGGAGACCTGTTCCGCCTTGAAATACTTCTGCATCAGCAAATTCCTTAAAAGTCACCTGTTATGAAAACGCGTCTCCCCTTCGTTCTTCCCCGCGACCGGAGGCCGGGAGAAAAGAAGGAAGAGAGAAAGAAAATCACTTCTTCCACAGACCGTGGAGATTGCAGTAGGCGCGGATCTCCAGCTTGTCGCTGAAGGGCACGTAGAACTCCGCGACGGGAGCTTCGCCGGGCTTGAGGTAACGGCGGTTCACGTAAGGCCCGTTGATGACCTCGATCCACTGGATGTAGTGTTCGGGAGTCATGGGATGCTCCGCGCTGCCCACCCGGACACGGGTGCCCTGGGCGAGGGCTTCGGGCACGGGAACGTGCTTTTCGCGGGAAGCATCGACGGTGTTTTCCCTGCAGAGGATCATCTTTTCGCCGCAGCAGACCGGGTCCGCGCCGGGCGAAGTCACTTCGACGGTCAACCCGCAATGGGGGCAGTGATAGACGCTCGAGATGGTGTTGGCCATGGTATACCTCCTTGAACTTTCGGGACGCCCGCGGGGCATCCGCAGTTGTCTTTTCTAAATATAAGCGGTCCGGAACGATTTTTCAAGTCCCGCGCGCGGATTTTTTCAGTCGTTCCCGAAACCGGCGCGCAGGTGTTCGCGAAACTCCCCCGGCGTCATGCCCCGGCGGCGGCGGAAGAGGCGCGAAAAGTAGAACTGATCCTGAAATCCCGCCTCGAAGGCCGTTTCGGCCACCGTGGCTTCGGGATGGGACCGCCAGTGACGCTCCGCCAGCTTCAGCCGGTGCTCGATGAGCAGCTCCTTGAAGCCCGTCCCGTAGTTCCGGCGCAGGAACTGGGAAATGGAGGAAACGCTCCGCCCCAGTTTTTTCGCCATGTCGGGGAGCTTGATGTCCTCCCTGCCGTGGCGGTCGATGTAGCGGTCGATGTCCAGCCGCAGCTGGTCGCTCTGGAGGACCGCCAGCTCCCGGATGGAGATATAGTCCACCAGAGTCCGGAACAGCCCGGTGACGGCGGCCAGTTTTTCCGGAGTGAACACCGGCAGCGCCCGGTAGCAGGCCTGCAGCTCCGGGGAGCCGGGGGGCGGCGTGTCGTCGGTGCGGAACTGCCCCAGCATCAGAAAGCCCGCGCAGTGACCGTGCAGAAAGACCGGGGCCACCAGTTCGTGGGCTCCCGCGTGGCAGCGGTAGAGCAGGACGTTCCGGTCCCGCACGGCCTCGTTCTGCTTTTCGCCGTCCATGGTCCGGCACCGCGCCAGACCGCCCGGACTGGACTGGATCAGGCGGCAGAAATCGCTGTTGACCATCTCCTTGCCCCGCCGCAGACTGGTGCCGTCGGGCCCGAAAAAGGTCACCCGGACATCCAGCAGCGCGGCGAAATCATCCAGCAGGGACTGGACCTCGTCGCTCAGGATCAATTCGAGGGCGGGTTTGTTCTTGTTTGCCATCCGCCGTCAAAACTCGAGACGCATGAACTCGGCGAGAGCCTCGCGCCAGTCGGGCATGGGAGGCAGTCCGGCGAGCCGGAGCATCATCTTTTCCAGCCGTGAGTTCTTCGGACGGGGGGCGGGACGGGGGAACTCCTCCGTCGTGCAGGGCACGATTCTTTGTTCTTTCCCGGCGAGCCGGAAGATCTCCGCGGCGAACTCGGCCCAAGTGGCCTCTCCCTCGCAGGTCATGTGGAACGTTCCGACCAGCTCGCGGCGCTCGAGAATGTTCCGCAGCTGCCGGGCGACGGCCAGCGTGGAGGTGGGATTCCCGTGCTGATCCGCCACCACCTTCAGCTCCGGACGTGTCCCGTCCGCCAGCTTCATCATGGCGTGAACGAAGCTGGGGCCGCCGGGCCCGTAGAGCCAGGAGATCCGGCAGATCACGTGGTCCGGACAATGACGGCGGACGGCCTCTTCGCCGGCGAACTTGCTCTTGCCGTAAACGGTGTTCCCGCCGTTGGGGAGGTCGAACTCGGAATAGGGACGGTCGCGGCTTCCTTCGAAAACGTAGTCCGTACTGATGGCGATGAGCCGGACCCCGTGGCGATGGCATGCCGCCGCCACGTTGGCGGTGCCGAAGGCATTGAGCTTGTAGGCGAAGTCGATCTCCGTTTCGCATTTGTCCACCGCCGTCATGGCGGCGCAGTGGATGACCGCGTCGGGCGCGGCCTGGGCCAGAAAGGCGTCGAAGCCCGCCGGATCGGTGATGTCGGCTTCGGGCAGATCCGCGATCACCAGCTCGCACTCCCGGAACTCCTGCTGAAGAGTCCGGCCCAGCATCCCCTTTCCTCCGGTGATGAGCAGTTTCATTGCAGATACTCCTTCTTTTCGTAGTCGAAAAGTTCCGCATCGGCGAAGAGGGGATTGCGCGTGTCCTTCGGCGACAGATTGAACTGCGCCACATCGACCCGCCAGTCGATGCCCAGCGCCGGGTCGTTGAACATGATCCCCCGCTCATGGGTCGGGGCGTATCTGTTGTCGCACTTGTACTGGAAGATCACGTCATCGCTCAGGACGACGAAACCGTGGGCGAAGCCCCGCGGCACGAAAAGCTGCCGCTTGTTCTCGGCGGAAAGCTCCACGGCCACATGGCGCCCGAAGGTGGGGGAGCCCCGGCGGATATCCACCGCCACATCCAGCACGGCGCCCACGATGACCCGGACCAGCTTGGCCTGGGTGTAGGGCGCGGCCTGATAGTGCAGTCCCCGGAGCACGCCGAAACGGGAACGGGATTCGTTGTCCTGGATCCAGTTGCAGTCGATCCCGGCCGCCTTGTAGCGTTCCTGCGTCCAGGATTCGAAAAAGTATCCGCGGGCGTCACCGAACACCACGGGTTCGATGATTTTGACCTCCGGAATTTCCGTTGGAAGCACATTCATTTTTCGATCATCCTCATCAGATACTGACCGTACTCGGTCTTCAGCAGGTCCGCGCAGCTTTCCCGCACCTGCTCCCTGGTCATCCAGCCGTTCATGTAGGCGATCTCCTGCAGGCAGGCCACCTGAAGCCCCTGCCGGGTCTCGACGGTCCGGATGAAGTTCCCCGCGTCCAGCATGGCCTCATGGGTCCCGGTATCCAGCCAGGCGTAGCCCCGGCCCAGCCGCTCGACCTTGAGTTTTCCGAGCTTGAGGTATTCGTTGTTGACCGAGGTGATCTCGAGCTCGCCCCGTGCGGAAGGCTTGATGGTTTCCGCGATGCGGACCACGTCGTTGTCGTAGAAGTAAAGTCCGGTCACGGCGTAATTGGAACGGGGATGGGCCGGTTTCTCCTCGATGGAAAGGGCGTTGAAATCCTTGTCGAACTCCACCACGCCGAAGCGTTCGGGATCCCGGACATAGTAGCCGAAAACCGTCGCCCCTTCGGGCCGGGCGGCGGCCCGGCGCACCAGGTTCCCCAGATCCGCGCCGTAGAAGATGTTGTCGCCCAGCACCAGGGCGACCCGGTCCCGGCCGATGAACTTCTTCCCGATGATGAAGGCCTGCGCCAGACCGTCGGGCGAGGGCTGGACCTCGTAAGTGAAGCGGACCCCGAACCGGGAACCGTCGCCGAGCAGCCGCTGGAAACTCGCCTGGTCTTCCGGCGTGGTGATGATAAGGATGTCGGAGATCCCCGCCAGCATGAGGACGCTGATGGGGTAGTAGACCATGGGTTTGTCGTAGACCGCCAGCAGCTGTTTGGAAACTCCGCGGGTGATGGGATGGAGCCGGGTCCCGGCTCCGCCTGCAAGCACGATCCCTTTCATTTGCACTCTCCTGTTCCGAGACGTTCCATTTTGTAGGCGCCGCTCAGCACGTGAGCGCACCAGTCATCCTTATGTTCGAGATACCACAGGACGGTCTTGCGGATGCCGGAATCGAAGGTTTCCCGCGGCGTCCAGCCCAGTTCCCGGGCGATCTTGGACGGATCTATGGCATAGCGCAGATCGTGGCCGGGGCGGTCCTTCACATGGACGATCTGTTCCGCGTAGGAGCGGCCGTCGCTCCGGGGCTTCAGTTCGTCGAGGAGCGCGCAGATGGTCCTGACGACGCTGATGTTGGTCTTTTCGTTATGACCGCCGATGTTGTAGGTCTCGCCGGGAACGCCCCGGGTGACGACGGTGTAAAGAGCCCGCGCGTGGTCTTCCACATAGAGCCAGTCCCGAATCTGCAGGCCCTCGCCGTAAACGGGAAGCTCCTTGCCGTCGAGGGCATGCAGGATCACCAGCGGGATGAGCTTTTCCGGGAAATGGTAGGGTCCGTAGTTGTTGGAGCAGTTCGTCACCAGCGTGGGCAGTCCGAAGGTCCTCTTCCACGCCCGCACCAGGTGGTCGCTGGAGGCCTTGGAGGCCGAGTAGGGAGAACTGGGGGCGTAGGGGGTCGTTTCCCGGAAGAAGTCCTCCGGGCCGTTCAGGTCGCCGTAGACCTCGTCGGTGGAAATGTGGTGGAACCGGAAGGCCTTCCGGGCCTCTTCGTCCAGACCGCTCCAGTAGTGCCGGGCGGCCTCCAGCAGCGTGTAGGTCCCCACGATGTTGGTCTGGATGAACTCCCCGGGGCCGTCGATGGAGCGGTCCACGTGGGACTCCGCCGCCAGATGCATGACATGGGTCGGCCTGAAGTCCGCGAAGATCCGGTTCATCGCCTCCCGGTCGCAGATGTCTGCCTTTTCGAAGCGGAAACGGCTGTCGGCGGAAACGGGCGCGAGGTTTTCGAGGTTTCCGGCATAGGTAAGTTTGTCGACGACGCAGACGGAATCCGCCGTGTCCCGGATGATATGCCTGACGACGGCGGAACCGATGAAACCGGCCCCCCCCGTCACGATGATCCTGTTGCCCATGTCAGCAAAGCTCCTTTTCGATGATGGATGATGAAACACACATAATTTATACCTGTTCGCGGGAATTTTCAAGTTCTGCCGTGAATTTTCCTGAATTTCATATGAAGAGGAAAGTCCCGACGTTGCGCCAGAGGCCCGATTTGAAAATACGGTACTTCCAGAGGAGCCGTCTCCGGGCCCAGAAACCGAGCCGCGGCCACCGGGCGAGCTCCCCGCACATCGCCCGGTCGGCCGGGCTCAGACGACCGGCGTAACGCCGGCCGAAAGCGGCGGCCTGGGCCACGTTTTGCCCGAAGCGCTCCTGAAGTTTCCGGCGGCCCAGCAGCAGCTTTTTCAGGAAGGCCCCGGCGGAATACCGGAAAACGCCGTAGACGTTGTCCGCGTGCTGGCGGTAGAGGAGCGTGGGCCGGTCGAGGAATCCGATCCGGCCCATGGCCGAGGCGGCCAGGGCCGTCCAGTGATCGTGCATGACGGCTTCCGGCGGGATCGGCCGGACGAGATCGACCAGGGCCCTGTTCAGCAGCATGGTGTTGCCCCAGGGGACATTCTGGACGACGAGACGGTTCAGCGACAGCCGGCGCGGGTCGAGGTGCTGGAACCGGAGCGCGGAAGGGGCGAGCGTATTCAACTTTTCATCGGTCACTTCGGAGTCGGTGAATACCAGAATGGGGGTCTCTTTGCCGTACTTTTTCTCCATTTCCCGGTATTTTTCCACGGTGACGGCGATCTTCTCGGGCATCCAGACATCGTCGTGGTCGCAGAACATGACGAATTCGGCATCGGCACCGACATCGTCCAGCAGCCGGGAATAATTTTCCAGCGTCGAGGCGTTCGAACTGCCGAGAAATCTCATTTTCTCCGGGAAGTGCCGCTGATAGTCCGCGATGATCCCCACGGTCCCGTCGGAGGAGCCGCCGTCCCGGATCAGGACCTGGAAATCACGGTAAGTCTGGCGGACGAGTGAATCGAGCTGCTCCCGCAGAAAGGGTTCCGAATTGTATGTTCCCAGAAGTATTTGAAGCATTCTCTTCCGCTCCGGCATCAGCGGGCCCCGGCGGCCGCCTCCGGGGCCGCTTCCGAAAATTCGGACAACGGCTTGAAGTCCTTCACGGAAAGGGGGGTCTTGATCTCCTTTTTCCAGAAGACGTGGACCACGCCGCCGAAAACTTCCGCCACTTCGGGAGGCAGCGTTGCCCCGGGGTCCTCGAAACAGACGAAGGCGAACGCCGCCTTCGATCCTTCAAGAACCTTTTTCAGCGAAGCGAAGTCCGGCGAAGCCCCCGGAACGAGGATACGGACCGTTTCCCCGTCGCCCGCGGCCGATTCCATCCGGTCGAAACGGCCGCTTTCGCTGTCGGGGAAATTCAGACTCACGCAGTTCCGGATATACTCCCGTTTCATCTCGCCGATGGTGTAGCTCGAGATCTTGAAGGTCTTCGCGATATAGGTGTTCAGGCGCAGAAGCTCCTCGAGCAGCAGGGGGATGTTGCGGGCGACGACGGACTCCCGGTGCCTCCGGTAAAGGTTCAGCGGGACCGGGTAAAATGCCACGTGGCCGCCCTGAATGAGGTGCAGATAGGCGAACCAGTCCCCGATGACCCGGTACGAGAACAGCTCGGGCGGGATCTGCCTGAACGCCTCTTTCCGGATCACCGCCGCACTGGCGTTGGGGATCGTGTTCTTGATCGCCAACGCGGTCTCTATCTCGGTGGCGCTGTCCGCGATGTAGGGCCGGCTCCACTTCACCCGGGAAATGTGGAACGTGTGGTGGCTGAAGGATTCCGAATAGATCTTGCCGTCGGAGTCCATCAATTTCGACTGGGCGTAGGCCAGCTGCACCTTTCCGTCGTATTCGAAGGCGTGGACGAGAATGGAGAGCATCTCGGGCTCGCAGCTGTCGTCGGCCTCGGCGATCCAGATCAGCTCTCCCGAAGCGCGGTCGACGCCCTTCTGCCACTGGCGGAAGACCCCCGCGTTCTCCCGGTTCGGCAGAAAACGGATCCCGCCGGGGAAGACGCCTTCGTATTTTTTCAGCAGCCCTTCTATCACTTCCGCGCTGTTGTCCTTCGAACAGTCGTCGAGGATCAGCACCTCGTGGACGGGGAAGGTCTGGTGCGCCACGCTCTCGAGCCGGGCGGGCAGGTAGTCCGCGTAATTGTAATTGGGAATGATCGCAGTGACCCGGGGCAGGGAACCGCCGGCCAATTCGTACAGTCTGCGCACGTAGGTCCGGAACCCGTACATCCTTTCGCCGTAAATCTTCCGGAAAGCCGCTCCGCGGCTTTCCCGGAAAGAGCGGTCTTTCAGCAGACGCTGCAGAAGGGCGGCGAAGCCCTCTTCGGAGTATTCCGCCGTCGAGCACCCCTCCACCTCGCCGAAGAGGTCCCGGATCCCCGTCGCGGTGCGGCAGAAAACCACCGGCAGCGCCACCTTCGACGCCAGCAGCGCCACCGTGGGGAAGGGGTCCGACTTGGAGGGGAGAAAGAAGACGTCCGCGCCGTAGTAATAGGGATTGAGGGGCGAATAGGGCTGAAGCCTGGCGTTGTCCGCCACGGGCAGGATCAGCGATTCCAGTTTCCTCTTGTAGTAGGAGGCCCCGGAGTCGCCCACCCAGACGAAATGGGCTTCGGGCACGACTTTGGTCACGGCGGCGGCGACCCGGAAAAACACGTCGGGGGCCTTGCGTTCTTCGAGGGAGCCGCAGCCCATCACGACGAGGGCGTTGTCGGGGATCTTCAATTCGCGGCGGAGAGCCAGGTATTTCCGCTGGCGTTCCTCGGGGTCGTCGAGGGGAACGAGATCGCTGTGGTAATCGGGCTGGGGCATCACGACGGTCCGTTCCGGGGGACGAACGGTCCCGTGGGCCGCCCAGTCGTCGGCGATGAGGGTGGAGGGGACCACGATCCGGTCGCTGTTCCGCGCGACCGCCGGGGCCTTGTCGGCATACCCCATCTCGACCAGAGTCGACGACAGTTCGTGGATCAGCGTCACCGTGGTGATGCCGTGAGCCTTCAGCACTTCGGCGTAAGCGCCGGAAATGGAGGTGTTGAGGAAGGCCCTTCTGATGTTCAGCTCCCGCCACCCCTCGAAGAGCCCGTCGAGCTCCTTTTCCGAATGGATCACATACACGTTCCCGTACCGGGCGAAACGTCTGTGGAGTTCCCCGTCCCGCAGGAGCACGATATGCAGATTGAACCCGAATCCGCGCAATTCCCTGGCGATGCTCAGAGCCAGCAGCGGTGCGCCGGTCCCGTCGGCGAAGTGGGAAAACAGAAGCAGGTGCTCTCCCCAAGGCAGACAGGAACAGGGCTCGATGGGCTCGTTCGAAAAATCCTGCCCCCACAGGGCGTATATGTGCCGCATGTAGAAGCGCCGGAAGGAGGGGCTGACCCGGAAGAGAAAATTCTTCAGCTGCTTGAGCAGACGCAGCGGCAGGGTGAGGACGAACAGAAAATAAACCCAGACCGTCTTCAGCATCTTCACCAGCCTCATCCCCAGAGGGAGCTCGACCGTCAGACCGGAACGGAGCGCCTCCAGCGTGGCGACGTCGAAAAACACCTCGTCCTTCCCCGCGGCAAAAACCAGTTTCACCTTTTCGGGGTTCCTGACGCACAGACTCACCTCGAACCCGGCCTGCCCCGCGTCTTTTTCGAAGACCTTGCTCACATCCGGCCGGGGAGTACGGATCACCTCGAGATCCGCCGTGTCACCGGAACGTTCGGCGACACGGATATCGGTCGGACGGCCTTCCGTATCGGTGAGCCAGCCCTTCGCCTGGAGCGTAAACAGGACCCCTTCGTTTTTGCTTACGCTTTCGATCTGATATTGCAGCATCCGCCTGTTTCCCCGTCAAATACAGTTCTGCCGGATATACTCGACCGTTTTCCGCAGTCCGTCGGCAAGGGAGGTCTCCGGCTTCCAGTGAAGATACTTTTCCGCAAGCGTTATGTCCAGCATGCTGACGGGAACGTCGAAGGCACGCGCGGGCTTGTAGCGGCAGTCCAACTCTTTCCCCGTGGCTTCGGCGATGAACGCCAGCAGCTCCCGGATGGACACCGCCTGGCCGCTCCCGATGTTGATCTCCTGCGGGATCTCTTCTTCCGTCCCGACGGCCTTCAAAACCGCGGAAACGACATCGCCGACATAAATGAAATCCCTCCGCACGGAACCGTCGCCCCAGATCTCGATCGGTTCGCCGGTCAGGGCCTTGTAGCAGAAAACAGGGATCGCCCCCTGGGCGGATTTGACCCGCTGATAGGGCCCGTAGGGATTGGCCAGCCGCAGAGAACAGGTGTTGAGCCCGTAAAGCTCACGGTAGAGCCGCAGATATTTCTCGACCATGAGCTTGGATATGCCGTAGGAACAGGTCGGGTTCGTCGGATGGGTCTCCGGAATCGGCACCTGCCGGGGTACGCCGTAAACCGTGCCGCCGGAAGAGAAGAAAATCACCTTTTTGACCTTGTTTTTCACGGCGGCGTCGAGCAGATGCAGCGAACCTCCCACATTGGTCACCACGTCGAAGAGAGGATCCGAATTGGACATCTGCGGCAGAATGGTGCAGGCCATGTGGATGACCGCATCGACGCCTTCCAGAACCCCTTCGAGGTGCTTTACCTCCGAAATGTCGCCGGAAATGAATTTCGCGCCGCACTCCTCAAGAAAGGGCGCCTCGTAGCGGTCCAGACACGAAACGGAGTACCCTTCGCCCGTCAGACGCCGGATGATATTCTGCCCGAGGAAACCGCTTCCTCCGGTCACGAGAACAGTCTGCTGCATCATAACTTGCCCGCCCTGTTTTTGAAGTAGAGATCCATGTAACTGTTGACACAGTTTTCAATGCTGTAGTGCTCGAAGATCTTCTTCGCGCCCTCGGAATAGGTCCGGTAGACACCCCCGTCTTCCATGGCGCGGACAGCCCCTGCGAATTCCGCCCGGGAAATGTGCCCGTCGCTGATATCCAGCAGCACGCCGGCCTCGACGCCGCCCTGTCTGACCATCAGGGGGACCTCGCCGATCCGGGTGGCGACCACCGGTTTGCCGTTCGCGAAGAATTCGATCAGTATCAGCGGCTGGCTTTCGCCGATGAAGGTCGAGGGCAGCAGGCCGATATCGCTCCCCGCGACGAAAGGCGCAAGATCCTTCCGGTACCCCAGGAAGTGCAGGTGCGGATCCGACCCGAAACGATCCTTCAGCCCCCGGACATACTCGCTGTCGCCGATCATCAGGGCGTGATAGGCGAAATCTTCCTTCCCCCGCTGCGCGTTCAGGTCGGAAACGAGGGCGATGACCTCTTCCCATCCCTTTTCCGGGATCCCCCGGGCCACGAAGACCAGGACCTTGTCCTTTTCCCCGATCCCGTAACTCCCGCGGTCGAAAGGCGCCTCGCGGGAATACGGGAAACCGTTGTCGATCTTGACGCACTTGCCGCTGATGTCGAAGTCGAGTTTGCGGAGCGGAGCAAGGTTCTTGGGCGCCGTGTAGATCACCTTCGAACATCTTCGGAAGATCTTCGGGAAGACCACCGGGAAATCCGGGTCTTCCCCGGGGTGTTCGACCAGATGTTCGTACATGCCGTGGGTCGTGACCGTCCAGAAGAGCTCCGTGCCCTCCAGCTCCCCGGCGAGGAACTTGTCCGCGTGATAGAAGTGGGAGGAAACGAAGCCGATCCCGTTTTCCGAGATGAAGTTCCGGAGTCCCTTCCCGGCAAGTTCGGCCATATGCACGAGGTTGACCCGGTAATGCACCTTCTCCACGATGTCCATATGGGGCGGTTCCACGTCGAAACTCAGCAGATAGACCCGGTATCCCTGCCTGGCCATTTCGTTCGCGAGCCAGATCGGGAAGATCTCGCCTCCGCCATAGGTCAAACTGCCGCTGAAGATCAGCACTCCCGGATCCTTCTTTTCCGGCTGGAGATACCGGTCATAGTCCAGAGTCAGCTTGAACGAAGAGCCGGTGTAGTCGTAGTCCGTCAGCAGGGCCTTCCGCATCCGGCGGATCGTTTCGTTGCCGAGGTGACAGGACTCCAGCAGAAGACGGTGGATCCGCTCGATCTCCCGCACGGTCTGCTCCTTGTTCCGGTGATAGACGCTGGAGCCGTGCCGCCGGTAGTTGTTGAGGATCGAAGGAGAAAATCCGATACGTCCGCCCCTCAGGGTCTCCAGATAAAAGACCCAGTCTCCGGCGACCTTGAACTGCGTCGGCCGGTCGGACACCTTGAGGGCGGCCGTCCTCCGCATGATCACGGCGCTGGCGTTGGGGATGGTGTTGGCGATGGCCAGACCGGAGTTCAGCTCCCGTTCGAAGGGGTACACATAGGGCTTTTTCCACTTGACCGGCGATATCCGGTCGGTATTGACGGAAAAATCCGGGACGAACACCTTGCCGTCGGAGTCGATCAGCCGCGACTGCACGTAGGCAAGATTCACCATCGGGTCGTCGAAGAAGGGGATCAGCTCCTCGGCCAGCCGGGGGTCGCAGGTATCATCGGCCTCGGCGATCCAGACGAGTTCTCCCCGGGCCATGGAGATCCCCCGCCGCCACTGGGCGAAGACGCCGCAGTTCGTTTCGTTGCGGATATATCGGATCCCCCCCCGGAAAAAGTCGCGGTTTTCCCCGATCCACGCCCGGATGACCTTGTCGCTGCCGTCGGGCGAATTGTCGTCCAGGATGATCAGCTCGTAGACGGGATAGGTCTGGGCCCGGATGGAATCCAGCCTCGGAACGAGATACTTCTCGTAATTGTAATTGGGAACGACACAGGTGATCTTTCTGAAGGGCAGCGAGGTGGATTCCAGAATGGCGGTCACGTACTCGCTCATGGAGCGGTGTCCGGAATAGGCGTCCCGGACCTTTTCCGCCGTTTCTTCCCTCAGTGCGGGATCCGCGGCGAGACCGAGGATCGTTTTGACGAAGGCGTCGGCGGAGTATTCGCGGCAGAGCCCGGCGGTCCCGGCGTAGAGTTCTGCGATCCCCGTCGCCCGGGCATCGCAGACCAGCGGCAGAGAATAGGAAGCCGCCATCAGCCCCACGATCGGATAGGGATCCGCCTTCGACGGCAGGAAGAAGATGTCGGCGGCCAGGAAATAGGGCGACAGATCTTTCTGATACCCGATGAAACGGCAGTATTTTGACAGCTCCTCGTCCCGGCTTCTGTTCAAAATCTCTTCCCGGTAGGTCTTTTCCCCGTAGTCCCCGACCCAGAGGAAGCGGACTTTCGGATCCCGGCCGTACGCGCTCTTCGCGACCTGCATGAAGACGTCGGGGGCCTTCCTCGGTTCGAGGGTGCCGCAGGCAAGGACGAGCACGGAATCCTCCGGGAACCCCAGTTCGCGGCGGACTCTTTTCCTGACGGCAAGAGTTTCCTCCGCGGAAAGCCGCACCGTCCGTTCGCAATTCCCCTGCGGCAGGATCCGGGCCCGCTCCGCCGGAACGGACCAACCCGCATTTTTCCAGGAATCCGCGACGAGGGAGGCGGGGAAGATCAGTTTGCCGCTGTATTCGGCGGCATCATGGGCGGCCCCTTCGATCTCCAGCACCTTCACGGTATCGCTCATTTCGTGGATCAGCGAAACAGTGCGGAATCCGGTCTCGTGGAAGGTCTTCACATATTTGCAGGTCACGACCGAGTTGAATATCGCATCGTGACAGCCGGAAGCCTTCAGGTCTGCGGCGATGGTGCGGATCTCTTCGGGAGAATCGGTGCAGAAGACCTTCCCGTAACGCCTGAATTTCTCGAGGATCGGGCCGGGCTTCATGACGATGGTCCACACGAAGTAGTCCATGGACCGGAGAAGCCGGCAGATCTGCAGCCCCAGACGCGGCGCGCCGGTATCCGACGCCTCGTGAATCAGGACCGCGATCTGACGCTTGCGGGAAATGCCGTCGGCCGCCTCTTTCACGGACTTTATTTTTCTGCCTTCCAGCGCACCGTAAACGATGTAATGGAACAGGCTGTTCACCCCGATGAGATCCTGATAATCGAGCCAGTACTGTCTCTGGGAGATCAGCGGCGAGGGGTCACACCCTTCCCGCCAGGCCGTCCGGCAGAAATGCTCCAGGGGATCTCCCTGAATGTCGAACTCCTCACCGTAACGCTCTTTGTACCACTCCGAATCGAAAAGGCCGGAAACGCGGGCGAGTTCGGAAAAGTGCTCCGCCAGATAACCGGAAAGCTCTTTGATCCGGCGGCCTTCCGCCGCACCGCGTCTGAGGTAGTGCACCAGGGGATTGGTCCCGGCGGCGCGGATATCGGGATTGTTTTCCAGATAGAAGGAGGTGGAAAATTCCGGCGACGGATCTCTGTTTTCCTTCCAGCCGAAATTCAGGAAATGCTCGATGGGATCGAGACCGGCGATATCGGGATACCGCTTTCTGTACCAGTCGGGCTGGAAAAGTCTCGACTTCTTCAGCAGAAGGTAATCTTCGCTGCGCCCTGCGTCCGGGATCGGCTGACAGCCGTCCGCGCGGCCGATCATCAGGTAGTGCACCAGAGGATTGACCCCGGCAGTTCCGACCTCCGGATACGCCTCAAGATACTTCGATGTCGAAAACGCCGCCGAAGGATCCCGCCCCTCCTTCCAGCCGCAGGCGAGATAATGGATCACGGGATCGAAACCGGAAACGTCGGGATATTGCTTCAAATACCACTCGGCATCCATGAGCGGAGACGCCTGAAGCAGCCCGATCTCGCTCCGGAAGAAAAACGGCAGAGAAAGGTGGATGTCCTCTTTTTTGCCGAAGAGCAGAAAATGCAGCAGCGGGCAGAAATCCCCCTGGAGCCCATTCTGCAGCGAGTAATCCCGCGTCGAAAAACTGGGCGAAGGATCCCGGCCTTCCCGCCAGCCGTCGGCGAGATAGTGCAGGGCCGGATCCGTGCCCCGGACGTCCGGATACTTTTCCAAGTACCACTGCGCATCGAACAGAGGATTGCTCCCGACGATCTTCGCCAGCAGCCGGGTCTTGCGGAAAGCGAGTTTTCTGAGCACGCGGCAGAAAAGCCGGCCGGACCTCAGGACCCGGCAGCTCCAATGATCCAGCGCCTTCCGCGAAAGCGCCTCCAGCTGCTCCATCGCCTCGCGCATGACGGGGTAGTCGAAAGAGAGGGCACGCCGTACGTCGAGGTGTTCCCGTTCGAGCTCCTCGTATTTGTCCTTGAGATCCGCATAGCGCAGCTCCTGAATCTGGCCGGAGCAGCCGGCCGCGCGGTAGAGTCCCGCCAACACGGCTCTCTCGTTCTCTCCCTGCCGTTCCCGCCGCTGCAGTTCTTCGTTCAAGTCCCTCAGGGAAGCCTCCTTCCCGCGCAGCTCCGCTTCCAGAGCCTTGCCGGACGATGTCAGCGAGGCGATCTCACGTTCCTTCTCGTGAAATCCCGCTTCCAATTCCGCGTAAGAGGCCGTGAGAGTCGCGTTTTCGCGTTCCTTTTCGCGGAACCCCGCTTCCAATTCCCGGTAAGAGGCCGCGAGAGCCGCATTTTCGCGTTCTTTCTCGTGAAATCCCGTTTCCAAAGCCTTGCAGGACTCCGTCAAGGACGCATTTTCGTGCGTCAAAGAGGCATTCTCGCGTTCCTTCTCGCGGAATCCCGTTTCCAAAGCCTTGTAGGACTCCGTCAGGGACGCATTTTCACGTTCCTTCTCGCGGAACCCCGTTTCCAGAGCCTTGTAGGACTCCGTCAGCGAGGCGACCTCGCGTTCCTTCTCGCGGAATCCCGCTTCCAGCTCCCGGATCCGCGCCGAGTCGAGGTCGAGATCGCTCCGCAGTTTCCGGTTCTGAAGTTCGAGAGAAAGCAAATCGTCCTTGAGCATCAGCCAGGATTCGGTCATGTTTATCCGGGACAACGGGACCCGTTCGACGATCAGTCTCAGCGATCTGCATTTTTCTCCCGGAACCGGGAAGGCGTACAGCAGCTGGGGATCGTCGTTCAAGGGGATCACGACCCTGCGGCCGCTCCCGGGCACCGAAAGGAACAGCATGTTGACACTTTCCAGAGTCCCGCTTTTCAGGGGGTAATACTTTTCCCCCGAATCCATTTCCACGACCCAGTCCCGGAGGGCGAAGGCCTCTCCGACGCCGCCGAAATCGAACCGCAGCACACCGGAAAAGATCTCCGGCCGCCGGGTCAGATCCACCGTGATCTCCAGACGCTCGTTTTCGACGGGGAACGCCAGAGGCAAAGTGTTTTTTTCGCTGAAAACTCCGCCGGGGCCGCTCTGGTAATACACCTTCACGAGATCGCTCTTCGGCGTCTCCTGGACGCTGGGGGCCAGAAGATGGCGCAGATCGGAATCGGCCGTATACTCCACGATGCTGTTGAAGACTTCCGGCAGTTCCCGGTCCCCCGCGACGGCCAGCAGGTAATGGGGTTTCCGCACCCCGGGAGAGGAGGTCTGGATCAGATCGCCGTATGAAACCGTCCTGTCGGCGATATGGTCTTCCCACATCATGAGGCATCCGTTCATGAAACGCTGCCCCGCGATCTCGATGTGGGCGAAACAGCTCCCGAGCAGCTCCCTGAACTCGCCGGAGGTCAATTCATGGACATGGAAGGGGTTGACGAAGCCGCGTTCCTCGGAGTAATAGCGCTTGTCGGGGGAAGAGATGAACAATATCCCGTCCTCCTTCAGGACCCGCTTGATCTCCTTCATCATGCAGATCTGCAGTTCGGCCGTGATATGCTCGATCGTCTCGAAGGAAACGACGACATCCACGGAGCGGTCCGGCAGGGGGATCTTCTCGACGCTCCCCTGCAGAAACTGCAAATTGGGCTGGGCGAAGCGTTCCGCGGCGTAATCGACGGCGTCCTGATCGATCTCCACCCCGTAGACCTGCTTTCCGGACTTGGCCAGAATGAAACTCCCGTAGCCGGATCCCGACGCGATATCCAGCACGGTCTTTCCCTTCACCAGGGGCAACGCGGCATAATAGCGCTGATAATGCTCCAAAACGAGCGAGGGTTCATCGAACTTGCCCGGAATGAAACGCTCTCCGTCTGCGAGTAGATCTTTCATATCATCTTCGTCTCATTTTACCTGCATCGTTATTTTTTTCATGACGACCCCGTAGAGAGAATTCGTGTACGAAGCGTGGGAAACGAAGGCCACCGCGTCATGGATCCACTGCTGCTGGACGTGATTTTCCTGAGTCCCGTCGGCAATGGCGCAGTCGATGCTGTAATTTCCCGGGCAGAGGGTCGGCATGTAAAACTCGAAAGCCGCCTCGAGGATCTGACCCGCCCGGACCTCCACCGGAGCGCTCCGGTAGGTGATGTAGGTGTTGTCTCCCAGCACCCACTGGCCGAGGTGGTCCTTGACCGTGAATCCGATGATCGGGCTGCTCATGTCTTTGCGGATGCGCGCCCGGATCGTGAACTTCACGATCTCCCCGCCGACGACCCAGGAAAGGGGGCGGCCTTCCCGGTCCGTAAAAAAGGCGTTCTCGATCTCGGCTCCGCCCTCGCCGAAAAAAGACTCCTTCGAGAATTTGAAGACCTCCAGGTCGTTCCGGTATTTCGAACCGTTGATGAGGCTTCGCCGCATGTCGTAGTATTCGTCCTCGGGCTGTTCCGCACGGGAGTCTTCCTCATGCTGATCGCCGTCGATATTCTGATTTTCCGAGTAAAGGTCCCGCAGATACTGCTCGGAAACCTCTTTGGGCGACCCGATCATCTTGACCTGGCCTCCTTCCAGCAGGACCCCCCGGTCGCAGAGGTTGACCACGGCTCCCGTATCGTGACTGACGAAGAGGATCGTGTGTTCCTCCTTGAATTTGCGGATGAAACGCATACACTTCTGCTGGAAGAAGGCATCGCCCACCGCCAGCGCTTCGTCGACGACCAGGATATCCGCGTCGACGTGGGCCACCACGGCGAAGGCCAGCCGGACCATCATGCCGCTGGAATAGGTCTTGACCGGCTGGTCGATGAATTCGCCGATCTCGGCGAAGTCCAAAATCGCCTGATACCGGGCGTCGATCTCCTCCTTCGTCAGCCCGAGAATGGAGGCGTTCATGTAAACGTTTTCCCGCCCGGTGAACTCGGGGTTGAAGCCGCTCCCCAGTTCCAGAAGCGCGGCCACGCGGCCGCGGCGTTCCACCGTGCCGCCGGTGGGCTGCAAAGTCCCGGTGATGATCTGGAGCAAGGTGGACTTCCCGGCCCCGTTGCGCCCGATGATGCCCACGCACTCCCTGCGACGGACGTCGAAACTCACATCGCGGAGCGCCCAGAACTCCCTGTAGAAGGTCCTGTGACCGGCAAAGAGCGTCTGGAAAAGCCGGTGCACCGGCTTTTCCAG
>JAFSYV010000245.1 GCA_017443585.1 Lentisphaeria bacterium | reverse complement strand
GGACTTATTCCGCCGCGCAGGGGATGATATCGACCTTGCGCTGGTCCTTGTGGAACTCGACGGTGCCGTCACAGAGGGCGAAAAGGGTGTAGTCCCTGCCGCAGCCCACGTTCAGGCCCGGACGGAAACGGGTGCCCCGCTGACGCACGATGATGGACCCGGCGGAAACGCACTCGCCGCCGTAGGCCTTGATACCCAGAAATTTCGGCTTGCTGTCGCGACCGTTGCGACTGCTCGACTGACCTTTTTTATGAGCCATGATAACACCTCTTTGGATTTATGTTGATCGTTTTTCGTTACAAGTCACGTCTTATAAAATAACACAACATCGCCGGAATTTCAAGCCGGCATCGAAAAAAAAACGGTTTTTTTTGCAAAAGAGGTGGAAAAAAATGCTCCTTGAAGCTATCTTATAGTCAGAACAAGCCGTGCCCGGGTGGCGGAATGGCAGACGCTACAGACTTAAAATCTGTCGCCGATGAGGCTTACGGGTTCAAGTCCCGTTCCGGGTACCATTGATTTCGTCCTTCCCCCCGCGGGGAGGGACCTTGGAAACGTGACGCGTGAGGTGCTGTTTGATGAAACGTCTTTTTCTTCTCCTTCTTCTTGTGCTCGGGGCTCTCGATCTGGCGGCCCTGCGGACCGGCGACAAGGCCGTGGAACTGCCCCGGCTGAAATTCATCAACGGCGTCCAGACGCCTCTGGCTCTGCCCCTGAAGCAGAATGTGCTCCGGGTGGTCACTTTCGTCCTCACCCGCGCACGGGGAGCCGAGGGGACCGTGGGCATGCTGGCCGCCATCGACCGGGGATACCGGGGGAAGGTGCGGCAGATCGTCGTGACTCCCGACCCCGAATCGGACGCCCTCTCGCTGAAGGATGTGCTCCGGAACAGCGGCGTGGCTTTCGCCCTCGACAGCAGCCGCCGGATCACCATGCAGTATATGGCGGGTTCGCTGCTCTACCCCAAATCCTTCGTCATCGACCCCGACGGCGTCATCATCTGGTGCGGCGAGACGGTGGATCTGGGCGAGATGCTTCAGGAGTACTTCGCCGGGACCTTCGACCGGAAGGCCGAGGAAAAGATCGCCCCCATGCTCGAGGAGCTCCAGACGCTCCTGCGCGAGACCAGCGAGCCCAAGATGAGAGCTTTGTCCAACAAGATCTTCGCGCTTTCCCCGGCCCATCCGGGGGCGCTGCGGATCCGGCTGTTCGCCCTCGAAAACTCGAGCCGGATCCCCCAGGCGTGGGAACTTCTCGAAGAGCGGCTCAAGGCCGCCCCCCGCACGGGAAGACTCTATTTCACCGCCATCGACTTCATCAGCCGCTACGCCTACTTCCGGCCCCGTCTGGCGGGTGTGCTGAAGAACTTTTCCGCTCAGGTGAAGGATCCCGGCGCCCGCTGCGCCATGGCGTGGGAGCTGCTCCGGCGCTTCCAGTATGACCTGACCGCCCTCGAGTCCGCCTGCCGTCTTCTGGGTGATACGCCCCCCCCCGGCGGAGAACTCCGGCTTCTCTGGTACGCCGCCAAGGCCCGGACCGCCTATCTCACGGGGGACCTGGACGGCGCGGTGAAATTCCAGAAATCGGCCTCCCGCCCCGGTCAGGGGAAGGACCCCATGCTGGAGTATTTCGAAGGCGCGGCGAAACTGGGGGCGAAGCGCCCCTGAATTTTGCCCCGGTCCGGCGTTGAAAAATCGTCCGCAAGGGTGTATATTATGGAACACCGAAACGAAGAGCCCACGGGAGGGCGGAAGCCCCTGCGGAGATCCGGCTTCCCGCCGCTCAAGGAGTGAAGAGAAAATGAACTTTTTTGCCGCTTTGCAGGAAACCGCGCGCCGGAACGACTCCCTCGTCTGCGCCGGACTCGATCCCGACCTCGCCAAACTGCCCGAGTGCGTGAGGAATGTGCCCGAACCCCTCTTCGAGTTCAACCGGGCCATCATCGACGCCACGAAGGATTTCGTCTGCTGCTACAAGCCCCAGGCGGCCTACTACGCCGGGCAGTCCCGCGACGGCGAACTCAAGAAGACCATCGCGTACATCCACGAAAACGCTCCGGGGATCCCGGTGATCCTCGATGTGAAGCGGGGCGACATCGGCTCCACCGCCAACATGTACGCGAAAGAGGTCTTCGAGCGCTACGAAGCCGACGCCGTCACCGTCAACCCCTACATGGGATACGACACCCTGAAACCCTTCCTCGACCGGGCGGAAAAGGGCGTGTTCATCCTCTGCCGCACCTCCAACCCCAACTCCGGCGATCTGCAGAATCTCGTCGCCGACGGCAAGCCCCTCTTCCAGCATGTGGCGGAATTGGTCCGGGACCGCTGGAACACCAACGGCAACGCCGGGATCGTGGTGGGAGCCACCTATCCCGAGGAGCTGAAAATGCTCCGCGAACTCTGTCCCGAGCTGCCCTTCCTCGTCCCCGGCGTGGGCGCCCAGGGGGGCGACGTGGAAAAGGTGGTGAAGTTCGGCTGCACCGCCGACAAGGCAGGGATCGCCGTCAACTCCTCGCGGGGCATCATCCACGCCGGGAACGGTCCCGATTTCGCCGAAAAGGCGGGCGAGGCCGCGAAGAAGCTCCGGGACCTCATCAACTCCTTCAGAAAGTGACTCCGGAATGTCCCGCGAAGCCAACAGTTCCGCTCTTCCCGCCATCGCCATCGTGGGGCGGCCCAATGTGGGCAAGTCCTCGCTCTTCAACGCGGTGGTGGGGCGGCGTCTGGCCATCGTCCACGAGCAGGCGGGGGTCACCCGCGACCGGGTCATGGCCACGGTGGTCCGCGACGGCCGGAAGTTCCGGCTCATCGACACCGGCGGTCTGGGACTGCTTGCCGGAGAAAAGAAGGGCGGCGAAGTGTGGGACGCCGCCATCGCCGACCAGGTGGAAGCCGCCGTGGATTCCGCCGAAATACTGATCTTTCTCGGCGACGCCCAGGCGGGGGTCACCCCTCTCGACCAGGACATCGCCCGCAGGCTCCGGGCCACGGGCAAGAAAGTCCTCTGCGCCGCCAACAAGTGCGACAATGACCGCATCGCCGACGAGGCCGCGGAGTTTTCGGTCCTGGGCTTCCCCAGGGTCTTCCCCGTCTGCTGCGAACACCGTTCCGGCATCAATGCCCTGCTGGATTCCGCGTTGTCCTTTCTGCCCGCGCCCCCGCCGGGGCAGGAGTCTGAAGACGCTTCGGTGGTGAAGCCCCTCAACATCGCCATCGTGGGGCGGCCCAATGTGGGCAAATCCTCGCTGGTGAACGCGCTTCTGGGCGAAAAGCGGATGATTACCGCCGACGTGGCGGGGACCACCCGTGACGCCGTGGATGTGGAGTTCACGCTCCGCTCCGAGGGGGAGGAGTTCCCCGCCGTGCTGGTGGACACCGCCGGACTGCGCAAGGCGGGCAAGGTGGATGACGCCGTGGAGTTCTTCAGCGCCATGCGGGCCAAAAGCGCCATCGACCGGGCGGATATCGTGGTCTTCATGATCGAGGCTTCCCCCGACGGCGCCACCGCTCAGGACCGGAAGATCGGCGCCATGATCGAAAGCGCCGGGAAGGGGCTCGTCATCGCCGTCAACAAGCGGGATCTGAGGCCGGAAAAGGATGCGGAACTCCTCAAGGCCGTGGACCGTTCCCTGCCGGCGTTGAGCTACGCCCCCGCCGTGCTGATTTCCGCCCTGAAGCAGAATCGTTTCGAGGAGCTGGTGCGGACCATCACCCAGGTCATGACCAATCTGGGCTCCGAGATCCCCACGGGGGTGCTGAACCGGGTGTTGGCCGACGCCTTCGAAAACCATCCGCCGCCGGTGGTGGGCGGTGCGCCGCTGAAGCTCTTCTACGCCACCATGACCGGGACCCGGCCGCCCCGGATCAAGATGTTCGTCAACAGCCGGGAGCACCTGGCCCCGCATTACCTGGCTTTCCTGCGGAACCGGCTGCGCGATGCCTTCGAGCTGACGGGGGTGCCCCTGATCCTCGAAGCAGTGCCCCGCCCCAAGAAGGTGGAAAGCATCAAGCGCCGAATGAAGCCCAAACGCAAATAACATAAACTTTTCTACGGAAGAAAGAAGGTGCATCATCATGGAAAAGGAACTGGAACAGCAGATCGCCGCGTACATGACGGAGGAGCTGGCCAAAGGGACCGGTCTTTCCGAACTGCAGAACCTGGTGAACGAAAAGTTCGGCCAGCATCTCACCTATATGGAGAACCGGATCATCGCCTCCGGGCTTCAGGTGGACTGGAACGCCAATGACCCCAAGGCCGCCGCCGCCGCCAAAGAGAAGGCCAAGCGCGAAGAGGAGGCCAAAAAGGCCGAAGCCGAGGCCGCCGAAGGCGCACCCAAAGGGACGGGCAAGACCACGGTCACGGTGAACAAGATCAATCCTCCGGGGACCGTGGCCTCCGGAACGGTGACCTTCGCCTCCGGCTCCACCGCCGACTGGTATGTGGACCAGACGGGGCGGCCCGGCATCGACAATCTGAAGGGCAATCCTCCCACCCGCGAGGAGGCTCAGGCCTTCATGATGGAACTCCAGAAGGTATTGGGGTGAGCGAAAATGGCTGAATTTCCCAAAGAGTTTGATTCTCTCGACGGTTCCGGACGCAGGAGTTCTTTCGAGGCCGCATTGCCGGGCCTGCGCCCCTTCAACATGCACTGCCACAGCTTCTTTTCCTACAACGGCTACGGTTTTTCCCCCACCCACATCGCCGCGCTGGCGGCGAAGGCCGGCTGGCGGAGCGCCGGGCTGGTGGACTTCGACGTGCTGGACGGCGTGGATGAATTTCTGAGCGCCTGCGCCGCATTGCGCGTTCCCGCCGCGGCGGGGATGGAGACACGGGTCTTCGTGCCCGAACTGGCCGATGCCGAGATCAACTCCCCCGGAGAGCCCGGCATCGCCTACCATCTGGGCATGGGCTTCAAGTCCTCCGCCGTCCCGGAAAAGTGGCGTGAATTCGCTTCTTCACTGAAGGCCAGGGCCAACGGCCGCACGAGGCAGGTGGTGGAAAAGGTCAACTCCGTGCTGCCCGAGATCGCGCTGGACTTCGACGCGGAAGCGAAGAAGAGGACCCCCGCGGGCAACGTGACCGAGCGCCATATCTGTTCCGCCTACCGCGAGGCCGCCGAAAAGCGCTTTCAGGGGGCGGAGCTTGAGAGTTTCTGGAAGGCGAAGATCGGCGAATACGCCTCCGACCCCGTGAAGCTGGAAGGCCGCATCCGCTCCAAGCTGATGAAGCGGGGCGGCGTGGGCTACGTGGCGCCGAAGCCGGAAAACTTCCCCACGCTGCAGGAAATGAACGCTTTCGTCAAGGGGTGCGGCGCCGTGCCCACCGTGGCGTGGCTCAACGGCCTTTCCGCCGGTGAAGCCGACCCCGAAGCCCTGCTGGAACTCCACGTCCGCAACGGCGCGGGGGCGGTCACCATCATCCCCGACCGAAACTGGCGTTCCCCCGATCCCGAGAAGTCCCGGCAATTGACTGAGGCGCTGGGGAAATTCCTCGCCGCCTGCGCCAAGTTCGAACTGCCGGTCCTGGCCGGGACCGAGATGAACGCCCCCGGTCAGCTGCTGGCGGACGATTTCAGTGTTCCCGCATTGGCCTGCCACTGCGGCCAGCTGGCCGCCGGCGCCGATGCATTCACCCGATAAGGAGAAAAAGAGAAAGTGAGTACCTTCGTTGGAATCGGGCTGGGGCCCATTCAGACCGGCATCTTCCTTGCCGGAGCTTTTCACGGCGGTTTCGACCGCATCGTCATCGCCGAAGTCAATCCTGAATTGAAAGCCGCAGTGAACGCCGCCGGAAGCGTCACCATCAACATCGCCAATCGCGACAGCATCACCACCGAAGTCTACGGCAACGTGGAGGTCTACAATCCCCTCGACCCCGCCGAACTGCCCAGGCTGATCGACGCGGCCGCCGAGGCCGAGGAGTTCGCCACGGCGCTGCCCAGCGTCAAGTTCTTCTCTTCCTGCGCCCCCTGGCTCCTCGAAGGGTTCAAGCGCTCGCCCGAGAGGCGGCGCTTCATCTACACCGCCGAGAACAACAACCACGCCGCGGAAGAGCTGGAAAAGGCCGTGGGGACGGCTTTCCCCAACACCTTCTACCTCAACACCGTCATCGGCAAGATGAGCGGCGTCCTCAAGGAAGGTCCGCTCCCGAAGCTGGCCCCCGGAGCCCCCGTCGGCCATCTGGTGGAAGCCTTCAAGACCATCTACATTTCCAAGTGTCCCGGAATCGAAGAGCGCAAGACCGCCTCCCTCTTCGTCAAGGACGACCTCTATCCCTTCGAAGAGGCCAAGCTCTACGGCCACAACGCGGTCCATTTCCTGCTGGGGACCCTGGGCAAGGCCAAGGGCTTCACCACCATGGACGAACTCGCTTCGCAGAAGGATCTGCTGGCGGTGGCGCGGGCGGCCTTCGTGGAGGAGTCGGGGCGGGCTCTCGTGAAGAAGTACGCGAGCCTCAACGATGAGCTCTTCACGGAAAAGGGCTTCACCGCCTACGCCGAGGATCTGCTCGTCCGCATGACCAACCCCTTCCTCAAGGACGCCATCGACCGCATCACCCGCGACCCCGAGCGCAAGCTGGGCTGGGACGACCGGGTCATCGGCACCATGCGCATGGTCTTGAGTCAGGGCGTGGAGCCGGTGAACTTCGGCAAGGGGGCCAAGCTGGCCGCGCTGGAGTTCGCCGCCGGAGCCGACCCCAAGGCCAAGCTGGCCGAACTCTGGCCCAAGCCCTGGGGCGAAGAGCACGAAAAACTCTGCCGGATCATCGGACTCTGAAAAGGAACGCACAATACCTGTAGACAGGCCGTCCGGAAACGGGAAACCCCGCTTCCGGAGGGCCTTTTTTCCGATCTGAAAAGGGAGCGCAGTCGAACAATGGAAAAGTTTTTCTACATCACCGCCTGGAGCAAAGAGGACCCCGCGGGGGGGATCCTCACTTACACCCTCGAGGGGAAAAAGCTCGAACAGCACGGCTTTTCGCCTCTCGCCATGGCGGGATACCTCTGTTTTTCCCCCGACGGGAAGCGCCTCTACGCCACGGGGGCCCGCGAGGGGGCCGAAGGAGTTGCCGCCTTCGCCCTCCTTCCCGACGGGAAGCTGGAGTTTCTGAACTTCTGCCCCTCTCAGGGCAAGAGCACCTGCCACTGCGCGGTTTCTCCCGACGGCGGCTTTCTCTACACGGCCAACTATTCCTCCTCCTCCTTCAGCGAATTCGCCCTCGACGGAACGGGACGCATCGGGGAACTGACCCGAGTCGTCACCCACACCGGGACGGGCCCCGTGACGAACCGGCAGGAGTGCGCCCATCCCCACTTCGTTTCCGTCACGCCCGACGGCCGTTTCCTCGCCGTGACCGATCTGGGGAACGACACCCTTTTCTGCTATCCCTACGCACCGGAGAAGGGGATCGACCCGGCGGGGACGGTCAGGACCCCCGTGACCCCCGGACGGGGCCCCCGGCACCTCCTTTTCGCGCCGGGAAACATCGTCTATCTGGTGACGGAACTGGGCAACACGGTCATCAGCATGAAGTACGGCGAAGGCCGTTTCACTTTCCTTGACGAGATTTCCCTGCTGCCCGAAGGGTGCGTCTGCGCCACCAAGGCTTCCGCGGTCCGCATGAGTGGCGACGGGCGCTTCATCATCGCCACCAACCGGGGCTTCGACTCCCTGGTGGTCATTGCCGTGGACGGCAAGGGGGGAATGACCCACGTTCAGACCACCCTTTCCGGCGGGAACAGCCCCAGGGACGTGAACTTCCTCCCCGGCGGCAAGGTCTTCGCCGCCGCCAACGAGTTTTCCGACAACATCTATTTCTACGACTTCGACACCGAGCGGGGGCTTCTCACCCCCAACGGGCTCAAACTGACCATGCCCCGGCCCCTGTGCATCACGTGGAGATGAGCATGAAAAAGGTTCTTGCAGCCCTGTTCGGCGTCCTGCTGCCGGCGGCGGGATGCGCTTCTCCGGAGCGTTTCTACGTCGGCGGCGCGGAGGGCATTTACCGGGTGTCTTCCGACTCGTGCAGGGAGCCGGCCGCACACGAGGGAAATGTTTCCGCCCTCGCCGTTTCGGGGCGGAACCTCTACGCCGCCCGCACCGCGGGAAAGGGGGCTTTCGAAGTCCTTTTATATGCCGTCAGGGAGGACGGCTCTTTGATGCGGAAGGGGGCGTTCTCCGTTCCCGGCCGCTTCGGCTACTGTTATCTCGCCTTGTCCGCGGACGGCAAATTCCTCTACGGCAGCAGCTATTCGGGAGCCTTCATCGACGTCATCGGCCTGAAGGAGGACGGGAGTTTCGAAATGCTCCGGAACCGTCTCGTCTGCGAAGGAGCGAGCGTCCACAAGCGGCAGAAGAAGTCCCATCCCCACTTCTGCGCCCCCTTGCCCGGCACGGAGCTGGTTCTTGCCGCCGACCTGGGGAGCGACCTGATCCGGATCTTCCGGCGCGATGAGGAAAAGGGACTTGTTCCTGCGGGCACGGTCCCCCTCCCGCCCGGTTCGGGCCCCCGGCACCTCCTTTTCGCGCCCGAACACAAACTTGTTTTCGCCGTCAACGAACTCAGCAACACGGTCTGTTCCTTCAAGGTGCGCGAAAACACCCTCGTTCCCGTCGCGGTCTGCGGCCTGCTGCCGCAAGGGTGGAACGGCGTCAGCTACGCGGGGGCGATCAAGATCTCTCCCGAAGGCAGGATTTTCGCCACCAACCGGGGGCATGATTCCGTCGCCGTGGTCTCCTTCGACGTCGACGGACGCATGAAGCTCGAAGAGTGTTTCAGCGCAGGCGGGGCGTATCCTTCCGATCTCGTCTTCGACAAGGCGGGGCGGATGCTGCTCGTCAACATGAAAGGGGACGAGCTTTCGTTCTGGAAGCCTCAGGGGAACAGGTATTCCCGCACCGCCGTTCTGCCCGTCAGACGGCCGGGGTGCATCGTCGGTGCGCCTTAGTTTCCGGCGGCCTTTTTTTCCAGCTCTTCCCAGCGGGCGTAGAGCCGGGCGACGCGTTTCTGCGCCTCCTCGAACTCCCCCCTGAGTTTCAGCGTCTCCGCCCCGTGGGCCGAAAAGAAGTCGGGGGAACTGAAAAGGGCCTCGTATTCGGCGACTTTCTTTTCCGCCTCTTCGATGGCGGACTCCATCCCTTCCAGCTCCCGTTCCTCTTTCCAGGTGAGTTTATTTTTCGTCTTCGGCGCACTTGGCGCGGGCGCCGGACGGGCCGCCTGGGAAGGCGGAGCGCTCTTCCTTTCCTCTTCCGCCGCGCACGCGGCGAGTTCGTTCCGCTTTTCCAGATAGTAGTCGTAGTCGCCGGGGGTGAAGAAGCTCCCTCCAAGGCCGTCGAAGCCGAGGATGTGGGTGGCCACCCGGTTGAGGAAGTAGCGGTCGTGGCTCACGATGATGAGACAGCCGTTGAAGCTCAACAGCGCCTCTTCGAGGAGCCGGAGCGAGGAAAGGTCGAGGTCGTTGGTGGGCTCGTCCAGCAGCAGGAAGTTGCCGCCCCGCAGGAAGGCCTTGGCCAGGGCCAGCCGGGCCTTTTCGCCGCCGGAAAGGCGGTCGATGCGGGTGTTGTCCCGCTTTTAGTCGAAGAGAAACCAGCGGAGATAGCTCCGGACCGAGATGGTCTCCCTGCCCAGCTGGACGGTGGAAACGCCGCCCCCGATCTCGTCGATGATGGACTTGCTTTCGGAGAGCACCTCCTTGGACTGGTCCACGTAGTTGAACTGCACGGTGGAGGCGATCCTTATTTCCCCCGCGTCGGGCTGAAGCTCCCCCGTGATGAGTTTGAGGAAGGTGGTCTTGCCCGCCCCGTTGGGCCCCACCACCCCGAGGCGGCAGCCGGGAACGAATTCGAAGTCGAAATTCCTGAGAATGGGCCGGGAGCCGAAGCCGAAGGAGACGTTTTTCAGTTCCAGGGTGAGGTTGCCCAGCCGGGGGCCTTCGGGGATGACGAGGTCGATCTCCTCGTCCCGGACCGGGGCGGAGAGGGCCGCCGTCTCCTCATAGCGCCGGAGCCGCCCCATGTTCCGCTTCATCCGGGCCTTGGGCGAGCGCCGGACCCACTCGATCTCCCGGCGCAGGAAACATTGTCGGCGGTTTTCCTGGGCGTCGGCGGCCTCCAGCCGCTCCGCCCGGCCCGCCAGATAGTCGGCGTAACTGCCGGGATAGCTGTAAAGTTTGCCGTGGTCCAGCTCCACGATCCTCGTGGCGATCCGGTCGAGAAAGCGCCGG
>JAFSYV010000244.1 GCA_017443585.1 Lentisphaeria bacterium | reverse complement strand
GGGAGCCGGTGTGCTGCATGTCTCCCCCGCGGGGAACGACGAAAATCCCGGCAAGGCGGACTCCCCCCTGGCCACCATCGCCCGTGCCGCCGCTCTGGCTCGGCCCGGCGACACGGTGAAGATCGCCCCCGGACTTTACCGGGAGCAGATCACCTTCCGCCGCTCCGGCAGGCTTGGCGCTCCCGTCACCTTCGAGGGGACGAGAGGGTCCAAAGGCGAATTCCTCACCGTGGTGGAACCGCCGGGGAAGAGCCTCGACAAGTGGACCCCTGCGCCCGAGATCGGGAAAAACGTCTGGAAGACGCCCCTCGAAAAGCGGCCCGATCTGGTGCTGATGGATGGCCTCCGGATCGTTTTCATCAACAAGGAGACCATGGCGCTTCCCCGGTGGAAAAGACTCCCTTCTGAGCTCGACGAGAAGATGTTGTGGGGCAAATTCGGCCCCGGATGCACACGGCTCCCCGGCTTCGATCTGCTCTGCCTGCCTGCCGATATCAAACAGAAGCACCAGTATTTCCGCGGCCGCAAGGAGTTCTTCTGGCCCGTTGTCGGGAACGTCCTTTCGGGCTGGGACAAGGGCTTCGTGTACGTGCGTTTCGCCGACGGGCAGACGCCGGACCGGCACCGCTTCAGCGCCTCCGCGGGCTTCGGGTTCACCGTGGAGGCTTCGCACCTCACTTTCAAGGATCTTTTCATGCGGGGATCGCGCATCCAGATCTGCGTCAAGCCCGAAAGTTCCGGCATCACCGTGGACAGCTGCCTTTTGATGCACGGCAACATGCGGATCCGCTTCGAGGAGGGGGCGGCGAACTGCACGGTGAAGAACTCCATCCTGACGGCGGGCTTTATTCGAGGCGACCTTTTCGGGCTCCGCAGCGACGACGACATGCGGGGCGGACTGCTCTACCTCGTCTTCAAGTACATCATCGGCACCTCCACCTCGGACGACGCGGGGGTGAAGGACTACGGCACAGGGTCGAAGATCCACGGCAACATCATCGTCCGGGGACTCATCGGCATCAACGCCTGGGGGCCGGGGAGCGACATCTGCGGCAACGTCGTCCGCGAAATGTCCAGCGTGGGCATCAGCACCGGCCCCAGGACGGTATGCCGCTGCCACCACAACCTGGTGATGAACTGCGGGATCCCCCTGCGGGTCCACGCCTTGCGTCACGAGCGGGCGAAGCGGGAGGAGCACCACTACGGCAGCCTCTTCGTGCAGGCCCGTCACAGCGGCAGGCAGATATTCGTCCACAGCGATTCCCACCGGATCGGTCCGGACCGGGTCAACTTCATCCCCGGCACCGACAAAATGAAGGAGGATCCTCCCGCCCCCGTGGATGCGGGGAAAATCCACATCTACCACAACACCTTCTGGGGCGGCGATGAAGCGTATCCTTCATTCACCGTGGCCTACCATTCGAAGCGGCTGCGCATGAGTCTGCCCTTCTTCCTCGTGAACAACATCGTCAAGGACAGTCCCCGCTTCGACACCCGGACCCATGACCTCGCCGGACCCAACGTGCTCTACACCTTCGGCAAGGAGATCAAACTCACCGACAGGCGTGGTCCCGCCATACCGAAGGTGAACAGGATCCTCGACAGAAAGGCCACCGAAAGGCTGTGGAACAGGAACAATCTTCCCGGCCTGCCCGATCTCTCCCTCGCGCCCGGCTCGCCCGCGCTGGGGGCGGGGGTGGATGTTTCGAAACCCTTCACCGTGAACGGCAAGACCTTCCCCGCGCTTCCCGGCTTCGCTCCCGGCTACTTCAAGGGCCCCGCCCCGGCGGCGGGAGCGTTGCAGGAAGGGGAATCGTTCCGGCGTTTCGCCGACATGCACCGCCGGGCCGAAGCGGCTGTCCGAATGATCGCGGAACTGAGCCGGAACGAAGCTCCGGGAAAAGGGAAATGAGGCGGCAAAGTTCTTTCTTTTCGGAAATCGACATAACGAACTCGTAACAAGGAGGCATTCATGTTCAAGAAGTTTCTGGCCCTGCTGGTGTGCTGCGGGGCGGCGGCGGTCGTCTGCGCGGCCGAAAGCCCGAAGAGTTTTCCCGACATCTTCCCCAAGCGGCAGATCAATGATTCCTGGCGGACCATCGCACTGCCCGCCGGGACCGATACGGGGAACCTCGCCCTGTTCGAACTCCGGGACGGCAAACTGACTGGCCGGGCCGTGCCCTTCCGGATCTTCAAGACGCCTTCCGGCGAGGTCATCCTCAAGTTCAAGGTGCCGGGGATCAATCCCGGCATCGGTGCGGGCGTGGCCTGGAAAGACGGCAAGGCCCGGCGGACCGGCGCCCGCAACGCCGTGCCCGTTCCCGAGGATTTCGGATGCCGCCTGCTCTTCCGCAAGGGGGGCGTCATCGACAATACCATCCCCGCCGGTCCCGCGGAACTAATCTACAACGGGGACTTTTCCATTCCCCACAAGAAGAACCCCGAGATCCCCGACGGCTTTTTCAGCGTCTTTTCCGGCGACCGGGATCCTGCAAAGAAGCGGTACACCTTCCTCAAGCCCGGACTGCGCATCGTCCGGCACGCGCCGGGCGGGGACTTCTTCCCCATCTACCTCCGGCTGGAGCGGGGCGTGACCTATACCTTTTCGATCCACGGCTCCTGCACCAACCCCAGCGGGCGCTGGATCGTCATGGGCTTCGAGTTCAACGACAAGCAGGGGAAGCGCCTCCCCAACGGGACCACGGTCTACCTTTTCCACTCCCGCCGGGGCGCTCTGCCCCTCAAAGTTCTGAGCAAGACCTTCATGGCCCCCGCGGAGGCGGTTTCCGCCACCATCTGCCTGCGGGTCTACGCCACCGATCAGGTGATGACCATCAAAAACATCTCTCTCAAGGCCGAGCCTTTCCGTGCCGAAAAGCTGAGCGAGACCGAGCTGTTGCGCAAGGAGCTGGTCTCCTCCTACGTTCCCGGCCTTTCCCTCACCGAGAATCTGAGCAATGCCGTGGTGACGCCCCATTGGGACATGTACAAGAATCCCGCGCGGAAATTCCCGAAACTTCTCTACCTCACGGGCAACACGGGCAGCTTCATCACCAGCCGGGTCCACCGCCGTCATATCATCGAACTCGCCCAGCGGGCGAAGCTGGAATTCACCTATCTGCCCCTCTTCCGCAAGATCGCCAGCTCCCGGAACAGCTGGCACTTCAACTGGGCCGATACCCTCGAACCCTACACGCTGGCCAAACTCCGGGAGATCACGAAAGTTCCCGAGGCGGTGATGCTCAATCAGGTGGATTTCGTCTACATCCCCGCCGTGGCCCGCGCCCAGCTGCTCTCGTGGCAGAAGCAGGGGTGCCCCATGATCTTCTTCAACTGCAAGAACATCCCGGCGGAACTGCTGGGCAAGGCCGAAGCGCTGCCGCCCCATCTGCTGGCCACGCTCCCCCGGATGCGGGATCTCCGGCCCGATCAGATCGGCGAGAACCTGAAATTCTTCCGGCAGGGGAAGACGCCTGTCTTCACCGTCGACACGGGGGATTTCATCCTCTGGAACGTCCGTTATCTCCCCTTCGTGCCCTCTGAATTCGCCTGGGAAATGGTCCCCAACTTCCACGGGGCCGACTTCCCCTACTGGGAATACTGCTACCTGCTCCATCTGAAACTTCTCCGCTATGCTTCGGGCGCCGAAGGCAAGGTCATCGCCCGCAAGGCCGAAGGGGCGGCTCTCGAACTGGATTCCGCCGAACCCTGTGCCGTGACGGTCCGGACCGTCGCGCGGGACTACTGGGGCCGACTGCTGGGCGAAGCCCGGAAGAAATACACCCTCGAGAAGGGGATGAACCGGCTTCTCCTGCCGCTTCCCGAAACGCCGCTGCCGGGGGGGACTTCGGTCCTGAATTTCCGGGTCTTCGACGCGCAGGGCCGGGAACTCGAGTGCGGCGCGAGCCGGATCGACACGCCCGCTCTGCCCCTCAAGATCGCCATGGCGGCTCCCCGTCTGGTTTTCGCCCGCAAAAATCCGGTGAACTTCACCCTCGAAAGCGTTCCCGGCGCGGTCTTTTCGTGTGAAGTCGCCGACACCGAGGGCCGGGTCGTGTGGCGCGGCGGCGGCAAGGGGACTGTTTACTCCGTGCCGCTCCGTTTCCCCTACACGAAGCTCTACAACCTCTTCGTGAAGGCGGAACTTGGCGGCAAGAGCGCGCTTCTCAAGCAGGAGTTTTCCCTCGAATCCGCCCCCATCGACCCCTATGAAACGGCGGCGGTGATCTGGCCCGGCGCGTCCCAGTTCTTCCCCGGACTCCGGAAGATGGGCTTCAACATGTCCTACACCAACTTCACCAACGCGGGCGTGAAATACGGCATGCTGAGGTCGCTGGCCACGCTGGGCATGGAGGCGGTCTCCTGCGGCTCGGGGCTCGTCATGAACCGCACCATGCAGAAGTACAAGGAGGACATCGCCTCCGCGCCCGTGCGCAACCCCTGCTTTTCCGACCCCGACCGGGCGGCGAAGGTCGAAGCCGAACTGCTGCGGATCGCCAAAGACTACCGGTTCTACTACTTCGGGCTCCGCCATTACATCCTCGCCGACGAAGCCTATCTCGGCGGCACGGTCTGCTTCTCGCCTCACTGTCTGGCGGGTTTCCGGGAGGAGCTCAAGACCCGGTACAAGGACTTGGCCGAACTCAACAAGTCGTGGGGAACTTCCTACACCTCCTGGGATCAGGTGGTCCCGATCCAGCTCAAGGAGCTGAAAAGTCCGGACCGTCTGGCGCGGTACGTCGAACACAAGCTTTTCATGAACAAGGTCTTCGCCAAGAACTGGGTGGGGACCGTGGGCGCGGTCCTGAACAGGGAGGTCCCCGGCTCCATCTCGGGGCTCTCGGGCACGGGCAACCCCGGCTACAGCTACGACTGGGTCCAGATGATGAAGTACAATCCCCTGCTGATCTACTACGGCGGGCCCCAGGGCAACGCGGTGCGGGACTTCGCCCCCGCCCACGGCCGCCGGGGCAAGTTCCAGGGCTACTCCCGGGGATTCCTGCGCAACGAGGTCTCGGTCAAGGCCAACATCTGGCTGGACACCTTCCTCGGGGCCAACATCATCTGCAAATTCCCCTGCGAATCGCTGATGGGCGACCTGACCGTGACCCCGAATGCGACCTTCTTCGGCGAAGCGGTCCGCGAGATCCGTTCCGGGTTCGGCGCCCGGCTGCTCCGGGGGAAGGAGCTGGGCCGCGACGTGGGGATCCTCTACTCCCAGATGTCGGTCCTCTGCGCCCTCGCGACCCATGTGGGCGCGCAGAACATCAACAACATCTGGAGCTCCTGGCCCGCGCTCCTTGCCGATCTGGGGCTGCGGGGCCGCATGTTCTCCTATGAGGAGCTGGAAGAAAGAGTCCCCGATTTCAAGGTGATCATCCTGCCCGGTTCCTTCAGTCTGAGCAAAAAGCAGCTGGCGAATTTGAAGAAGTTCGCCGAACGGGGCGGCACGGTCATCGCCGACTGCTGCCCCGGCTGGTACGACGTCCACGGCAACCGGGCGACGGACAAACTTGCGGAAGAGTTCTTCGGCATCGACCGGAGTGCCGCCCGCTTCTACCCGGCGGACGCCCCCGTCTACAAGACGCTCCCCGTGGGCGAGACGGGACTCAAGCTCAAGGGCGCGACGGCCGCTCTCACCGAGCGAGGGGAACCCTTGATGATCACGAAAAAGCACGGCAGGGGCAAGTCCGTGCTGCTGAATCTGGCCATCGGCAACTACTACACCGTGACCCTGGGCGGCGCGGGCGGCGAAGAGGAGATCGCCAAGGGCGGCTCCAACGTCACTCGGGCGGCCTTCCGGTCGCTGGCGTCACCCCTGATTTTCGAAAAGTGCAAGGCGCCCTTCGCGGTCGAGGGGATCGCCGACCCCGCAGCGATGCTCTTCCGCCGGGACGGGGAGAACTTCTACGCGGGCTTCCTGCCCAAGTTCGGGAACGAGCACTCCTACAGCGTCCTCAAGTGGAGCGACGCGACGGTCAAGCTCCCCGTCAAGGGGCATATCTATGAGATGCGTTCGGGGAAATATCTGGGGTACGGCTCCTCCTGCAAGCTCAAGGTCCGGGGCGGCGACCCGGTGCTCCTTTCCATTCTGCCCGAAAAGATCACGGGGATCGACCTGACGCTCCCGAAGGTCTGGAAGCGGGGCGAAAGTCACAAGGTGAACTTCAGGATCCGGGGAGGGCAGGGGAACCACGTCTTCCGGATCGAGATCCGCGACCCCGAGGGCGCTCTCCCCTGGGGCTATGCGTGGAACTTTTACGGCCCGGCGGCGGGAGTTGCCTTCGACTTCCAGTTCGCCTGCAATGACAAGCAAGGGCCGTGGCATATCCGCATCCGCGACGTGGATTCGGGCGTCGTCCGGGAATTCCCTGTCGACTTGAAGTAAAAAGCCCCCCCTGCGGAACGCGCCGCAGGGGATTTTTTTATGCCTGCGGGACCAGACGTGCTTCCGCTTCGAAGCGGCCGAAGCCGCAGGTGCCGTGGTCGGCAAAGATCCCCGCCCCGCCGGATTCGAGCAGGTCCTCCTGCGCGGTCAGAACGAGTTTGCCGTCGACGGAAAGTTCGACGGCGCTCCCGTGCGTCCGGATTTCCAGCAGCATGGGCCGGTTTTCCCCGTAGACGAAGTCCGTCTCGGCGAGGGTCTCTTCCCCGTAGAGATTGCGGACGATCTGCAAACTCCGACGGGAAAAGATCGCTCCGACCCACCGGCACAGGCCCTGATAGTGGAAGATCACCCCCGCCCGGTCGGCGGCGTGGATCTGGAAGCGGACTCGAATCCGGGTGTCGCCCCAGGCGCGGTTCCCCGTCACCAGCACACCGGGCTCCTCGTTGCTCGAGAAGTAGCGCATATTCAGGTCGGGATCGTTGGAAAAGGCCCGTGCCCGTATCCCGGCCATGCTTGAGAGCCACGCCGAAAAGTCCGTCTCCCCTTCCGAAACGAACCGGGCCGTGCCGCCGACGGCGATGGAGTCGATCAGCGCTTCGCCGGAAACGGCTTTTGCCGAAGCGCACTCGATCCCCAACGCCGCCGCCGTGCCGGGAAATTCCGGGACCCATTCGAGTTCGAAGCGGCCCTCCTCATCGGGGACCGCCGCAGGGGAATACAGCCGTTCGCCCGCAGTCGTCGCGAGGAAAAGTTTCAGGGAGCCTCCGGGAGCTTTCAGACACCCCTTCATGCGCAGGGTACTGCCGGAGTAGAGCGCAGGGGTGCAGGGAGTGGCGTAGCCGCTGTTCGATGCGGCGGGGATGAGGGGCGTTTCCACGGAACAGGGATTTTCCGGCAACGCCGTGAAGCGGAGAAGCATGCAGTATTTTCCGGAAAAGCCCGCGGGGGCCGCCGCGCTGACGGCGGAAAATTTCCCCTGCGCGGGCATAAATCCGTGGAGCGCTCCCGGCATTTCGAAATGGTATTTCGCCCCGCCTTTCGGAGCGGGCAGTTCGGGCATTTTCATGATGCGCCGCCCGATCTTCGCGATGAAGAGGGCCTGCTCCAGAACGTCGCTCACGGCACAGCTGCCGTCGGCGGCGGGGACGTAGATCCGGTCCGCGAAGGGCGTACGGAAATCGTAAGTGTCGCAAATGTGTTCCAGCCCGGCGCACAGCGCGGCCGCGGCCCCCACGTTTCCCGCGTTGCAGTCGGTGTCCCAGCCGGCGGTGCAGGCGATGGAAAGCGCCTTGTGGAAATCGTTTCCGCCGTAAGCCCAGGCCATGACCATGACCGCGTGGTTGGGGACGACGTGGCAGTTGCCGCCGTATTTCGCATAGCCGTACTTTTCGGAGATTTTTGCGAAAGTCTGATTCCAGTCGGGGAACTCCTGCGCCCAGGCCCGCACGTCGCGGTGGAGTTGCGCGATGAGGGAATCGGGCGGGATGACTTGGACCGCCCGGTCGAGGATTTTTTCCATGTCCCGTTCCTCGAAGGCGACGCTCACCATGGCGGCGACCACTTGCGCGGCGAAGACCGCTTCGCCGTCGTGGAAGACGCGGGCCGCCTTTCCGGCAAGCTTCGCCGCGAGTTCCGGGTTCCCCGGCGCGACCATGCCGAAACAGTCGATGAAGATCTGGGAACCGATCTGCTCCGAGACCTCCTTGCCGTTGAGTTCCATGGAGCCCGAGCGGGGCGAGGAGAAACCCTGCTTGAGCCGGATGTAGGCG
>JAFSYV010000243.1 GCA_017443585.1 Lentisphaeria bacterium | reverse complement strand
CCTGCCGCCTACGGTCCGAGACGGGGGTCCGGTCATGGCCGTCGCCCAGCACGTGCTCCCATTTTTCGTTGGTCATGCCGTGCTTTTTCAGGAGCGCCGCGGCGCGGGCGTTGATCTGTTCCCGTGTTTCATGAAGGGACTTCCCGCTGTAGATGTAATCGAGGAATGAGCAGTCGTTGTGATAGGGCCCGTAGACGAGTCCCAGCCGCGGGCTTCCGAAATAGTGTTTGTAGGTGGCGACCGCGACATACATGTATGCGTTGGGCAGTACGGCGGTCCAGAACCCGCCGCCCCACTGGCGGCTGGAAGCCGGACGGGGCTTCACCGGGGTGGGCTGGAAGCCGCAGACGTACTCGAAAGGCTTCAGGGCCGCGGGGCCGGGAGCCAGATGGATCCGGAGCGTCACCTTGTCCTTCTGCCTGATGATTTCGTGGGTCACGGGTTCCGGCACGTTGTCGAAAAGAGGCGGCGTCATGTCGGAAAAGTGACAGATGCCCTTGAACGTTTCCCCGAACCAGATGTAGAAGGGATAGGAAATGCCCTTCCGCACATAGCTCCAGACCCGCCCCTCGCCTCCGGGGATCCATGCCGAGGGATTGCTCCGGATGCCGGAGGCGGTGTGGTGGTAGAGCCGGGCGTATTCCGGCTTCATGGGGATGTCGATGTACAAGGAACGGCACTTCGCGCCCGCTTCGGGCCGGAACTTCAAGATCGTCCTGCACATGCCGTCGAATTCGTATTCGTGGCGCACCTCCACCGTCAGTCCGGGGGCGGCGTGGCGGGAGACCCGCACCGCAAGGTCGTCGGAGCGTTCGATCCACTTTTCGGACTCCTTGCGGAAGGTTTTCCCGTCCAGTTTCAGGGTCACGGGCCCGGCGAGGAGATCTTTGCCTCGGGCAAAGACCCGGTCCCAGAAGACGCCTCCTGATTCGTAGCCCGTCAGCAACGCCTCGACCCGGTTCCCGGAGCATTTCAGCGGCTTGAAAGGCGGCGGCACGCTCCTCTCCGTGCCGACGTCCGAATATTCCCAGGGGAAGGGACGTATCTGGAAGGTCTTGGAAAGAATCTCTTTTTCCCCCTTCGCCCGGAATATTTCCGCTGCGACGGTGTATTTCCCCGGCGTCAGTTCGGGATAGCGCCAGTCGGCAAAGAAGTACCCGGGAGCTTTTCTGACGGCGGGAACCGTCTGAATGAGGATATTGTCCGCGTTGACCAGCTTGAAGCGGATCTTTTCCACATCGGCAAGTTTCCGGGGAGCTTTGGTTTCCACCTTGGCGATGAGGCGGTTCGCGGAGGGCGCGAGTCCGAAGTTCATGACCACGGGGGGATCGGGATCGATGAACCCCTTGCCCGTGCCGGTGTTCCAGTCGAAGGCCCTGGAATAGATCGGCTTCCCCGAAGCCACGTCGGTGACGGTGACGGCGAGGTTCCGGTCTTGGGGGCCGCCCACCATGAAGTACTGTTCGAATGTGGCCGTGCCGCCCGGCGGGACCGTCAGGTCGTGGTTCAGCTTGTGGGGCGCTTCCACCGAACGGATCAGCAGGTCCAGCCGGACCTGCCGCTTTTCCGGCAGGGGATTGGTGATCCGCCAGACCGTCCGGGAGGAGACTCCCGCCACGCCCGTCCGGGTCGCCGCCATGGGAAGATCCCGGCCGAAGCGCAGATCGAGGTAAGGCGCGGGGAAGGTCAGAAGCGTGATCTCATCGGGGTTGCGCCAGATCCGCCTGACCTGCATTTTCCACACGGTCTTTTCCGGAGCTTTCGTCAGGCCGAAGGCGCTCCAGGGAACGGCTGCTTCGGTCAGCCAGCAGGGGCCGCCCGCCTGACCGGGGGTGGTCCGCAGTTTCCCCGTTTCCTCCATGCGCAAAATCGTTCCCGCCGGGAAGTCGTGTTTGCCGTCGGCGCGGAAACAAAACATTTTCTTTTTGCCTCCCGGCAGCAGGAATTCCAGTTCGGTCCGGTCATCCGGAGCGATTCTTTGCGGCGCGGGCGGCAGGGCGCTGGTCTGGCAGAAGTAAAAATATTTATCGTCGTATCCGTAAAAAAGCGAGGTGTCCCGGCCGCTTTTCATGCCGGTTTCGCGGGAAAGAAAATTGTGGTCGGCGGCGCATTCGGCCCACTCCTCGACGGTGAATCTGCCGTCGATGACGGGTTCCTTCTTCAGAGGAACGAGAGTCTGAAGCCCTGCGGCAGTTTTTGCTTCGCCGGTCTTCGGTGCGGGGAGCACCTTCAGTTCCAGACGCCGGATCCATGCCTGCCCGTCGGGGATGGAGACGGAAAAGGTCAATGTCTTCAGATCGGCGGGGAAGGCGAGGCGCCGGTTCTGGACGCTCCAGTCGACGGTGCCGCAGACGGGCCTGTCGTGGGCCCAGACCTTTTTGCCGCCGCCCTGATAGACCGCCGTCACCTTGAAGCCGTGGGTGCTCCTCTTTTCCGGGCGGGAGGAGACCCCTTCGAGTTTATATTCGCAGACGACGTTACATCGTTTCCCCGCGAATTCTTTCGCGGGCAGCGTCACCTGAAACACGGCGTTCCCCCGGAGCCGGAGCAGCCGTTTCCCTTCGT
>JAFSYV010000024.1 GCA_017443585.1 Lentisphaeria bacterium | reverse complement strand
TCGTGGCTTTTCTGGGTGACCTTCACTTTCACTCCGGTAACGGGACGTTTGTTTTCGTCTATGAAATCGAGGAGCACGAAGCCTTTGCGGGCGCTCTCGATGCCGGAACCGATCCGGTCCTCCATGTAACTTCTTTTCTCTTCGAAAAGTTTCAATACGTTGCGGCGGGATTCCATTTTTGCTCTCCTTGTTGTTTGGTCAGCACTTGATTCCGTAAATCCCCTTCAGGTAGTGCCCTTCGGGGAAGGCGGCCGAAGCGGGATGATCCGGCCCCTGCATGAGTTTTTGCACGATGCGGAAATCGGCCTTGGCGTCCAGCGCGGCGGCGGCGATGACCTTGCCGAAAAGGTCGTCGTCCATGGCCCCCGAGCAGGAAAATGTGAAAAGTTTTCCTCCGGGCCGCAGGAGCTTCATGGCCAGCAGATTCAGGTCCTTGTAGCCCCGTGCGGCCTTTTCGCGCCGGGCGACGGTGTCGGCGAATTTCGGCGGGTCGAGGACGATCATGTCGAAAGACTTCCCGGCATCCCGGCAGCTCCGCAGGTATTGGAAAACGTCGGCGCACTCCGTTTTGAACTGCTCTTCGGAAAAGCCGTTGAGTTTGGCGTGGACTTTGGCCTGAGCGAGCGCCTGTTCCGAAGAATCCACGTTGACGACGGTTTTTGCGCCGCCCCGGAGGGCCGCGAGGCCGAAGCCCCCCGTGTAGCAGAAGCAGTTGAGCACTTCCGCGTTCGCGGGCGTTTCCGCGGCGACGACGGCCCGGTTGAGCCGCTGGTCGAGGTAGAAGCCGGTCTTGTGTCCCTGCCTGAAATCGCACTGGAAGCGCAGCCCGTTTTCGTTGAAATCGATTTTTTCCGGGAGTTCTTCGCCCCGGAGGCCCCCCGTCACGGGGGGCAGGTTTTCCCGCTTGCGCCCGTCCACGTCGGAGCGTTCGTAGACGCCCCGCGGCGCATAGGGCAGCAGGGCCTTCGCGATCTCCTCCCGGAACCGGTCGGCTCCCGCCGTGGAAAGCTGGATCACGGCAAGCCCTGCGTAGATGTCGGCGATGACTCCCGGCAGCCCGTCGGACTCGGCGTAGACCAGACGGAATGCCTCAGGCAACGCACCGTTGAAGATCCTTTGCCGCAGGGCGTACGCGGCATCGATCCGGCGCTTGAAGAAGCTCCCGTCGATGGTCTCGTTTTCGTCGAAAGACCACACCCGGAGCGCGATGGCGGAGCTGTTGGAGCGGCACCCCAGGGCGAGGAATTCCCCGCGGCTGCTCAGGATCCGGACCGTTTCCCCGTCGTCGGCGGCTTCGGCCCGGCCCACCGCGCCGGAAAAGATCCAGGGGTGGCGGCGCAGCAGGGATCTCTCCTTGCCCGGTTTGAGAAATACGTCTTTCATGGCAAATTCACCTTTCTGTAGTGTGAAAGTTCCTTTTTCAGGGGGCGAACTTCCTGTTCCGGAAAAAGTTCAGGATCGGCGTTCCCGTATTGACGGGCCGCCGCAGTCCCGGATGGGTACAGGCGACGCGGCAGAATTCGAAGGGGAACCCGTCGGGGAGGGCGGTGTAGGCGGGCTTCACCTTGCCGTCGAAGTTCCCGGCGATGATGCCCACAACCGGCAGGAAAACAGGCGGCGGGATCTCCAAAGCCTTCGCCCCCGGCGCCATATCCCCCAGTGAGGCGTTGATCTTCGCCGCTCCGCGGAATCTCCCCGGAACGGCCAGCCGGGAACCCCTGTTCGGCGGTCCCAGCATGACGACGGCGTCGATCTTCCGGCACTCCGCTTCGGTCATTTCGGCAAGCGCGTACCGCAGGACCAGCCCTCCCATGCTGTGGGTGAGGAAGAAGAGCTTGCCGGGGAAGCGCTCCTCGCGGAAAAGTTCAAGAAAGCGCTTCCCGTGCTCCGCGATGTGCGCCTTCGAGGTGGGGTAGTCGTAGTTGAGCACCGTGAACCCCGCGGCGTTGAGCATCTTTGCCAGAGGCTCCATGGCGCCGGCCCGGACGCCCCAGCCGTGAATCAGCACCGCCGTATCCTCCCCGCCCGGATACCGGAAAAAGGAGGGCGATTTCCGGAACAGGACGTTGGCGAGGAACTCTTTTCCGGGGATCTTCAACGCAGCTCCAGAGAGCGGCCTTCCCAGTCGCGATCGGGGGGAACGCCCAGAAACGCCGTGACGGTGGGAGCGATGTCCAGAATGCTGCTTTCGCCGGGGATCTCGCCGGGGGTGATCTCCTTGTACCGGATGAAGAGGGGGATCGTCATGTCCTCGGGTATTTCCGTGCCGTGGCAGCGGTCGTGGCCGCCGTGGTCGGCGGTGAGGATGAGTTTGACCTCGGGATCCAGCAGGGAAGCGACCCGGGCGGCGCAGTCCAGACTCCGTTTGACGGATTCTATGTATTCGGGCGACATCCAGCCGTACTTGTGCCCGGCCTCATCCACCCAGCAGATGTAGAAAAAGGTGAAATCGGGCGTGTCCCCCGATTTCAGCATGGCCTCGATGCGTTTCGTGAGGGTCTTGTCCGCCTCGGGGTAGCCCGCCTTGCGGCCGCTGATGAAGTCCGCTCTCGCGAGGGAGCCGGGGCGGGTGAGGTCCCGCAGGGGCTCCCAGTCGTAGAAGAAAGCGCACATTTTCCCCGCACCGTCGAGGACTTCGCAGAGGCCTTTGATGGGGCGGACCTGAGGCACGTAGGTATTGGTCACGGTGCCGTGGCGTTCGGGCGCGACGCTGTGGAAGAGGGACATGTGGCAGGGCAGCGTCACCGAGGGCATGACCGTGCGCGTGCGGAGCGAATAACGGCTCGTCGTGAGCAGTTCCTTGTAGAAGGGGTGGGCGCATGCGGCGAGGCTGTCGGGGCGCATGCCGTCGATAAGGATCAGAAACACTTTGGACATGATGAAAAAACCTTTCCTGGGTACGTTCCCGGCCGATGCCGGGGGCCGGAGTTAAATATAGCATGTATTTCGGAAAAGTCAAAATCGATCGTCGATCCCGGAGCATTTTTTCCGGGATTTGTCCGCTCCGGGGCTTGCATTATCGTCGTCACGCAGTTATATTATGGCGCGGGAGGACGCACCCGTCTTCCCCGTTTTCACCGTGGAACCATAGCTCAGTCGGTTAGAGCAGGTGACTCATAATCTCCGGGTCGGCGGTTCAAGTCCGTCTGGTTCCACCATCCTTCGCTGAAGCTGCGGATGGCAAGCCGTGAGGATCGCCGTCCGCAGTTTTTTTTGCGCGAGCAAAAAGCGCGGAGCGCGCGAAGGATGCCCTCCGTAGCCTTGGCGAAGGAGGGCCCCCGTTCTGTTCTCCCGTTGAGCAATTTTATGTCTCGGCAATCCGTGAGGATCGCCGTCCGCAGTTTTTTTGCATCAGAAAAAAGGCAGGAAGCGCTCTTTCGCCCCTGCCGTACCGTTTGGATGAATGGAAAAATTACAAAACCGCCGCTATTTTCTTGATGAAGTCGAAACGTCCTGTTTTTTCGGTACGCTCCGCGTAAATTATGCAGTCAAGCTCATAACGGGATTGCAAATTGAGCCAGAATTGAGCAGTAGTTCCAAAAAATCTGCTCAAACGGATCGCGGTGTCCGCCGTGATCGACCTCTTGCCGTGCACGATTTGGTTGATTCGGCGCGGCGGGACGCCGATTTCCCGCGCCAATCTGTTTTGGGAAACGCCCAGCGGATCCAAAAATTCGATTCGAAGTATCTCGCCGGGATGGATCGGCGGAAGATATTTTTCCTCATTTGCCATTTCAAAATCTCCAGAGTTCAGTGATAATCTTCTATTTTGACATTCTCCGCGCCCTCATTCCAGGAAAAGGTGACGCGCCATTGAATATTGATCCGTATGCTGTAAAAATTTGGTCGCCCCTCCAGCTTCTCGAAGTGATTTCCCGGCGGGCTCTGCAAGTCCTCCGGTGCGGTTGCGGCGTCTAACATCAAGAGTTTTCTTCGCGCCGCCGTCTGGATCTCTCCGGGCAATTTTCGGGAGCGTTCGCCGTTGAAAATCGCTTCCGCCTCTTTGTCCTTGAAACTTTTTATCATCGCTTCCCTTTGTTTTTACTGCTTTGTTTTTAATATAACGCGTTGCGTCATACTTTTCAAGGGAAAAGGCAAAAATTTTTTTGAAATCACACGCTTACCAACACTATAGACGGCGGCAAGGGGCCGGGGCAGGGGGGAAGCGGGGACCTCCGAGTGCCTGCCCCTGTATGATATTGCTGTTACACTCCCGGCTGGCGCAACTCGGCAAGCACTCTCAGGCGCTCCGCAAACTGTCGCAAGTTCGGAACGAAGGCCGGAAAGAAAAAACGAAAGGTGAAATGAATATTTTTATACTCTTCTGAAAGAAGTTGCAGAAAAAGAGAAAGATGTCCATCTGATACGAGAACTCAACGTTGGGATATTGAATCATGAAAAAGACTGATGATGTCAATATCACCTTTGGCGATGGAGGACAAAAAACAGGTGCGTTTCCGGTTTTCAGCCCAAGGCGCGGGGGCCTTGCCTTTTACTACGCAAGTCCACATTGAAAAATACTTTCCGGACGTGTATATTATGAGGCATTTGTATTGGAACGCAGCCATTGTGCGGAAACGCATCGAAATCACAGGAAGGGAGCGAGGGACGCATGGGAAAAATACCGGAAGAAGTGTATCGGGCAGCAAAAGATGATTTGGAGGCGTTGTGGAAAAGAGCCACGGAATACGGCGATTTCCCGACGGCTCGGGAGATCATCGAGTCCGAAATGCTGAATTTTTACTACAAGACTATAGATTTCGAAAAAGTTTGTTTCGCGTGGCATGACCTGATAAAGGCAAAATTCACGCCGGAGGAAAAGAAAGAACTCATCCGCCTGCTGGACGGACACAAGGTCAAAGTGCGCACCGCGGGAACGGTCGGGGCTTTTTCCGAATGTCCTCCGCTGCTGAGATTCGTACTCGCCGAATATCGTTTCCGCAGTAAAATGATTGAAAAGGGGCTCTGCGATCAGGGAAGGTACGGTCGTCATATCCCCCTTGCTGCGATAAAAGTCGGTTTGGACGCGGGATGGAAACCTTCTTCTGCCGCAGTCAAGTCCCTGTTTTTCTCGGCGGTGTCGGCCTGGGATGTCAAGGCGGCATCGTTTCTGCTGGAAAAGTTCGATATTCCCATCAGCGAACCGCTCGGGCCCAATCCATATTTTGGAAAGGCTTTTGTCCCGATCGATGGCTTTCCGCTGATGTGGGCATCCTGCACCTACGGTCATGTGTACAGCCTGTACCATGACCGTAGGACGTTTTCTCCGATGGGAAAATTCCTGCTGGAGCACGGAGCTGACGTCGATCAGACCACGGAAGAAGGAGGGCTTACCGCACTCATGTCCGCGGCGAATTTCTCCATATTCAACTTTCTGGTGAAGCATGGGGCCGACCTTCACGCAGTCACAAGGAAACTGAAGAAAAACATGCTGATGCGCATGTCCGGAAACGATTATTACACTCCCGGACATGAGAACGAGGGTGTAAGGATCGTCAGAGCGCTGGTCCAAAAATACCGTTTCGATGTTCATGCTCGCGACAGTTCCGGCAAGACCGCGCTGTTTTACGCCTTGAATGCGGGCAATTTCAGGATCGCCGTCTATCTGCTGAAAAAACATGCGGCGGACGACATCGAAGATATGGAGAAATTTTTGGATTCGGTCGAGATGCCCGGAGGCTACGGGAGTCCGCAGACAAAGCCTTTTCTGCGCTGTCTGCTGACAAACGGCGTCAAAAACGGCCGGGACGGGAAAAATGTCCTGTTCTTCTGCCCGACGACCGATGAAATCGAGTGTTGTCTGGAACTGGGAGCCGATGCCGCCGCTGTCGGCAAAGACGGTTCCTCACCGCTGGCGAATCCGGAACTGGACAGCAATGGCTGGGATCTGCTGATCGAACACGGAGCCGATCCGGAAAAACTCCCCGGAGGTGCGGAAGGTCTGCTGTGGCGGATGCTCCCGATAATGCTGGAGAATAAACAGTATAGCCTGGCCCATCCTCCGATTTTTGAGCATATCCGGGATTATCAGCTGGATCCGGACAAAAAAAGGAACGGCAAAACGCTTCTGCACTATGCAGCCATCGCTACGAAATCCGGTAAGTATTACATCGGGCTGGTCCGCGATCTGCTGGAAATGGGCGCCGATCCCTTCATCCGGGATGACGACGGCCATCCGGCGCTGGATTATGCCGATGCCGATTCCGAGATCCGAAAAATGATCCGGGAGGCGATGAGAGCCCGGCCCAAGGGATGATGCAGTCCCGATCCCGGGGTTGAAAAAAGCTTCGGGAGGTGTTACATTATCCGCGGGACAGTTTTATTTGCGAAAAAGGAGTCTTTATGTCTGCGTTCAAATCAGCTCTCTATCTTCCCGGTGAAGTTTCCAGCGAGGAGTGGCTCGGCGCCCTCCGGCACAAGGTCATGCTCAACGGCAATATCGCCTGGGTGGTCGAACCGGCGGATCCGCTGCCGGGCAAGAAGTGGTTCTGGCTCCCCGAGTGGCCCGACGCCTTCCCCGAACGCAACGGCGTCACTCAGCTGCTCCAGCTGGGGTATCACATGATCTACGTCAACGTGTACGGGAAATACGCCAACGAAGAGGCCATCGGGATCATGAAGAACTTTTATGACTATCTCCGCGCCCTTGGATTTGCCAAAAGGGGCGCTCTGATCGGCATGAGCCTCGGCGGACTCTATTCGTTCCGGTATGCGCGGAACTTCCCCGAAACGGTGGCCTGCATCTACGCGGACGCCCCCGTGTGCGACCTCTGCTACCGGGAGTTCACCGGCCGGGGCGATGCCGACGCCGTCTGCAAGGCCTACGCGACCGACTGCGAAGGGCTCAGGAACAATCCCCTTTCTCCGGTGAACGATTTCCGTCCCATCGTGGATGCCGGGATCCCGTTGCTGCTGATCCTGGGCCTCGCCGACACGGTGGTCCCGGCGGACCGCAACGGACTGCTGCTCGCCGAACGCTGGAAAAAATCCGGCGGCGAGGTGGAAGTGATCGCCCGCCCCAGCTGGGGGCACCACCCTCACGGCCTGGACAATCCGTTGAAGATCGTCCGCTTCGTTCTTCAGCACACAATGAACAAAGAGTGACCTCGGGCCGAACGTCGGCCTTGATTCTACGCGGCAACTGTCGCATTCCCCCAAAAATGCCCGTCGGCACCGAGAGCGGTGCCTCCCCCGCTTCGCGGGCTTTTGGGCATTTTCCGGGGACCCCGCTCTCTATTTGCCGCGGCTCGCAAACGCAGGTTTGCGGTAGTGGCAGGGCCGCAGACCAAAACAATGCAACCCGTCAAGAAGGCGCCGCGGGTGCTGTGCAATACCACTGGGCCGGTTGCCGGTCTGCGGGCGAGGCGCTGAGTGTCACACGCTGCGCGTATCGGTCAGTGGTGAAAGATCCCGCTGGCTGGGAGGTCTGCAAACCTCGGTCGGAGTTGCACGGCGAAGGCGCTTAGCGCCGAGCGCGCAGGAGCCGAACGAAGCGAACCGCCGCCGCATCGGGCGGCGGACGCGACCGGAGGTCGCGGGCGAAGTGGCGACGAGCATACGACGGCATCGGATCAGCCGGAGGCTGTCCGGTGCCGGAGCTGTAATCTACGAAAGAGGCTTCTCGCCAAACGATGGCCGGAGCCCTTCACGCGCCAAAAAGGTCGGCGGCCATTTCACCCTGAAGACGGAACGCCCCCTGAAAAAGATGGGGGCGAGGGGGAAGAAAAACGCGAAAGAGGTTTGCTTCCCCCTGCACCGCACGCCTCAAAAATATATGCAGAGCGCTTGGCTCACGCCTTGTGCAGAAACGAGGTATCCAGTCCTTTGAGCGGGTTTT
>JAFSYV010000242.1 GCA_017443585.1 Lentisphaeria bacterium | reverse complement strand
GTGAGGATGGTGTCCCGCCACCAGATCGGCCCCCGCGGCGCAGAGCCGGTCGAAGGCGTCGTAGACATAAGGGGGCGGAGTGGGCACGTATTCGAGCCCGCAGTGGACGATGACGATGACGACGTGGAATTTTTCCCTCGCCTGCCAGACGGCGTTTTCCACCCGTTCCAGCTCCCACCCGGCCACGCCGGGCTTGCCGGGAGCCGCGGCCATCAGATCCTCGCCCTCGGAAAGGTTGAAAAGGGCGATCTTCACCCCCTTGACCGTGACCTCAAGGGGCTTGAAAGCTTCGGCGTCATCCCTCCCCGCGCCGCAGCAGGCGATACCGGCTTGCTCCAGCAGCTCCGCCGTGCGGAAGAATCCGTTTGCACCGCAGTCGAAGGTGTGGTTGTTGGCCAGCGTCACGGCGTCGAAGGGAACCGAGGTCAGTGCGCTCATGCGCCGCTCCTCGCCGTGAAAGGCGGCGCCGCTTTTCACGATGAGTTCGCCCGGCGTCATGGGCGCTTCCAGATTGGTGACGCGCCAGTCCGCATGACGGAGTTCGGGCAGCAGGTCGCCGTAAACGCCCTCGGGGTCGGAATCCATGAGTTCGCCGTAACGGCGAATGGGCCCCCAGTCCCCGGAAATGTCGAGAAGAGCTTGCCGGGGACTCGAGTTCAGGGGATTTTTCCAGAGCATCAGAGTTTGATCTCCAGCTGCTTTTTCGCCGGGATCTCGGCCACGTGGCAGTCGGTCATGTAGGCCCGCTCGGGCAGGACGATCATCACGTTGAGGTTCCGCTTGTCGGGCGTGAAGGCGGCATGATGCCAGACGCCGGGCCGGATGCAGAGCAAGGTGCCTTTGGGCACGAAAAAGACTTCGATGTCGTCCACGGGGACTTCGGTCGCTGCGCCCGCCGGAGCGACCCAGACCAGCGCGTCGTTGTCCAGGGGCATGCTGACTTCGCAGGTGAAGTCGTGATATTCGCCCACGTTGATGACGAAGGGCCGGGGCCGGACGAGAAGCGTGGAGAAGGAGGGGGAGTCCGAAAGGGTCTGCTGGACCATGTCCCGGAAAAAGACGAGCTCGCCGTCCTTGGGGCCGGTGGCGTCGCCCTTCGGATCGACCATCTGAGCATAGGTGCCATAACGATGGAATTTTTCCACGCTCAACTGCTGAACTTTGATCTTCTTCATGATGTTTTTCCTTTATGATGTTTCGGAAGGTGTGATACGTTCTACTTCGCCAGCTTCTGGAGCATTTTCTGAAGTTCGGGCATCTTCTTCTGCGAATGACGCAAAAAGAGCTCGCCCATTTCACTGCTCATTTTCCCGTCCTCGACGGCCTTCTTGCGCCCGGCGGGGGTGCGGTAAAAGGCGGTGATCTGCTTCATTTCCTCGAGTGTGTAGTGCTTCATGTAAAGTTTCGCCAGGTCCTCCTTGAGGGCTTCGTAGGAAAAGGCGGTGTCGTAAAAGCGGGTCAGTTCGGGCCGGAGCTTTTCCAGTTCGGGCACGGCCTTGAACTGATTTTCCAGCTGGGAACGGAAGGCGCGCTTGAGCATTTCGGGCACGCCGCTGGCCTCCATCATCTCCACGGCGGCCTGCCGATGCCCGGCCTCTCCTCCCCTGAGCGGAACGAAAAGCAGCGCCGCAGCCAGCAGTATGAAAAACTTCATCATAGTCACTTCCCCGCCGGTACGAAGAGGGCGCTGCCTCTGGCGAAGTCGATCCCCGCCAGGCGCAGATAGATGTAGTCCCCCAATTTGAAACTGCCGCTGCCGCTGCGCTCGCCGTAGAGGGCGAACTTGCCCCGGCGGCGGTTCCCGGAAAGGGCCTCCACGGGGACGAATCCGTAAAGCCCCAGCTCCTGGATGGCCACCTGGAGCCCCGCGGTGATGACCTTGGCGATGACGCCTTCGTAGATCTTGAGCTCGCCCCGGTTGAGCTCCTCTTCAAGGAGCCGGAGCTTCATCCGGTCCGAAGCGGCGAAGGAGGCGTTGTCCACCTGCTCCTCCAGTTCGGAGCACTTTTCCGCGATCCGCTCCAGCGTTTCGCTCCGGCGGGTGCGGGCCTTGCGGTCCAGATTCCACAGCTGCTGGTGGACCGTCAGGTCGGTGTAGCGCCGGATGGGGCTGGTGAAGTGGGCGTAGGCGGTCTTGCCCAGCGCGTAGTGCAGCAGAGGTTTCGCCGCATACTCCGCCCGCGGGAAGGACCTGAGCAGCAGACTCAGGATCACCTCTTTCTTCGGGTTGTCCGGCAGGGAGCGGATGAAGTCGTTGCACACCTTCCGGGAACTCAAGTCCCCCGGCGGGAAGCCGAACTGGGCGGCCATTTCGGCGAACTCGCTCAGCTTTTCCACCTCGGGCTCGGTGTGGATCCGGTAGATGCCGGCCACGCTGCGTTTGATCATTTCGGCGCCCACGGCCGAGTTGGCGGCCAGCATGCACTCCTCCACCAGCTGTTCGGAGGGCCGGGAGACCCGGGATTCCACGCCGAGGAGCTGGTTGTTCTTCTCGTCGCACCGGACCCGGACTTCGGGCAGCGGCAGGTCGATAAACTGTTCGTGCACCTCGCGGTACTTCCGCATGGCGGCCGTGACTTTGAGCAGATCTTTCAGGACCTTGAGCAGCCGGGGCGGCCACGTTTCGGGAGCGGTCCCCTTGTCGGAAAACTCCTGGACCTCGTCGTAGTTGAGCCGGTGGGCGATGGTGACGACCGTATGTTCCCGGCGGCTGGAAAGGATCTCCCCCGTCTTCTTGTCGACGGTGAGGAAGACCGAGTGGGCGATGGAGGGGACTCCCGCCCGCATGCTGATGTTCGCGGTCAGTCCGGGAGGAAGCATGGGAAGAGTCCGCCCCGGCAGGTAGCAGGAAAATCCCCGCCGCGCGGCCTGGGAATCGAACTTGCTCTGGGGCGCGATGAAAGCCGCCACGTCGGCGATGTGCACCCCCAGCTCCACCAGATTCCGGTCGGTGCCGGGGAGCGAGGTGATGGAAAGGGCATCGTCGAAGTCCTTGGCGTCCTCGGGGTCGATGGTGATGACGAAAAGTTTGGGATACGGGGTCCGCTCGATCTCTCGGGGGACGATCTTCAAAGCCTCCTCGTTGTCCTCCCTGGAGTAGGCGGGGGGGATGTCGTACTCGGCCATGACGGCGTCGAGCTCGGATTCCAGGATCCCCGCCTTGCCGATGACGGAGGAAACGGCCCCGCGCCACTCCCCCTTGACCAGTTCCGGGCCCCGGACCTTGACGAAGTCCCCCTTCTGGGCGCCCTTGCGCGCCCCCTGGAGCTTGATCTCGCCGGGGAGCCGGGTGTTCAGGGGCCGGACCACGCCGCCGGGCAGGATCTCGCCCACGAAGGAATCCCGCGAGCGCTCGAGGACCTCCACGATCCGCCCGGTGTCGCCCCGGTGGGCGGTGTCCGAAGTGAACTCCTGCCGTCCGGGGACCAGCTGGACCTTGACCGTGTCCCCGTCCAGCGCGCCGTTGAGCTTGGAAACGGGGATGAAGACGTCTTCGTACTTCTCCGCGGAGCCTTCCGGCACCTCACGCTCGACGAAGCCGAAGCCCGAATGGGTCATCTTCAGTTTGCCCGTGACGAAGGTCCCGGCCCTGGCCAGCTGCCGTTCGTGCTTCCGGTCGGCGAGCCGGATGAGTCTCTTTTTCTTCTGGTGCCTGTTCTTGGACATTTTCTGCTCTCCTTCCCCTTTCACTTCGCCGCAGGGGCGTCTCCTTTGGCGGGTGACTCCGCCGCAACCTTCGCGGGCGCTTTCCCGGGCGCGGCCGCCTCGGCGGGAAGCTGCACCCCCTCGGTGCGCCGGAGGAACTCCGCCCGGATGATGCGCTTGTAATCGGCGATGCCGGGACCGGCATTGTTCCCGGCATTCTTGCCGATGCTGCCGTAGGTCATATCCACGTCCCGGTGCAGTTCGCCCCAGCTGCGGTTGGTGTCGTCGTAGTCGAAAGCGGTGAAAAATCCCGTCTGCCGCCCGGTGCGGATCATATCCTCGGGCAGGACCTGCTGTTCCACGATGAGCACGGCGTCGGCTCCGCACTTCTGCGCCTCGCTCTTGAGCTTGGCGATCATCCGGTCACGGGAAACCTGCTGGTAACTGCCGGAAACCACCGCCTTCCCCAGCACCTGATAGGGGAAGTCGATCTTGGCGGAATCGGTGAAAACCTGCGCTTCCGCGCTCCCGGCGGGAGCCTTTTCCCCGGTGTAGGAGTAGGAAACGCATCCGGCGAAAATCAAGGTCACGGCCGCCGCAACGGCGGAAAGATATTTTTTCATAGAGACACTCCTTGGCTGTACGACTTTACCTATGGTAAAAATAACACGCCGGAGACGAAAAAGCAAGGGGCAAAGGTGCAAAAAGTCAACATTTTGTCAACAGTTGTCCACGTTTTTCCACAAAAAAGGCACCGGCAGACTGGGAATACTATGAATACTATGGATACTATGTCGGCGGGATCTATAGCCACCGCCCGATACAGGCGGCGTGTGTAAGTCAGCGTTTCGCCCGCAGACTGGCAACCGACCCGGCGGGCCGAACGTCGGCTTCGACTCTACGCGGCAACTGTCGCTGACGCTCTCCAGTTGCCGCGGTTCGCAACCAAATGCGCAAGAGTACTACACCGCAGACCTGCGTTTGCGGTCACTTGTCCTACTGGAAATCAAAATACTTCCATAGCGATCGCCGACCACAGGTCGACGAAGGGGAAGGCTCTTTCGGGCACGACGGTGAGCCCGGCCTCGCGGCATGCGGCTCCGGCGTCGGGCAGGCCGGAAATGAACAGCCGTTCCAATTTTAGCTCCCGCAGGGGAGCGAGATCGACCTTTTCGGCATTTCGCGGGAAAATCAGCTTCAGATTCCGGAGCGGGAAAAAATCCCGGAGAAAATGGAGCTGAAGGTCGCCGTAAACGCACAGAACGAGCGAGGTCAATTTGACCTTGGACAAAAGTTCCCACGGGGGATTCCAGAAGGGCGTTTCCGCGCGGGAGTCGTCCTTGAACAAGTTGACGCAGTAAAAGTTCTGCAGATCCTCGTTTTTCGAGATGTCGGAAAAGAGCACCCGCGGGTCGGGGGTGTAAACCTGCTGGAGAAAGAGGCTTCTCAGGGAGGACTGTCCGAAGACCGGGAAGGACCTTTCCGAAATGCGGAATCCCGCCAGCGCCAGTTCCAGCAGGGGTTTGCCTTCGAGACAAGACCAGTCGGCGCCGTCGAACTTGGAACAGTTCATGAGATAAAGTTTCTTCAGGGGCATCTTGTCGAGGAACAGGGGATCGAACTTTTCGCTGCCGACCGCCATCCGCAGCACCTCCAGCCGGAGCTCCCGCAGAAAGGAGTAATCCTCCACGAGGACACTGCGTCCCAGCTCAAGTTCCCTGAGCGGCATCCGGGCGAGGACCGAAAGGTCCTTCACCCTCGAGCCGTCCGCGAGCCTGAGTTTTTCGACGGGCTGGTCCCGGAGAAAATCCACATCCTCGCCGTCGTACCCGATGATCGTCACCTCCTTGAGCTTGCGCCCGGCGAGGGTCCCGTAATCGAGATCCGCCGTGGCCGCGGAAATGAAGACCTTTTCCAGCGCGGGCAGATCGGCGGGCAGTTTCAGGGGCTCGGGTCGTTCCGCAGGGGGCCAATTGCGCAGAGAAAGGGTCAGCTCTTTCAACTTGGGCATGTTCAAGCGGTCCAGATCCCGGACGTTCGCCCCCAGTTTCAACGACACGAGTTCAGGGAACAAGGTCCCGTCCAGAACCACCTCGTCGTAGTTTCTCAGGTCCAGCGTCTTCACCTTTTTCGGATCGGGGATGTCCCGCAATTCGATCCTCCCGGCCCCCGCATTCGCCGAGGAAGGACTCGACAGCCGTCCCCGGAACGTCCCGTTCCGCAGCTGCACGCCCGTCGAACCGGGACCCCGCCTTATCACCCGCAGTCCCCGGGAACGCCC
>JAFSYV010000241.1 GCA_017443585.1 Lentisphaeria bacterium | reverse complement strand
CTTCGTTTTCATCGCTCTTTTCGGGAACATCTCCGGCGTCATCCTCGGCTTCTGGAAAAACGCCGTCGGCCCCGGCGGGGTCTTCCCGGGCGAAGCCTACACGGCATTGTTCGCGTTCCTTTCCTTCGCCGCGCTGCTTTCGCTCCTGATCGGTTTATTTATTCCGGAAACAAAAGAAAAAGTCCGGCGGTGATGGGCGCGGGGGATTGAAAACGTGCCCCGGGACGGGTATATTACGGGCCGAACGACACACTCGCCCCTGTATAAGAGGAAAGGAATATGAAGATACGCTATGAACAGCTGACGCCCCGCGGAGCCGTGGATCCGGACTGCATTTTTCCGCTCCTCGCGGCGGAGTGAAACGGGAAAACGGAGGACTGCACGGTACGGGAGGAGAGGGGGGTTGCATTTTCAGGAAAGCGGTGATATATCAAGTCGAGACACTTCTTGAAAAAACGATCGGATACGATTATATTTCGAGCAGCCGTTCAAACGAAAGGCCGTCATCATGAGTCTTGACATTTTTCCCTTGCAAAACTTTCCGAGAAGGTGTATTGTAAGCGGATGACAAGGGAAAACAGCCCCCGCGACGGGGAAAAAGACATGGAGGAAGTCATCATGCATGTACTCATCATCACCGATCTCGAAGGCGTCAACGGCGTTCTGAACTTTCCCGACTGGTGCACACCTGCGGGATTCCGCAACGAAACCGGCTGCCGCTTCCTCACCGAAGAGGTGAATGCCGCCGTGGCGGGCTTTTTCGCCGCAGGAGCCACACAGGTCACCATCGTCGATGCCCATGGTTCCGGCGGCTCCATCCGCGACGAGATTTTAGACAGCCGGGCCGCCCTTCAGCGAGGCTCCGGCTCCACCCCGGGGAAAAAGCGGTGTGACGCGCTGGCCTTCGTGGGCCAGCACGCCAAGGCGGGAACTCCCAATGCTCACCTGGCCCACACCCAGACTCCCGAAGCGGTGGACTACCGCATGAACGGCGTCTCTCTCGGGGAATTCGGTCAGATCGCCTACGAGTTTTACAACGATCAGCAGATCCCGACCATCTTCGCCGCGGGCGACTTGGCTCTGACCAAAGAGGCCCGGGACCTCGTGCCGGGAATCTTCACCACGGCCGTGAAGGAAGGTTTCAATCCGCCGCTTGACAGCACCTGTCCCGCGGGCGAAGTCATGCCGCGTCAAAGCGCCGCGCTCCACTATCCCCGTCAGCAGGTGCTGGCCGGGATCCGGCGGCAGTCGGAACTGGCCGTGCAGAAGTTCCTGAGCGATCCCGGCAGCTTCGCCATGAAGCCTCTGGCCGGCCCCTATCAGGCCGAAGGCGAATACCGGGCCACGTCCCCCGAACTGATCCCCCTCGTGGGCGACTGGCCGGCTCGCCGGATCCGTACCGGTTTCCACGATACCGTGGCCGGCGCTTTCAGGGAGTTCTACACCCTTGAATGGGCCAAACCCGAGGGGGAGCACTACACGCTCTTGTAAGAAAGGCCGGGATGAAGCCTGACCGTGCCATTCAGCATCCGTTTGTGAGAATCGATGGCGAAATCCATATCAAAGAGATTCAGCCTGTAGCGGCATGAGGAAGAAAATATGTTGCAGAAAGAAAGCAGAGAAGAAAAAAACAAAGAAAACAGAAATGCATTTGCAGGCGACAGCGTCAAATGCATCACGGAATTCGGCGCCGTCGGCGACGGCGTCACCCTCGACACTCAAGCCATCCAGCAGACGATCGACTTCTGCGCCGCCGCGGGAGGGGGCACCGTGGTGGTGCCTGCCGGGGTCTTCCTGATCGGAACGATCTACCTCAGAAGCCGCATCACGCTCCATCTGGAAGCGGGCGCCCGGTTCAAGGGCAGTCCCAATATCGACGACTACTGCGCCGATGACGCCTATCCCCAGAACTGGCCCTGCTTCAAGGAAGGATGGCGGGGAGCCCATCTGCTGGTGGCCTGCAACTGCGAGGACGTGACCGTCACCGGGCCGGGGACCATCGACGGCAATTGCGAAGCCTTCTTCACGCCCGAACCTGTGAAACAGCGCTGGGCCGGAGGTTTGGGCTGGGCCCGGGGCGTCCGGATCACCGATCCGGCCAAAGCGGAATACCGGCCCGGCCAGATGATGGTCTTCATCCAGTGCCGCCGGGTCCGGGTCACCGATCTGAACCTTACGAACAGCCCCTGCTGGTCATGCTTCCTCTACGGCTGTGACGAAGTGATCGTCCGGGGATGCTTCATCGACAATCCCGTGGACGGCATCAACACCGACGGCATCGACATCGACTGCTGTACGCGCGTCACCGTGTCGGACTGCGTCATCACCACGGGGGATGACGCCATTACCCTGAGGGCCAGCGGCAGCCGCCTCGTCGGCAGGGAGGCCGTCTGCGAAGACGTGACCGTGAGCAACTGCGTGCTGGACAGTTCCGTCTGCGCCTTCCGCATCGGAGTGGGCGCAGGCGTCATCCGCCACGCGAACATCTCGAACATCGTCATCCGCTATGCGGGGATCGGCTTCCTTTTCCAGTCCTCCTACGGCAAAGCCGGCGCGGGGGTGACCATGCACGACATTTCCGTCAGCAGCATCCGGGGGCACTACACGGGCCATCCCGCGCGGATCGTCGCGGGTTCGGAAGACGCCGGGAATGCTCAGATCCGCGACATCGTTTTCCGGAATTACCGCACCGACTGCGCCGGAAACATCGAGATCAAAGGCTGTCCGGGCACCCGGCCCGACGGTATCTCCTTCGCCGACTGCGCCTTTGCCCTGGTGAAGCGCCCCTTTCCCTGCAGGCCGGAAAAAGTGCCCACGGTCTTTCTGGACATCGCCCGGGCCGACGGGGTGCGTTTCAGGGACTGCGCCCTCGACTGGCGCGAAGCAGAGCCGGAGTGGCGTCAGACCTCGCGGATCGAAGACGCCTGCGTCGATTTCGAAGCATGTACCTTCCCGGAATGCCCATGCAGAACAGTTCCCCGCAGACGCTTCTTGTCTGTAAAAGGGATTTTTCGGAGAAATATCGGAGAACGAACTTGAAAAACTGTTGAAAGGTGCTATGTTAATGCTCCATCGGGGTTCCTGCGCTCAAGTCAAAGACGTCAGACACCTTTGACATAGCGCAGGCATCGGCATTTTCAATCGAGTCCGGCATTTTCCGGACAGCAGTGATCCGCAGAGAAGGAAAAATGAGCTGGTTCGAGAACGCACGCTTCGGGATGTTCATCCACTGGGGACTTTACTCGGCCGCCGGAGGATGCTGGAAAGGCATGGAGACCCCCTGGGTTTCCGAATGGATGATGAGCAAGTTCCGCATTCCCCGTGCGGAGTACCGGACTCTTGCATCTTCCTTCACCGGGGAAAACTTCGACGCCGAAAGGTGGATGAGGACCATTGCCGGCGCGGGGATGAAGTATCTGGTCATCACCTCCAAGCATCATGACGGCTTCGCCATGTTCGACTCCTCTTACGACGACTACAACGTCGTCAGGCTGACTCCCTTCGGCAGGGATCCTTTGAAGGAGCTGGCCGGAGCCGCTCCGAAATACGGCGTCAAGCTCGGGTTTTACTACTCCCACGTGCAGGATTGGAACGAGCCGGGGGCCGCAGGGAACACCTGGGATTTTCCGCAGGACGCCAAGACGGACGAGGCCTTCCAGGCCTATCTGGACGGCAAAGTGAAGCACCAGCTGCGGGAACTCCTCACCAATTACGGCGATGTTTCGGTCCTGTGGTTCGACATGCCGGGCAGGATAAGTTGCGAACAGGCCCGCGATCTGCGGGACTTCGTGCGGGACCTCGCGCCCCGGTGTCTCGTCAACGGCCGCCTCGACTACAGGCAGAAATGGGACTTCGACTCCCTGGGGGACAATCTGCTTCCCTTTGAAAAATGCACTTTCCCCTCGGAAGGCTGCGGCACCATGAACGAAAGCTGGGGTTACAAGCCTTCGGATCATCACTACCGCACGGTCCCCGAAATTCTCAAGACCATGGCCGGACTTGTTTCCTGCAACGCCAACTATCTTCTCAACGTGGGGCCCGACGGCATGGGGAATTTCCCTCCGGAAGCCTGCCGGATCCTCGAAGGCACGGGAGAGTTCCTGCGGCGGAACGGCGAGGCCCTTTACGGCGCTTCCGCGCCGCCCATGGTCTCCACGGCCCATCTCTGGGGCAATGTCACCTGCAGGGGAGGGGACCTTTATTTCTGGTGTTTCAGGAATCCTGGCAGACTGGATTATTACGGCATACGCAATCAGGTCGAATCGGCCGAAATCATAGGAGGTGAAAAAGTCCCGTTCGAGCAGTATTCCCGCGACGAGTACGACTTCCATCGTCTCACCATGTTCGTTCCACAAACCCCGACGCCGTTCGTCATCAGGGTCAAATGCAAGGGCGACATTGTCTGTGACCCCTATGCCTACGGCGCATCATCGAAAGGATAGAAAAATGAAAGAGTTTTCCGACGGTTCCGACAGACGGTTTTCGAGGCAGGAAATTGTGAGATGTTCCATCGAACGGGCGTGTTTCACCCTCATCGAACTGCTGGTCGTGATCGCCATCATCGCCATTCTCGCCTCCATGCTTCTGCCTGCGCTGCAGCAGGCCCGGGGCAAGGCTCAGAGCGTGAAGTGCGTCAATAACTACGGTCAGATCGGCAGGGCGAACACCCTGTATATGCAGGACAATCAGGACTTTCTCAATCCCTTCCTCAATGCCTTCAACGCCGCAAAGACCGCATACACGTGGAACGGCGGCACCTATTGGGGAAATTCCCTCAATCCCTATGTGAGTTATTCGGGCACCGTTCCCATCGCCTGCGCCAGAAAATCCGGTGAGAAGTGGGCAAAACACCCGCTGCTCTGTCCGACGCGCGAATACACCCGGCCCGGGGCGGCGGCAAGCAACGGTTACGCCTATACAGCCGGCATCAGCAAGATGTTCACCTATTCCTCCAACGTGAAGAACCATTACACCAGGGGCTCCACTTTCTCCACCCCTTCCCGCAGCTGTTACGTGGGAGAAGCCAGGATGCGCTGCGACGGCTATGTCGCCCCCGAGGACGGCGCCCAGCGTCCGGCTTTTCCCCACGACAATCCCGACCCGGAAGACCAGCTGGAATCTCCTCAGGTCGCCTCCGGGGGCAGCGCGAGTTTCGTATTCCTGGACGCTCATGCCGCGAATGTGGCCCGGAGAAAAACGCCTCTCGCCGTCAATAAAGCCAGAGCCGTCCAGGAGACCTTCTGGGCTTACAGCAAACTTTTCAAAAACCTCGGTTCCGTCGGCGCCCCCATCGACACCTGGTGATCTGTTTTTAGGACTCTACAAGTTCAATACGAGAAAGTTACGATGAAAAAAATCTTTGTTCCGTTCTTTGCGGCTCTTCTGCTGCCTCTGGCCGCTCAGACCGATTATCCCGTGGAGCCGGGGAGCCCCCGCTCCGTCAAAATCGGAAAGCCCTCCATCCCCATGGTGACGAAGGGGAAAACCGTATTTCAGCTCTATGTCCCCGCGGGGAGTCCCGGCCGCATCGGGAAACGGGCCGAAAAGTTTGCCTGGTACCTTTCGGAACTTACCGGGACGAAGATCGTGCCTTCGAACAAACTCCCTGAAGGCTCCGGCGTGACCGTGCTGCGTTTCGGGGACGCCGCTTTCGCCGGATCTTTGAAGATCGACCTCGAAAAGATCGACCGGGACGGATTCGTCATTGTCGCGGCAGGCCGCCATATCCTGCTGGCGGGACGTGACGCGCTGGAGTCTTCCGGAGGGGAGGGCACTTTTTATGCCGCCCTCGACTTTCTGGAACGCTTCGCGGACGCACGTTTCTACTTTCCGGGGAAATACGGCACGCTGCTTCCCCGGAAAAAGGATTGGCTTGTTCCTGACATGACCATTTATGACCGGCCCGATTCCCAGTTCCGCGAGATCTACTGGGGGAACAAAAACAAGTGGCACGATCCCGAGGTCCCGCGGATCCGGGCGCTGGACGACCACAAGCGGGAATTGCGGTTTTCCTCTCTTTACCTCCCCAACTGTCACGGTCTCTCCTATTTCGGGTATGTGAAGCGTTTTGCCAAGACCCATCCGGAATACTTCGCCACGAGGATCGACGGCACCCGCGCCGACGGCTCCGTCGTCCGCGACCCCAGCGATGCCAACGGTCATCTCTGCTTCAGTTCCGGGATCATGGAGGAGATCTTTCAGGACGCCAAGGCGATTCTGACCGGGCCGGAAGCCGTGAAAAAGCGCAAGATGACGGGAAGCGCCTGGTGGATGACCAACGCAAAACCCTTCTTCAACATGATGCCCAACGACTCCATGGTGCGCTGCCGCTGCAAAAAGTGCGCGCCCTACTACGAGGGGCTGAACGTGGCCAGCGGCTACAGCGAAAAAGCCGCCGACTTCACCTGGGAAAAGATGCTTTCCATCCCCAACCGGCTGAAAAAGGAAAAGATCCCCGGCACCGTCACCATGATGGCCTACGACCTCTGCCGTCAGGTCCCCAAACAGAAGATCCCCGACAACGTGCTGATCCAGGTGGCGACCTTCGGCCCCTGGGGAGAGCCGGATCCGGCGCGGCAGAAGCGGGACGAGGAACTTCTGCAGAGCTGGGTCAAAAAACTCGGGTTCAAGATCTATCAGTGGAACTACGCCACCAAGGCGGCCGCCCGCGGCGTTTACTTCGTGCCCAACTTCACGCCCAAGGTCATCGGCAGGTACTATAAGAAGACGCCGAAATACTCCTTCGGAGCCTTTCTCGAAAGCGGCACCGACTACTGGATCTTCAGCCATCTGAACAACTACGTTTTTTCGAAACTCATGTGGGACAGTTCCATCGACGTCGACGCGCTTCTCGCGGAATACCGGCAGCGGATGTTCGGCGCGGGCGCCGCCCCCATGAAGGATTTCATGGACACCCTCGAAGACCACTGGATGAAGGACATCCTGAACAACGTGGTGGAAACTTCCGCCGGTCCCGTCACCCGTCCCCCATCGGAGTACAAGATCTGGAATACCATCTATTCCCCCCGCGAGGTGGAAAGG
>JAFSYV010000023.1 GCA_017443585.1 Lentisphaeria bacterium | reverse complement strand
ACGATCCGGGTACCGACATAGCGTCTTCCGCCGCGGGTGTATTCGAACTCGACATCGGCGACCTGCCGGACATTCCGGCCGTTTTTCACCTGCCGGAGCCCGTTCTTGAGGACGATCCCCTCCACCTTGTCCCAGGTGCGGACGCGATGATCCCAGGCGAGATTTTTCCAAACGCACGAAACGCCCGCGAAGAACGGCAGGGCGGCGATGATGATGAACGCGATCCGGTCCCAACGGCCCGGTTTCAGAATGCGGTCGGCGCACGCCCGGAAATCGGGAGGTCGGCATTTCGAATCGGGAATGTCGATCCGGGACTCCAGTTCCTCCCGGATCCCCTCGGCCGTTCGGATGGAAAACATTTCCAGTGACCAATAAACGGGCTTTCCCGATGACAGGACGAAGACCGCGCTGGCGGGGGATCCCGGATGTTCCGAATCCAGGGGGAGAAAAGTCATGCCGGCGACGTCGCCGAAGTCGATCCGGCACGGAAAAAGGAAGGTGCAGCTGTAAAGGACGACGTGGTCCGAAGCGAAGCGGATCCGCCAGAGCAGCGCCAGAAACAGGACGGCGCCGATGAGGAACACGAGGATCACGTCGTGTATCCGTATTTCGGAAGCCCGCGGGCCGAAACGGAAAAGCACCTTGAAGAGAAGCACGGCGCCGAGGAAAAACGCGGTCCCCCCGGCCGCGGCGGAAGGTATCAGCACACTCAGGTAAGTTCTGTTCCCGCGATCGGTTTCGGAAGCCATGATCGTCTCCTTTCCCGCCTTTCCGGCGCTTGACGTTGTTCCGGTCTGCGGCCCTTTCACGGCCGCAAACCTATGTTAGCGGTCACTTGTCCTACAAGTCCTACCGGTCCTGAAAGAAAATCAAAAGTACCTCTCTCGAAGGAGGGAGTACGGCGAAGCCGCACGGACCGACGAAGAGCGGGGCCCCCGGAAAATGCCCCGTCAGCCCGCGAAGCGGGGGAGGCCCCTCAAACGGGGCCGACGGGCATTTTTTGGGGAGTTAACGCAAAAATTCGAGAACCTTTTTGACGCCCTCGTCGGCGCGGTATTTGCTCCCTTCGTATTCGATGTTGACGAAGCCCGTGTAGCCGGAGCGCTCCAGCTCGCGGACCGTGGCGCGGCTGTCCACCACTCCCTCGCCGATGAGGGCGGCGCGGTAATAGGCCCCGTCCGCCATCTGCCGCATCCCTTCGACGGGGGTCCCGCTCCGCTCCCAATCCTTCAGGTGCACGTGGACGATGTCCCCGATGCAGGCCTTGAGGCTCTCGATCTGGTCTTCGCCCGTGGCGGCGTTGCCGTTGTCGAAGGTCAGCTTGAGCGAGGGGACCTGCTTCTGCACTTCGTGGAAATCCGCCGCCGTCACGAAGGGACTGGCCGCTCCCGGGAAATTTTCCACCGTCAGCACGAGGTTGCGGGCTTGGGCCGGTTCCGCGATCTGCGCGAGGATCCCGCACCAGCGCTTGCGGTTCTCTTCCCGGGACTCGACGCCCGAAAAGGGGCAGGGGGGGATCATCACCACGGGAGCGCCGAGGACGCAGGCGTCGTCCAGCGAACGCTCGGCGACGCTCAAGAGTGTTTCCCCCTCCTTCGGACGCAGAAAGAAGGTGTGGGCGGCCACGGGGAGCCCCGCGTCGTCGCTCATCTTCCGGAGCACTTCCGGGGCCTCGCCGTAGGTGGTCACCCAGTCGATCCCCGCCATCTTGAGTTCGGAAGCCACCCGCACGCAGTCGGCCGGAGTAAAACACTTCTGCCGCATGAGGGTGTAGGTCATCATGGAGTATTTTATCATCGTCACTTCAGCTCCTCGAGGATCTTGAGCGTCTCTTCCACCAGTTGCTGGCCGCCCTTGGGCGACACCTGATTGCAGTAGGGCGACGCGCTGTAGCCCTTGTTCGCCTCGGCCCGTTCCGTGGCCAGATAGGAGCCGGAGCCGTGGGGGCCTGTCACCAGCTGGACGATGAAGGTCTGTTCGAAGGGGCTCCGGGCCTGGATCCGGTGCATGTAGTCCATGTAGAGCTCGAACCGGTTGGTGGCGAAGGCGATGTTGCCGATCTTCACCACGTGGATGTCCGAGAGGATATCGGGCTCCTTCTCCTGGATCTCGTAGCGCTTGACCACGCCGCCGCAGCGGCCGCGCCGGCTGGCGAGCATGGAGTTGGTCCGGAGCATTTCCCACTTGTCGCCCTCGGTGAGGTAGGATTCCTTCATGAACTCTTCATGGTTCCGCTTTTCCTCTTCCATGACCTCTCTGGGGAACATCCGCCGGGCGAGATTCACGGTACGCACCTCGTGCCGGAACTCGGGGGCGGTGAACTTTTCCTTGCCCGCCCATTCGAGGACCTCCTGAAAGGCCGCCACGATGCGGTTGGCGACGTCCTCGGCCCGCATGAATTCCAGACACTCCCGTTCATTGACCGCCTGGACTGTCGCGGGATCGGGCACGACGCCGTCGGGACAGGGCGTCTTCATGGGGTTGGCCATGTAGCGGGCGATCTGTTCCGGGTACTTGAGACGGTAGCGGCGGAGTTCCGCCACGCGGTAATGGAGCTGACGGGGGGAAAGATCCCCCGCCGCCGCGGCCTGCCCCACCACGCCGATGTCGCCGTAGAGGGCATGGAGCTTTTCCCGTACGTGATGCCAGAAACTCGCATGGAGCATCCACGCGCCTTCGTTGGTCTGGGAAGGACAGGGCACGTTGACCACGGCTCCCGTCAACTTTCCCTGCGCGTCGAAAGTGTACAACAAGTCGACGAAGGACTGGGTCCCCGCCTCGTAGTGGGAAAAGAGGGGATCGTTGGTGTTGCCGTACATCTTGCCGCGGCCGTCGACGGTGAATCCGGGCCGGGCGGCGTTGCGCAGACCGATGTCTTCGGAGTAGATCACCCGGCGGCTGTGGCCCGTGGTGGCGAAGCCGTAGCCGTAGGAGATGGCCCCGGGAGCGCGTTTTTCCCACGCCTCCTTGACCGCGTCGGCGATCTGCCGCCCCAGAAAGGCGCGCAGTTCCGCGCCGTGGGTCATTTCCACCTTGTTGGGGTAATCGCCGATGTCGTTGGAGCCGGGGCCCGCGTGGGTGTGGGTGGCGTTGACGATGAGTTTTTCGACGGGGAATCCGGGGATCTCCTTCTTCAATGTCTCCTGCGCCCGCAGCAAAACGTCCGGGTTCACGTTGACCATGTCGCAGGAAACGAAAGCGGCGAGATCCCCGCCCTTTTCCAGCAGCAGACAGCTGGCGTAGACGGGGGTGTAGCTCCCCAGCGAGACCCGCAGATTGAACTGGCCCTGAATGGGAACGGGATAATCCGGAGCGAGCGAGCGTCTGCCCCAGCCGATTTTGATGGTGTCAGCCATGAGATCAAGATCCTTTCGTTATTTTTTTACTTCGCCGAGCATCTTGAGCGTCTGCTCCACCAGCTGCTGGCCGCCCTTGGGGGAAACCTGATTGCAGTAGGGAGTCGCGCTGTAGCCCTTGTTCTTCTGGGCCCGTTCCGTGGCGAGATAGGAGCCCCGGCCCCGGGGATCCGCCGTCAGCTGGACGATGAAGGTCTGCACGAAGGGGCTCCGGGCCTGGATCCGGTGCATGAAGTCGATGAAGAGTTCGAACCTGTTTGTGGCGAAGGCCACGTCGCCGATCCGCACCACGTGGATGTCGGTGAGGAGATCCGGCTCCTTCTGCTGGGTCGCGTACCTCGCGGCGATGCTCCCCATGCGTCTGCGGCGGCTGTTGAGCTTGGAATTGTGGATGAGCATGGTCAATTCGTCGCCGTCGGTGAGGAATTTTTCCTTCATGCTGGCCTTGAACTTGCGCTGTTCCTCGTCGACCAGCGCCTTGGGGAAGAGCCGTTTTTCCACTTTCACGGTGCGCACCTCGTGCTTGAGGACGGGCGAGGTGAATTTCTCCTTCCCGGCCCAGCTCAGGACCTCGTCGAAGGCGGCGACGATCCGGTTGGCGATGTCCTCCGCGCGCATGAGTTCGGTGACTTCGCGGCTGTTGGGAGAGACCTTCGGCGGCGGATCCCCCTTCTTCACGTACCGGGGCATGGGCTTTTTCACGTAGTCGGCGATCTCTTTCGCGTACTTGAGATGGTAGCGGCGCTTCTCGGCGGCCAGATAATGGAGCTGCCGGGGGGCGAGATCCCCCGCCGCCGCGGCCTGGGCGATGACGCCGATGTCGCCGTATTTAGATTGCAGCTTGCGCCGGACGTTGTCCCAGAAGGAGGCGTGGAGCGCCCACACCGCTTCGCTGGTCTGCGAAGGACAGGGCACGTTGATGACGGCCCCGGTGAGTTTCCCCTTCAGATCGAAGGTGTAGAAGAGGTTGATGAAGGTGTCGGTCCCCGCCTCATACGAAGCGAAAAGGGGATCGTTGGTTTTCCCGTACATCTTGGCGAAGCCGTTCATGGCCATGCCCGAGGTGCCCTGGTACTTCTTGCCGATGTCCTGCAGATAGAGGACCCGGCGGCTGTGTCCCGTCGTCGCGAATCCGTACCCGTAGGCGACGGCGCCGGGAGCCCGGTTGAGCCACGCCTCCTTGACCGCGTCGGCGATCTGCTGGGCGATGAAGGCCTGCACCTTGCTTCCGGGAGTGATCTTCATCTTGTTGGGATAATTGATCACGTTGTCGTGGGTGGAGGGGCCCGCATGGGTGTGCGTGGCGTTGATGACGAGTTTTTCCGCCGGGATCGCGGGGAATTCCTTTTCCAGCAGTTCGCGGACGGCCAGGAAGACCTTCTCGTTGACCGAAACCACGTCACAGGAAACGAAGATCACCGCATCCTTGCCGTCCTCGAGCACGAGGGCTTCGGCCAGCACGGGGGTGAACTGCCCCTGCGACACGCGCATGTGGAACTGTCCCGTGATGGGCACGGGCCCCGGCATGGCGATGGAGCGGCGGCCCCAGCCGACCTTCAGCGTCCCCGCGGGGAGAGTTTCCCCGGTCGTGGCGCACCCGGTCAGACCGGAAAGGGCGATTGCGGCGCAGAGAAAAAGTGCGAAACGGGAAATCATTTTTTGAGCTTCCTTTCTTCGAGGATGGCGGTGATGCGGTCGGGATCGATCTTGTCCAGATTGGAGAAGACCTTGACGATGCCCTGCCGGACCTGTTCGGCGATGTCGAGGCCGTTGGGCGCCCGGAGCGTCTGGACCACGGAGATGTGCTTGCGGCTGTAGGCAAGCGCATTGGGGAACTTGTCGAGGGAGTAATCCACCCCCTCGTTGGCGCCGGGGATGCTCCAGGGATAGCCGCCGCCGTACGCGTTCTTCGCTTTGAATACTGTCATATCGGGGAGAATAAAACGCTGCCAGACGCTGGCCCGGATCCCTTCGTCCCGCAAGGCCGCCGCAACGGCGTCACGGAACTTCACCTGCGCTTCCGGATCGGTGATGCCCAGCTTGGCGAAGTCGATCCGCAAATTGAAGTTGTACCAGTTGTGGGTGGCCCATTCGGGCTCGTAAGGAAGCAGCAGTCCGGGCGTTCCCCGCAGTTTTTCCAGCAGGTATTCGCCGTTGGCCCGCAGGGTCTTGAAGTAGTAGTCGTACTTGGAAAGCTGGGCCCGGCCATAGGCGGCGGTGATCTCGTTGTTCCGGTACATCCAGCCCAGCGCGTAGGCGTGGTAGTCCCGGCTCTGCTCGGGCCGGGCGGTCTCGCCGAAGCTCCACAGCTTGGCCGCGCCCTTGTAGATCTCCTCGTTGTCGGAGACGAACATGCCGCCTTCGCCGCAGCAGAGGCACTTGTTCTGGTTGAAGCTGAAGGCGGCGCAGTCCCCCAGCGTTCCCGCCTTGCGGCCCTTGTAGAGCGCCCCGTGAGCCTGGCAGGCGTCTTCGATGACCTTCAAGTTATGCTTTTTGGCGATGGCGTTGATCTTGTCCATATCGTCGCAGAGGCCGTGGAGCTGGACCACGATGATGGCCTTGGTCCGGGGGGTGATGGCGGCCTCGATCTTGTCGGGATCCATGAGGAACGTCTCGGGATCGATGTCCACGAAGATCGGAATGGCGTCGTGGTGCAGGATGCAGGTGGCGCTGGAACTCCAGGTGTAGGCGGTCACGAGAACATGGTCCCCCGCGCCCACGCCGCAGCCCACCAGACACATGTGGAGCGCGGCCGTGCCGGAGCTGGTGAAGAGCGCGTACTTGTTGCCGTTCCACGCGGCGAACTCCTTTTCGAAGGCCAGATTGT
>JAFSYV010000240.1 GCA_017443585.1 Lentisphaeria bacterium | reverse complement strand
TGATGTCCAGCTGGTCGGTCTGGAAATCCACGATGCCGTCTTCCCAGCCGCAGGCGATCCATCCGGCGATCATTTCCGGCGTCTTGCCCGGCATCTGCTCCACGATGAGCGCGTGACCCGAATCGTAGCAGAAGCCCAGATTTGCGCAGCGGGCTTTCTCCATGATCCGCTTGAGGTGGGCCGCCGTGGAGGAGGGCAGAAAGAGGTTTTCGAGGGCGATGACGAGCCCCAGCTTTTCCGCTTCGGGGATCAGGACTTCGAGCTGGCGCAAGGAGCGCTCCACCGCCGCGTCCAGATCCGCGTGGGGGATGGGCCCCGTCGGGGGCGCGAACTGGTCCACCAGCCGGACCCTCGCGGTGTGCATGGTCACGATCTTCGCCCCGATCTCCGCCGCCGTCCGGAGCGACTTCAGCATCACTTCGTTGGAGTGTTCCATGCCGCCCTCGAGGGGGTTCCCGATGGAATCCTTGAGGCCGTGGGGCGCGTGGACGTCCACGATCTCCACGCGGTGCGCGTCGGCGGTGCGGACCACTTCGGCCCGGAATTCCGGATCGTCCCACAGCTTCACCAGACAGGCGGAGTCGATTGACATGCGTCTCACGCCCAGAGCCGAACACAGGGAAACGCAGACGTTGAAAAGCGTCTTGTCCGCGGGGGAAAGATTGAGCGAGAGCGGGGGAAGCGGCATGATGAAAATTCTCCTTATTGGTTATGATTTCAATGAAGCCATAAAGTTGCCCATGCGTTCGAGGGCGATCTTCAGGCGTTCCTCTTTTACCGTGAAAGCGATACGGATGAAATTCCGGTAGAGCTCCCCGCCGTAGGCCGGGCCGAAGACCGTCGCGACCTTGACCTCGCGGAGCATCCGGTAGACGAACTCCTCCGCCCCGAGCCCGGAGCCGCTGATGTCCGCCATGGCGTAGAAGGTGGCCGGGACGGGGAGACATTTCAATCCGGGGATGGCGTCGATCCCCTGAACAAGCACATCTCTCCGGCGCTGGAATTCCTCCCGGATGAAGGAGGCGTCGGTCCGGGGACTCAGGGCCTCAATGGCCGCGTACTGGGCGGGGAGGGGGGCGCAGGCGACGATGTTTTCCTGCATCTTGGTCATCTGCGCGGCGAGGGGCGCGGGGGCGATGGCCCAGCCGAGGCGGTAGCCGGTCATGGCGAAGCGCTTCGAGACGCCGTTGATGAGGACGCTCCGCTCCTTCATGCCCGGAATGGAGAGGATGGAAGAGCTTTTTTTGCCGTCGTAGACGAGGGAATCGTAGATCTCATCCGACAGCACGGCGAAGTTCCGTTCGAAAGCAAGTTCCGCGATCCGGGCCAGCGTCTTTTCGGGAATGATCGCCCCCGTGGGGTTGTTGGGGGAGTTCAGGATCACCAGACGGGTCTTCGGGGTGAGGACCTCTTCCAGCGCCTCGGCGGTGAGCCGGAATCCCTCTTCGGGCCTTGTGTACACGAAAACCGGCGTCGCCCCCAGCGAGCGCACCACCTGCGAATAGTTGATCCAGTAGGGGGCGTGGATGACCACCTCGTCCCCCGGCTCCAGCAGAGAGTACAAGGTGAGGAAACTTGCCTCCATGGCCCCCACGGTGATGACCACCTCGGTTTCGGGATCGACGGGGATCCCGAGAGTGCGTTCCGCATCGGCGGCCACGGCCTGACGCAGCTCCCGGAGCCCTGCGTTGGCCGAATAGCGGGTCCGCCCCGCCATGACGGCTTTGCAGGCGGCTTCCCGGACATTTTCCGGCGGAGGCAGGTCGGGATCCCCCAGGGTCAGGTCCACCACGTCGTCCAGGGTCGAAGCCAGATCGAAGACCGCCCGGGGCGGGGAAGGGGCAACGCAGGCGACGCGGGCGGCAGTCTTCAAGGGAGTATCAGCGCTCATTTTCCTTCACCCGGCAGCTCTTCCAGCCTGACGTAATCGAACCCGATCCGGCCGGGATCCCCCGAGCGGATCAGCAGGTAGAATTTGAAGCCCTCGATCATCTCGAAGTCGATGACGTAGCGGCTGGACAGGTCCCCTTTTGCGGTGTGGATCCGGGGCGAACCGTTCGCAAGGGGCTCCGGATTCCGCAGATTCATCACCCACCGCCGTTCCGTTTCCTGCACCGTGCGGATATCGGCGATGAAGCGGAGCCTGGTCCCGCCGGGGATGTCCCAGACCTTTCCGGGCAGCTCCAGCCGGGCGTTCCAGGCGTCGTCGAAGTAGAGCTCCCCCTCGCGTTTCAGAGGCTGTCCCCCCTTGAGGTCGGTCAGGAAGGGCAGCTCCGCCATGGGGTCTTTCGACTCGAAGAGCACCTTCGCCGGAGTTGCGGCGGGGATCGTGCACTCCCCGGAAAGGGCGTTGCCCTCCTTGCCCCAGTAGTTCACCGGGATCAAGGTGATGCGGTAACGTTTGCGCGCTTCGAAATACCCTCCGGACAACGTGATCTCCATGGGGCGCGCCGCCTTCGAGGGGGCCCGCCAGAAGGAGCCGCACTCCTCCTTGACGGCGACCTGCTCGAAGCGCCCGGTCCCGCTTTTTTTCTCGATGAGGACCCGGTAGAGATAGACGTCGGGCCGCGCCGGGGTGAAGCGGAGCTTCAACGTTTCGAATTTTTTGCCGCAGGGCGTCAGGGCGAGCCGGGCCCGGGACGGGAACAAAGGCGCGGGACGCTCCTTTTTCAACCGTTCGGGATCGTAAGGCGCCGTTTCCGGGCAGAAGGGCCAGGGGAAACACCACCTGCGTTCCGGGGCGTATTCCCGCTTGCCCGTGAGGTCGTAACGGCGGAATTGGATCCGGTCCGCGAAAACCTCCATGAAGAGGACGCCGTCGGAAGGCTTGATCTGCGGCACGGAGCCGGCGAATTCCCCTCCCCAGCTGCTCAGACAGCCCGCGTTCACGGCGGTGAAAGCCCCCTGCCAGATGTTGAGTTCATCGTGGAGCGAACCGTGGATGTGGCCCGAAATGTGGATCGCGCCCGGAAACTTTTCCATGACTTGCCGCCGCACCTCGGAGCCCCAGAGAACGCTGTTGTGGAAAGTCCGGGCCGGGGGCACATGGGCGATGACGAAGACCGGCTTGCCGGGGCTCTTCGCGACCGCTGCGCCGATGGTCTTTTCGAACTGTTCCATATCGACGTACTGGTCGAAGACGAGGAAGGTGTACCCTTTGAAATTCAGTTCGCAGTCGGGATCGTGGGGGATCGCGAGATGTTTCTTCAGCGCCGGAAAAGCCTGTTCCGGGTCGATGTCTCCGCCCCGGTCGTGCCCGGCGTAGACGAAAATCTCCTCCGGCTTCTTCCGGACCCCGGCGAAGGTGGTGTCGATGAGCTCCCGGTAGTGCCGGTAGCCTTCCGGAGCGTGGTGATTGGCGATGTCGCCGCAGTTGATGAGCAAGTCGGCTTTCAGCTCCCGGAAAAGCTCCAGGGCGCGCCGCACCTTGCGGCAGCTGGCGGGCTCCTCCCGGATGTGGGTGTCGGTGATGATCCCCGCCGTCAGCAGGGGGACTTCGGCGGGACGGGAGATGTTCTTTTTCATTTTGCACTCGTTCCTTTCGGCGGATCGTTTTCAAGACAGCGGGCGAGGAAGTTCAACAGGAGCACGTCGCAGCTGAGGAATACGCCTCCGTGACCGTGGCCGGGGAGGGCGTAGCAGGAGACGTGCTTATGTCCCATGGCCCGGAGACTGGCCGCCATGTAGGCGTTTTCCTCGGGCCGCCCCGGCATGTCCAGACCCGATTCCCCCGTGACCATGAGGATGGGCGGCAGGTCGGGGGACAGATGG
>JAFSYV010000239.1 GCA_017443585.1 Lentisphaeria bacterium | reverse complement strand
TGTCTTCGAGGATGGTTTCGCGGGAGCCTTCGAGGGAGATGGGGAGCTGCGACTTGATCCTGAAGTTGCGGAATGTGAAGCGGCGGACGGCTCTGAGGCGGATCCCGGGGTCGCAGGCGATGCGGACGGGGCAGCGTCCGGTGGTGATGTCGAAATTCTCGAAGAGGATGTCGCTGATGTCGAGGTAGCCGGTGCAGTTTTTGCGCAGGTAGCGCAGGGGGGCTTCGCAGTGGATGCCGGAGCCGGAGCCGTTGAAGGTGATATTGCGGAAGGTCGCGTTTCTGATGGTATCGTCGCTGGGGCAGCCGAGGCGGATGCCCTGGCAGCGGCTGTCGAGGGAGCAGTCGGTCACGAATATCTCTTCGCAGACGGCGGGGCGGTCGGGACTTTTGCGGATGGCGCGCAAAATCAGGCAGTCGTCTCCTGTGCTGAAGGAGCAGTCCGAGACATGGACGCGGCGGCAGGAGTCGATGTCGATGCCGTCGTTGTTGCATATCTGCTTGCATCCGGCGATGCGGATGCGGGAGATGTTCACATCCTCGCATTCCGAGAGCCAGAAGGTCCAGTTGGGGGAGTCGATGAAGGACGGGCCTTTGAAGGTGAGGTTGCGGCAGCGGTGGAACTGGATCATTCTCGGGCGGGGGACGGGAGGTTTCGCAAAGGGCTGTCCTGCGGGGACGCTGCGGTCGAAGAAGCTGAGGCCGCTGCCGTCGATCCGGCCGTCTCCCGTGACGGAGACGTTTTCGCAGTCGGCGCAGGCGATCAGGCACTTGCGGCTTTTTTCGGGGGCGACGGCGTCCAGTTCGGGGTGGCGGAAATCGTCATAGGCCTCCGGATCCGGCAGGCCGAGGATGACGGCTCCCGCGGGGATATGAAGTTCGATATTGCTTGTGAGGCGGATGGTCCCGGAGGGGTAGACGCCCGGGGAGAGGATGACTTTTCCTCCGCCCGCGGCGGCGGCGCGGTCGACTGCCTGCTGAATGGCTGCGCCGGTTTTTTCGGTGATGGTGTATTCCATGGTGAAAGCGACCTTATGCGTATTTTTCCCGCCGCGTCAGAGGCGCGGCGTGTTTTTTTCATTTTGTCCGAGTTCGACTTTTCCTTCGGCGCCGATGAGGTCCATGCGGACGCTGCCGCCGGCGAACACAACCAGTTTCCACAGTGTTTCCTTTGGTGAAGGCTTCTTCACCTTGACATCGATCCGGCCTTTCGGGAGCGTTTCCGCGCCTTTGAACCACGGCAGGCGGGGCCGTCCCGAGGTCACGACGGCATCGCCGCCGGCCAACTTGCCATCGGGATCGAAGAGGAAGGCGCTGCAGCGGCCTTCATGGGCTCCGAAAAACTCCAGCGTGAACTTCTTCGTCCCGCCGGGAATGACGATGTTCTGCCGGGAAACGCCGCCGTTGACGAAAAGATAGCCTTTGCGCAGTTCGGCCCGGACGCGGCAGTCTGGCGAAATCACGTCCCACACGCCGGTGCAGCTGTCTTCGACCTCGACTTTATACAGACCCTTCGCGGGCAGGTCGACCTTCCACTTGCCCGCGGTGCGGATCCTGCCGCCGAAAGAAGCGAGGACTTTGCCGTCTTTGCCGGTGACTTTGCACTTGAATTCCGGCCGGGGGGCGGGGCGCGTCCCCGTGGTATTGCGGACGACGGTGATCTCCGCCGGGCGGCAGGCGAGCACCTCGAAGGCCATGTTTTCGGGACCGCGCATACGGAAACCGTCGCTTGTTCCGGATCTGAATTTCTCCATGAGATCGCCCGTCAATGCGTCGCCCGCGCCGGCTTCGGGATGTCTCGCGCGGAAGGACTCCATCTCTTCGTAGAGCAGCGGCAGAACGCAGGTGCGCAGGGAAAGCTCCTTGCCGATGTAATTCAAGCCGGTCATCCGGGCGCAGACGAGCACCATCCGGGCGGCGTCGTAGATCTCCCGGCTGTCGGCCAGCTGACCGCCCGCCATCATGCCGGGCACGGTGAGCAGATTCAATCCCTGAGTGGCAGGCCAGAACAGTTGCCCGTCCCAGCCCGTGCCGTAGGACCAGCCGATCCGGTTTTTGTCCAGAGCCCTGTACAGCCAGTCCGCCGCCGCGATGAGGGATCTCTTCACCGCAGGATCCGGATCCTCGCGGTAATAGCGCTGCAGCGCCGCGG
>JAFSYV010000238.1 GCA_017443585.1 Lentisphaeria bacterium | reverse complement strand
GGCTGGAAGTAGTTGCCCAATCTCCGCCGCAGGTTCACCGCCTTGCCTACGTAGATCATGGTGCCGAAGCGGTCCCGGAACACGTAGACCCCCGGCGTGGCGGGGATCTCCCCCGGATGATATTCGGAAACAGTCACTTTTCACTCACTCCACGCCATAATATAACGCAGCGGCGCGGAAAAAACAAGCCGCGGACCGGCCTTTATTCCAGACTGCCCCGGCGCCGAATCGCTCAAGGTGAAGCGGATGTTTCGGGCGGCGCCCCGGTTTCCTGCCGGCGGTAGGCACGGGGAGAAGATCCATAGATCCGCTTGAAAAGGGTCATGAAATATTTCGGATTGACAAAACCGCAGAGAACGGCGATCTCGGAAACCCGTTTGTCGGTGGTGCGCAGCAGAAGCGCGGCTCTTTCAAGGCGTTGACGACGGTACCAGCGGTGGGGAGATTCGCCGCAGTACTTCGTGAACACCTTGTACAGCGAACCGTCGGGAATGCCCAGATCCCGCGCGATCTCCCTGTTTTTCAGTGGGGTCTGGTCCTGTTTGGTGAATTTGAGCTTTCTGAGCCTGATCCCGGGGGGGAGGGCCTGAAAGCTTCCCGTGGAGCGGAGTTCCCGAGACAGTTCGAGTAGCAGGAGCCACAGTTTTGCGGAAACCTGAAAACGGGCCTCCTCAGATCGCAGTTCCATCAATGCGCCGATCTCCCGGAAGCGCCGTTCGAAATCCGCCGGTTCCCCCAGATGGATCACCCCGTTCCGGGAAAATCCCAACTCATTCATGAGCAGCCCGATGAGCGTGCCGTCAAGGATGATGTAGATCTTGCGGGTGGGTTCCTTGGGTACGTAGCGGACATCCCGGCCATAGGTGAGGACATAGACTTCGCCGGGCCCCGCTGTTTCCACGACGCCTTCCGAAAGATATTCCACTTTTCCGGAAAGAATCAGCTCCAGAGAAGCGAAGGGGTACCCGGTATGGCGGCACCAGTTGAGATCGTCGCGTTCGGATTCGCACCAGAAGGTCCCGAAAAGAGGCAGCCCCAGAGAGGCGGCCTCATTGTCATTGACGGCGTGACGGAAAACGCTCTTCTGATCGGTCGGATAAGCGGAAATCCTTTCCGGGTCCCAGATATGTTTTTTGATCGATGGGGCATCCATTTTTTTCTGTCCTTCAGCCGGATGACGGATCTCAGTTCTTCCGATCCGAGGGCCGGACCGCCGGCCTTGCCCCATAATATAGCATTTCCCGTACCGAATTGCAAGAGCGCTCCCTTTCCGCGGCGGCGTGGGTTCCGCTGCATATTTTTACGGGAGATCGAATAAAATAAAACCTTTTGAGAAATAAAATGAAACCTTTTCGTTTGCTTTTCCGCCTTTTTTCACCTATATTAACACACGGACGGAGCCTCTGTCAGTTCTTCTGAAGACAGGTATTTTCAAATGACTTTATTAAAGGAGGGAGTTGACGCAATGAAGAGATCGAAGACGTCCGGGGGATATTCCCGGAAAGGGGAGAAGAGGGCATTCACTTTGATAGAACTTCTGGTGGTCATCGCCATTATCGCGATACTTGCTTCCATGCTGCTGCCCGCCCTGCAGCAGGCCCGCGAACGGGCTTTTCACAGCACCTGCGTGAACAACCTTTCCCAGATCGGAAAGGCGTGCGGCTTCTACGTCGACGACAACAAAGGATGGGTAATGCCGCTCTTCACCGGAGACAGAAACAAAAGCGACTGCAGAAAAACCTACAGCTTCTCAGATGACACTTCGCTTTTCTTCCCCTACATAAGTGCGAAGAATGCTCCGGTCGGCGGCGCCCGCAAAAATTATACCGCGATCGGTTCCTTCCATATTTCGCCTCTGGTGTGTCCGGGGCGCAAATTTTCGCGCTCCACGCCCGATTACTCCGGCAGTCTTTTCAGCTACGCCAGACTGCTGGCGAACAATTACTGGAAGGCCGTCAGGACCACGCTTCCCTCCCGGAGCGCCTTCTTTACGGAATCCTCATCGAGGTCCGAGTGGGTGAATTACGATCCGGCCAACAGCGGTCACGCCTTTCCGCACCAGAGCCAGGGAATAGACGACAATGCAGGCGCTCTGCTTATCAACGGGCCGGGGTACTCCAATGTCCTGTTTCATGATTTGCATGTGGCTCAGGTGTCGCGCAACCGGTGCCCCCTGCTGGGCCGGTATTCCGGCGCGGACAACTCCTCCTACTGGAAGTGGGGCCGGTTCCTCACCCAGTGGTGGAACGACAAGTGGTGAAATGACGGCGCGGAAGGAAGAGAGGATGACGATATGAAACGGACAATGATCCTGGCTGTGTTCGTTGCGGCGTTTTCCCTTTGCCGCGGTGCGGATCTGCTTATTTCCGACGGCGGCGGAAGCGCCTATCAGATCGTCGTTCAGGATCCCGGCGACAGCGCGGGACTGGATGAATTCGTCTTTCTGGGCGGAAAACTGCTCCAGCATACCATTTTCAGGGCCACCGGCGCAAAGCTGCCTCTGGTCAGGGAAAGCGAACGGATCCCGGGAAAACCCGCAATCTTCATCGGCAATACCCGGGCGCTGGCGGAACAAGGCCTTTCCAGCCGGGATTTTACCCGCTGGGAACACGCCGTGACCGTGAGGGGGAAGAATATTTTCCTTTACGGCAAAGATCTTCCCAATCCGCTGAAAAACGTCAAATTTCCGCGCTGGTTCGTCTACTATACGGTGGGCAGTCTCAAGGCGGTCTGTGTTTTTGCCGAAAAATTCACCAATACCCGTTTCGTCGGCATCGTCCACAACACCTACGGACTGCACGACGGAGTCCGGACGATGCCCTTGAAACAGATCAAAGTCCCTGCGGATTTTTCGTACCGGAACAAACCGCGTTTTCTTTTCAACAACGCCTCGCCTCTGGGGGGGATGCTCTACTCGGTGGCCAACAACCACTATTTCAACTGCTCTGAAGACTACCGGGTCCATTACCACAATCTTGCCATCCCCCAAGCGAAATATGCTGGGACACATCCGGAGTATTTCGCCCTCGTCAACGGCAAACGCTATATCCATCGGGGGGATTTCGACGGCGTCCGGCCCCAGTACTGCCTGACCAATCCCGATGTTCAGCGCCTGATCTACGAAAATGCGCTGAAACGGGCCGACGACGGCTACACCGTCATCGAATTCGGACAGAGCGACGGCTTCATCGGCTGCGAATGCGAAAAATGCAAAGCGTGGTATGGCACCGACAGCTGGAGCGAGAAGCTGTGGTGTTTCCACCGGGACCTTGCGCTGAAACTGGAAAAAGACCGTCCCGGCGTCACTCCCGCCATTTCCTGTTACGGGCCGACCCACAAAAGTCTGCCGGTCTCCTTCAAAAAATTCCCCACAAAGAGGATGATCATCGATCTGGCGCCCGTGACTCCGCGGTGTCTTGCCGGTCTGGGAAAATTCAACGTGGACGGCATCGTGGCCTGGACTTACTACTTCGGCAGTTATCTGCAGTGCGGCTTTTCGCCGGCCCGCTCCTTCAGGGAACTGCAGGAAGAACTTCAGGCTCTGGCCGGGACCCGTGTCTACGCCCTCTACAACTGCGGCTACGGCAACACGCCCGCCATCAACGGTCCCTGGCTCTACGCCTACGGCAAGCTCTGCGGTGATCGGGACCTCGATACGGGCGAGCTTCTCAGGGAGTATTGTCTTTTTGCCTTCGGAGAAAAGGCCGCCCCGGATTTCGTGCGCTTTTTCGAGCTGATCGACGCCAGAATGGACCGATTCCGGCCTCCGGCGACTCAGGATTTCAACGACTTCGTGCGAAAACCGCAGATATTCGCTTTGGATTTCTGGAACCTGCGTTATCCGCCCCGGGTCATGGACCAGCTGGAAAAAGTGTTCAATCAGGCGATCGGGAAGTGTGACGCCGCAAATTTCATGGCCCGGGAACTGCGGGTCGATTTCGAATACATGCGCCTTACCGCCAGAGCGGCTCATGCCGCCGCCGCGGTGCAGAAGGATCCGGCGCGGGCCAATTTGCTCAAGCTGGCCGACGCGCTGGAAAAACGCAACGACTTCATCGGAAAATTGCCCCGTTCGAAGAGCAATCCCCGGCGCATCGCCGAATATCTGGGGACCCCGTATGAAAAGAATCTCAAGGCCGGCGGCTCCATGTTCGGCGTCTTCGGCAGTCTCTTTGACATTTCTCCCGCGCTGCTGCGGGCGGAAAACCGGAATATCGAAGCAGTCAAAGTCCGGGACTTCGATGATCCGGCATGGAACGCTGTCCCCTCCCTGCCGCTGCGGGGCCTGAAAAGCCGCTATCCCGCCGCAGACGTTTCTTTCAGGATCGGTTACAACGACGAGGCCATTCTGCTGAAGTGCCGGGCTCCCCATCCCGGTCCCGCCGCAGCGGCGGCGCCCCGCGACAGCACCCTGCTCTGGAGGGATCCGGTGTGGGAGATATTCCTTTCGAACGCCGGTCTGAATATCAGGCAAATGGTCTTTTCCAGCGCTCCCGGAAGCGCTTTTGATGCGACGCATTACGGGAAGAAAAGCTGGGTGCCCTGGACGGGGGACTGGAGCCACAGGGATACGGTCAGGGATGGGGTATGGAACTCATGCGTTACCATCCCCTTCAAAACGATCTTCGGCAGGGTCCCGCGGCCCGGGGAAAGGCTGCTGATGCAGTTCGGATTTTCGCCGGCGGGGGCCCGGAGTCATTACGCTTTCAACGTCCCCTTTTCCGGAGCGTTCAAAGATATCAGCGGCTTCGCCAAAGTCCGCTTCGGCAAACGCCCCGGAGCCGGGACCCTCCGAGAGGTGGACGTCAACGGGGAGTTCAGGCGGAAAGGTGAGGACGGATTCCCCGCCGGATGGTTCATTTCTCCCCGCAAAAAAGATTCCGCCGCCGTGTTTCGCGGCGGTGCCGTCGAGGTCGCCAATCGGTCAGGGGGATATATCGGACTGTACAGCAGGGCGCGTGTACCGCTGGATCAGGACGAAAACTGCGAATTCACCGTGACATTGAGGGGCAGAGGAGAGGCCTCCGTCGGCGCGGGCTGGTTCCGCGGCGACGGCGATTTCGCCGTCAACGCGGGCAACGGAAAGATCATGCTGACCGAAACGCCCCGGACGGTGACCTGGCGCTTCAACTGCGGCATCCTCGGGGCGGAGAAAAAGGTCTGGGCGTTCCAACCGGTGATCTTTCTGAACACCGCCGGGAAACTGATCGTCGACAAGGTCGGGATCAAGGTCAGCGTACGCTGACGGGACGGGGAGCTCCCCTTCCCGATCGGCGACAAAGACCAGCCGAAGTTCCAGTCGGCGATGCTGTTGATGAGGGAGCGCAGCTTGGGGTCGCCCCGGCGGCTCCGGGCGGGCTGGAAGTAGTTGCCCAATCTCCGCCGCAGGTTCACCGCCTTGCCTACGTAGATCACGGTGCCGAAGCGGTCCCGGAACACGTAGACCCCCGGCTTGGCGGGGATCTCCCCCGGATGATACTCGGAAACGGTCACAGGTCTTGCACTCCGTAAAAATCTCCCTCACCCGATCCGCCGGTAGCGGAGGATCAGGAAGGAGCGGGGAGACGCCAGCGTGACGGCGAGCGACGCAAGCTCCTTCCCGGAAAGGCGTTTCGTCACGCCTTCGAAGGATTCCACTTCGTAAGTCGCCTCGGGGCCGAGTCCGGTCAAGTTCAGCCGGAACGCCGCTTCTGTGCTGTTCCGGCGGCGGAAGAGCTGGACCATGCCGGAATCCGAGGCCGGGTCGTGGATCTGTACGCCGTTCCACTTGCGCATGTCCTCTTCGGGAGACTCCACCAGCGGATAGACGTCGCCCGTCATGCGCAGGTCACGCAGCTCCTTGCCCCACTGCAGGATCTTCCTATGCCGGTCGTAGTCGTGGTCCGGCTTCGGTTCACGGCCGTTGAACTGCCAGATTTTGCTGGCATATCCGCAGCCCATGCCGCTGAAGGCCTGATAGGGGTCCTCTTCGCCCCAGTTCAGGGTGCCGTGGAGGGGCAGCCAGTCGTCGAGATTGAGATTTTCCAGCTGGACGCACTCCACCTCGTGAGGCAGAAAACAGCCGAAATCGCTCTGACACAGCGGGAAAGCCATGGAGGCGGTCTTGTAGTCCAGTCGGCGGCCGCCGCTGGCGCAGTTGTCGATGAACATGTCGGGAAAACGTTTTCGGAGCGCTTCCCAGTAGAGGTAGGCCCCTTCGACGAACTTCATTTCCGTGATGCCGATGCGGTCCGGTTCCTCCATCTCTTCGTCCCCCATCTGGAAATAGGGCGCCGGCTGGATGTTGAAGTCTTCCCGGTAGTCGTCGATCCCTTCGCGTTCGATGATGGAGCTTATGGTGTCGAAAAGGTATTGCCGGGCTTCGGGGATCCCGATATTGAGCAGAAACTCGACGTTTTTCCCCTCCGCGGCGGCGGCGTGATTGCCGATGAGCCACTCGGGATGCTCCGTGAGCACCGCGCCCCCCGAGGCGGAGTGGACCCGGAGCGCTTCGAACCAGACCAGCAGCCGCATCCCGGCCCGATGCACCGCATTGGCGATGGGCCGGAGCCCGTGAGGATGCGCCCACGTGTTGAACTCCCACGACCCGACCCGTTTGGGCCAGTCGCTTTTGATCTCGGATTCTTCCAGAAAATGGGGACAGGGGCCGGGGGACCCCATCCAGCCCGCGTCGATCCAGAGCTCTTCGTAAGGCAGCTGTTTTTCCTTGATGACGGCGATGCGCTGCAGCTGTTTTTCCGTTTCCAGCCCGCCCCACACGGCGAAGCAGACGGGCGGCTTGAGCAG